>CAYTRQ010000185.1:0-10939 GCA_964440025.1 uncultured Polyangiaceae bacterium | reverse complement strand
AGGATCACAACAAGAACCTAATACAAGCGCAAAAAGTGAAGTCGATAGTGCTCGCAAATTCAAAGCAACCTCCCAGAAGAGCGGTCTATGCAAAGGGGCGTCACGCCAAGGTGAACGAAAGGCCGTAAGAACGCTAGTTCCACGGCCCGTCAGGGCAACCGTGCACAATTCTCGTCGCAGTGAAAGTAGCGAGATGGCCTGCACTTCTCCTCTTTCCAGCGCTCCGAGATGCATTCATAAAGGTTGCTGGAAATCAGGGCCACCTTGACCCAAGCAGCTTCGCGCTCTACTCAGAATAAAAAAGTACCGTTGCATGATTAGCTCAAGAAAACAGCATCACCAAATGCCGCGCAGCACGCTCTCTTCGGGTCTGCTGCTCGTCAGCGTCGGGCTGTTCCTCGCAGCCACAGCGTGTCGACCGTGGACGGGGTACTGCGATGAACGAGGAAACTGCGACTGCTTTGGCGAAAATGAGTGCTTTATTGCCTGTGGCGCGGCGAGTTGCGACGTCAGTTGTGCGCAGACGGCCGAGGCCTGTGGCGTCGTCTGCGACGATGATTGCACGTTCGAATGCAATGATACGAATCACTGTTCGAGCTATAGCGGCGCGAACAGCAACATTGATTGCCACAGCGTACCATCATGCGCGTCCGAGTGCGGTCCCGATTGCCTCTACGATTGCTCCGACGTCAGTGAGTGCACAGTCCAGGTCGGCGAAAATAGCCAGGTCGACTGCAGTCAGACGGCCCTTTGTGACGTCACGTGTGAAGACGACTGTTCCGTGACCTGTGACAATGTCAGCCGTTGCGAAGTCGAGTGCGATGGCCCCTGTGAGGTCGAGCTCACTTGCAATCAAGTCAGCGATTGTGACTTCACCTGCCCACCAGGCCTGAGCCACACGGGAAGCGGGAGCGGCACGCACCGCTGCGAGTAGAAGGAGCCTGGCAACATGATAACGAGTCTCAGATCAATCACGGTCTTCGTGCTCAGCACGGCTACCTTATCTCTGCTTTCGTCATCGGGTCGCGCTCAATCCATCATCGATATCGACACCAGACATCCCAGGTACGCGGTCGAACTCGAGCCGCATCTTGCCTTGGGGTGGTTGCTTCCTCCAGGGGACGCCTGGGGAGCTGGGATCGGTGGCGGGCTCCGGGCCTCGATTTTGATTGCCGAAGATGGTCTCATCACGGGCGTCAATGAAAGCGTCGCACTTGGGGTTGGTCTCGACCTTCTTCATCACGGTAGTGGTGGCGCCGTGGCCGGTGAGTGTGCCGAGTATGTGGGCTCCGGCAACGAGCGCATCTGCGTCAGGGTAGCAGGGGCGGGAGGACCATCCAGCTATCTCTACGTTCCCTTTGCCTTTCAGTGGAACTTCTTCCTCACCGAAAGCTGGAGTATTTTCGGCGAGCCTGGCATCGGTACCTATCTCCAGTTTCGTGACTTGGACGGAACCGTCGGGGCCGGCGTCTTTCCCCTGTTCCAGATTGGGGGCCGCTACCACTTCTCTGAACGGGCAACTCTAACTCTTCGCGCCGGCTATCCGTACCTTTCGGTCGGCGTCTCCTTCCTCCTGTGACCCTTGGCTCCACCGCTTTTTCTCCGCCACAGACGGATGCCCTGAAACGCATCTCTAGGCCCTACCGGAGGTGACCAAGCGCGTCCTGGTAGGCTCGGCCGCAGGAGCATGGTACCGAGGAAAACCATGACCGACGAGACGCCGACGATCGCCGTTTTTGCTGACTACGAGAACATTGCGCTCGGCGCGAAAGATGCTCGCGTCAGATTCGACGTTGGCCTGGTGCTCGCCCGTTTACTCGACAAAGGCAATGTCGTCGTCAAGCGTGCTTACTGTGACTGGGATCGCTACAAAAAAGACCGAGCCTCTCTCCACGAAGCCTCTTTCGAACTCATCGAGATCCCGCATGTTTCCATATCTGGAAAGAACTCCGCGGACATCCGTATGGTCGTCGACGCCCTGGACCTTTGTCATACCAAACCGCACGTTGGCATCTTCGCCCTATTGACGGGAGACAGTGACTTTTCCCCTCTCGTTAGCAAATTGCGCGAGAACAACAAGGTCGTCGTCGGAGTTGGCGTCAAGAACTCGACCAGTGACCTCCTGGTCTCCAATTGCGACGAGTTCGTCTACTACGACGAACTCGTCCGCGAAGCCGCTCCGAAACGTCCACGCAAAAAGCGGTCGACCTCGAAAGCCAAAGAAGCCAACGGCCCCCAGCGAGAAGAGCTGCGCGAAAAAGGTATCGATCTCCTCGTCGGCACGGCAGAACGCATGTTGCGGGACAGGCCCGGAAAACTCTGGGGCTCAATGGTCAAACAAACCATCATTCGCAAACAGCCGAACTTCTCAGAAAGCTACCACGGATTTCGCAGCTTCAACCAAATGCTCGAGGCCGCCGCCGAGGAGGAGTTACTCGAAATCGAAAAAGACGAACGCGGCGGCGGCTACGTTATCGTAGACTTGGGACCAAACGCCTAAAGCGCCGGCACAGGGCCCTTGCCCGCACAGGACCCTTGCCCGCGCAGCCCTGGACAATCAACTCTCCGTCAACTTGCCTTTTTCTCCTCGATATCGAGCTTGTTGTAGACGACTTCGGCACCCGCGGCCCGGGCGGTATCGGCAGCGGCCCGATAGGCCCGCAGGTCGTCGACCGTTCCCGTCAAGGTCACCATACCTCGATCCACCGAAACTTCGACGTCTTCTTGGTCGACATAGACATTCCAGAAAAGCTGCTCCTCGATGTCGTCCTCCAAGGCAAGATCGGCAATATCGTGGATGAACACCTCGAGATCGTTGTTGACGTATTCGACCCCTAGGGTCCGCTCCGCGACGGCTTGGGCCTGTCGCTTTTCCATCTCATTGTTCACTTTGCCCTCGAGGGTAACGGCACCATCGTTGACGATGACCTCACCAGTCCAGTCACTCAAATAGGGATTGAGGCTCAAGGCGCGCTCGACGCGCGCCTTGAGCTCCTCATCGCCAAACTCCTCTTCCGGTTCGACCTCCAGATAGTTTCTCACTCGTTCAACAGCAAACGTATCACGGGCAGTCTGCTCGGCCATGCGCCAGTCTCGGAGGCTCGGAACCGACCCCGTCAGGGTCACACGTCCCCGATCGACGTAGACCTCCACGTCTTCGCTCTGAATTCGGTCGTCAAACTCAAGAGCGTTTTCGACGGCTTTTTTGATTTCGACATCTGGTTTGTTGGGATCTGCTCCCGCCCTTTCGAACCGATCGCGATTCCACCATTCGACCTGCAAGTCATCGGCTTTGACCCTCCGGACGCCGGCCACCCAGGATTTGGCAATGGCGCGCTCCTTTTCCGCCGCACTTCCGACGACACCATCCAGAGTGACCACACCTCCATCGACACTCACACTGAGCAACTCGGTGTCGACAAGCACATCATTGGCGAGCCGGTTTTCGATGTCTCGCTTGATTTCACCGTTCGCTCTCACAACCGGCGGGGCGATCTTGATCTGATTGTCGATATCGACAACGCCCTTGACGCTGGCGGCAACATCCCCGGCAAGAGTGAATTCAGCCCACGAATCAACTGTCCCAGTCAGTTTTGCAACGCCGTCCTCAACCTCGACTTCGACCTCGTAGGATTCGGTCGCAGGGTCGAACAACAGAGCGTCCTCCACGCGCTGCTGCAAGACCGAGTCGGGCACCTCCGGAGCTTCTACCACCAATTTGTCGACGACCGCGCTCACTCCCTTGGTGTGTCGAACGACGCTTTCGGCAAGCCTCTTGGATCCGAGACTCAACGCGGTACCACTTAGCTTGATCACACCATCCTTTGCCTCCACGTCCACTTGCATTTCCGGAAAGACGCCGGCCAAGAACAGTCGATGCAAAACTGCATGCTCTAGCCGCTCATCGTCGATCGTCTTGGGATCTTCGTCAGTGCTTTTCGCGGGAGGAGTCTCGCTCGCTTGGAGCTCTTTGTCCTGCGTGACGTCCGGAAGCTCGGGCTCTTTCTCACAGCCGCCCACCAGACAGGCTACTCCGATCGACAGCGCGAGGGCCGCCGGTCCAGAAAACAAGGAAAACGAGATACGAGAGGAACGATGGTCGAGTCGCAGCTTCATGGGCCTCCTTTCCATAAGAGTTACTCAACCAGCGATGCAATGAGTGTTCCAGATAGGAGAGCTCATTGTTCACGTTATTGGCCTCTCGCGAAACGGCCATGGGGCGAATTCGCACAGATGGGGCCGAATGCCACGATAGGGAACGGCCTTTTAGCTCAATCGGTTCTTGTAGTCCTCATAGCCAAACCTGCGAACCAACCGCAGCTCATCCGTCTCCGGATCGAAGGTAGCTATGCTGGGATGTCGAACTCCATTGAACGTTGTCGTCTTGACCATCGTGTAGTGAGCCATATCCGTGAAAACGAGGCGATCGCCTACCTCAAGGGGCTCCTCGAACGACCAGTCGCCAATCACATCTCCAGCCAGACAGGTCAATCCCCCAAGGCGGTAGGTGTGAGGCTTCGCTTCGGGCTCGAAGCCACCTAAAATTTCGGGACGATAGGGCATTTCCAAGACATCCGGCATATGGGCGGTCGCCGAAGTGTCCAAGATCGCGTTGGGAAAACCGCCCGAAGGCCCGTCGACGATGTCGAGAACCTCCGTGACGAGAAAGCCGGTATTGAGCGCGGCGGCTTCACCAGGTTCCAAATAGACCTGCTTTTCCCACCGCTGATGGAAGCGACGCACGAGGTCGATCAGCCGAGCCACATCGTAGTCCGGACGAGAAATGTGATGCCCTCCGCCAAAGTTGACCCAATCAACCCGCGACAAAAACTCACCAAATTTCTCTTCAACCGCTACAAGCGTCCGCTCCAGTGCATCGACATTCTTCTCGCACAGGTTGTGGAAATGGAGCCCGCTGAGCTTCGAATAGTCCTCTTCGGTCATGTTCGCGCCTTGCAGCGCAGCTCGTCGAGTTCCCAGACGGGAACCGGGGGCACAAGGATCGTAGAGCTCGGTCTCCACTTCTCTGTGCTCGGGGTTGATCCGCAAGCCACACTCGATGTTCGCGTTTTGCACCCTCTCGGCATATTTGCGAAATTGGGAGGGCGAGTTGAAGACGATGTGATCGACAATCGAACAAAGCTCCTCGATGTCGTTTTGCGTGTACGCAGGCGCGTAGACATGCACCTCCCCCCCAAACTCCTCCCGTCCAAGGCGAGCCTCGGCGACCGAGCTTGCGGTGGTCCCGATCAAGTACTCCCGAACGATCGGAAAAACACTCCACATCGCGAATCCCTTGAGAGCGAGCAAAATTTTTGCCCCGCTCTCCTCCTGAACCCGCCGAATCACGGATAGATTTCTCCGCAACAAGCTCAGATCGACAATGAAGGAGGGACTCGGGAGCTTCTCGGGATCGAAGGAAATCCCATCTCTCAACGCCAGTTTCCTCATCGCTCTTGCACGTGCCAGGGCAAACCCGTCTTCGCCAGAAGTTCTAAAAACGGCTCCGGATCGAGCTCCTCGATATTGTAGACTCCAGCTCGGTTCCACTTACCGGTAAGCATCATCGCAGCACCGCAGACAGCGGGAACACCAGTCGTATAGCTCACTGCTTGCGAGCGAACTTCTTCGTAGCAAGCTCTATGGTCACTCACGTTGTAGATGAAGACCTTCTTCTTTCGACCGTCCTTCGTGCCCTCGATCAGACAGCCAATCGAGGTCTTTCCCGTATAGTTTTTTGCGAGACTCGCCGGATCGGGCAACAAAGCCTTGAGAAATTGAATCGGAACGATCTTTTGGCCCTGAAATTCGACCGGCTCGATGCTGGTCATGCCGACGTTTTGCAGAACTTCGAGGTGCTTGAGGTAGGAGTCTCCAAAGGTCATCCAAAAGCGAATTCGCTTGACCCCTGGTATGTTCCGACAAAGGGACTCAAGCTCCTCATGATAGAGAAGATAGGCGGGCTGCACGCCGACAACGGGGAAATCGTAGTCCCACCGTATGCTCATGGGTGGAATCTGCTTCCAACGACCCTCGCCGGCCTCGCCGGCCGGTGTTCCCTCGCCATCTTCACCGTTGCGCTCCCAGTAACGGCCGGGTTGGGTGATCTCGCGAATATTGATCTCGGGGTTGAAGTTGGTTGCAAACTGATGACCGTGATCTCCGGCATTGCAATCGAGTATGTCGATCGTATCGATCTGGTCGAAGAGCTTCTTCTGAGCGTAGGCGCAGAAGACATTGGTCACCCCCGGATCGAAACCGGAACCAAGAAGTGCCATCAGTCCCGCATCCTTGAAACGATCGCGATAGGCCCACTGCCATCGATACTCGAACTTGGCCGTATCGGGAGGTTCGTAGTTCGCCGTGTCCAGATACGGCACCTTGGTTTCCAGACAAGCATCCATCAATGCAAGGTCCTGGTAGGGAAGGGCAACATTGATCAAGATGTGTGGCTGGAACTCCTTGATGAGACGAACGGTATTTTCCGCATTGTCCGCGTCGAGCGCCGCGGTGCGAAGCGTCCGTCCCTGCATCTCGGCTACTTCCGCAGCGATTGCGTCACAGCGGCTTTTTGTCCGGCTCGCAAGGAGAATATCCGAAAAAATCTCCGGCAACTGGGCTGCCTTGTGGGCCACGACTCGCCCCACGCCGCCGGCGCCAACTATCAATGCTCTGCTCATCTTTTTCCCATCCTTATTTGTCGCAGCACCCCTACCTGAAGAGCGCTCTCAGCGCCAATACTTGGGCAGAATCGACCGCCAAAAACAACTCCGGACGTGCTAGCCATCCTCCGTCCGACGAGGCCATCTGGCCCTGGCTCGATCTGCGCTCGAACGCAAGTCAAAGGAACGTCCAATTCGTGTTACAAGGGACAACATGCTGGAGCGACCTCGCAGGAACCGAAAAAACGCAGCCGTACGCGGCCTGACGCAGGAAACCCATCTCAAAGCAGAGCACCTCGTTCTGCCCTTGTTCGTCCACGAGTCCGAGACCCCCCATCCCATCGCTTCAATGCCGGGCCACGCCCGGCTCGGAATTTCCGACATCGTCGCCAAAGCCCAAGAAGCCTCCGCCCTCGGAGTAAAGGGCGTAGCCTTATTTCCCTGCATCGATGAGCAGAAGAAGGATTCTCGGGGGCGCGAAGGAGAAAATCCGGACGGCCTTCTCCAACGCTGCATCCGTGCACTCAAGGCGCAGGTCCCCGAAATCCTGGTCATCACCGATGTGGCACTCGATCCCTACAGCTCCGACGGGCATGATGGCGTGGTCACTCAGGGCCGCATCGACAACGAACTGACGGTTCCCATCCTGGCGCGAATGGCCGTCAATCAGGCTCGCGCTGGAGCGGATGTCGTCGCTCCCTCGGACATGATGGACGGTCGTGTCGAGGCCATTCGTCGCGCTCTCGATGAGGCTGGATTCCACGAAACGGCCATCTGTAGCTACTCGGTCAAGTACGCCTCGTCCTTCTACGGACCATTCCGCGATGCGCTCGACTCAGCGCCCCGTGGGGGCGACAAAAAGACCTACCAGATGAACCCTGCGAACCGTCGTGAAGCCCTCCGGGAAATCGCCCTCGACACACGGGAAGGGGCAGATTGGCTCATGGTCAAGCCTGGGCTTCCTTTCGCGGACGTCATCCAACTCGTGCGTCAAAACAGCGCCTTGCCCGTGGCTGCATATCATGTCAGCGGCGAATACGCCATGCTCAAAGCGGCGGCTGAAAAGGGCTGGTTGGATTTCAATGCCTGCCTTCTGGAAAGCCTGATGTGTCTGCGTCGAGCAGGAGCCGATATCATTTTTAGCTATGGTGCCCTCGAAGCCGCCAAGCAGCTTCCTTGAAACATCTTCCTCAAGCTATCCGCTTCGCATCCCAAAAGGATGCGAAGCCAACAAGCATTAAGGCGTTCAGCGTCACAATACAGGCAAAAAGCGACGGCGACCGCCCCCTCGCCCCGCATGGGGCGGGCAACGTAGCGGCCATTTCGACACGGGAACTATCATGCGCTTTCTCTGCATCTCCGACATCCACGGCAACGCCGCAGCCCTCGATCGCATCTTGGAGGAGGGCCGAGTCCGCGGCTACGACCAACTGGTCGTCTGTGGAGACCTTTGTTACCCAGGCCCTGAACCTCTCCGCGTATGGAAGACGCTCCTCGGCCAAGGCGCCCTCTGCACCCAGGGGGTGGGAGATCAGGCGCTGGCGCGCGTCGATCCCAATACCCTTTCCGGCGGCACGGAAGCGGAGCAGCAAAGCATTCAACGTTTGCGCGAAGTCCGAGAAGATTTGGGCGAGCTCATTCTGGCCCGCCTGAGCAAGCTGCCACCGATCGCGCGACTCCCGCTCGAATCCGGTCACACGATGCTCGTAGTCCATGGCTGCCCTCGAGATCCCACGGAATCGTTGACCCGTGAGATGACAGAAGAGGAGCTCCTCAGAAACCTCGGTGACGAGCCGGGGGATCTGATCATCTGCGGTTCCAGTCACGAACAGTTCGATGGTGTCGTCGCCGATGTTCGCATCGTCAGTGTGGGCTCCGTTGGACAAGCCCCCGGCGGCACTCACGCCTACGGTGCTCTCGTGGTCAGCAGCCCCGTCGGGTTCGATGTCTCCTTGATTCAAGTGCCCCTTTCCGAGACCGACAACCCCTGACTCCATCTCGGGAAGCCGTGCGCGGTCGACCCGGGGCGCGGCGCTCGCTTCCGAAACCGATGGATGGTCAGATCTCGCCAGAGAGCCAAAAATGAAGGATTTCTATCGCCGTTGCAGCATTTGTAAGACGCCCATCGCCTGGGAGGCCGAGTATTTCACGTGCAGCGTATCCACCTGCAATCAGAAACGCACCGCGCTGTTCTTCTGCTCGTTGC
This sequence comes from uncultured Polyangiaceae bacterium, assembly GCA_964440025.1. Lineage (GTDB taxonomy): Bacteria > Myxococcota_A > Polyangia > Polyangiales > Polyangiaceae > NIC37A-2. Next base: position 2,071 of record CAYTRQ010000185.1, on the reverse strand, counting down.
CTTGCTGGGACGCCCACCTGCCAGAGTCACGGCATCGAGATGCCTGGGCCGAGAAACAGGTCGCTCCCCGAGCGGAAGAGGAAACGCCCGTCGAAAAGCACGCAGCCGGCCCAACGGAGAAGAGAAGACGAGTCGTCAGTTCGCGTACTGTACAGCCAAGCGAGGCGGCAAGCCAGGAGACCGCTCTCCTCACCGGCGAGGGATCTTCGAGCGATGTCCTTGTCGTCGTCAGCAAACTGAAAGGATACATCCGCGATCGCTCTTCAATGAACACCTCTTCCGGAGTCGCCAGCGTGCTCTCGGACCATCTGCGCGAGCTGGCCGATCGGGCAATCGTCGAGGCCCACCGCAACGAAAGAAAAACCGTGCTCGACCGGGACTTCCTTGCCGTGCTCGAACGGATGCGCGGGGGCTCATCAACCGCTTAGCAGATTTCGCGGCGGAACGTGGCATATCCATTGCTTGGGAAAGCAAACCCCATGGACCTATTCCAGTTCGATCTGAGTGAACCCATCACTCCATTCTTCGGACAGAGGATCTTCGGCAATACACTGCAAACCTGGGTGCTCGCGCTGGCGATCTTCCTGCTCACGGTAGTGGTGCTCCGGATCCTCAAGGGCTTTGCTACCAATCGGCTCCACCGCTGGGCTCAAAAGACGACCACTGCCCTCGACGACGCCTGGATCAGCGTATTGGACACTTCAACCTGGTTCGCCTACCTCGCCGCGGGCGCGGCAGTGGCGAGACGGGTCGTTCGGCTCGACCGGGGCTCCGGCGAGTTCCTCACCTCGGCGATCTTCATTCTACTAGGGATCCAGGGCGCCCTTTGGCTCCAGCAGTCGATCCAGGCTTTTCTCGAAATTTGGGCCAAGCGAGAGGGCACCAACCACAGCAGTACGGCCGCCGGCGCAATTCGCTTCGTCTGCCGGATTATTATCTGGACGGCGCTCCTGCTCGTAGTGCTGTCCAGCTTGGGCATCGAGCTGACAAGCATCGTCGCTGGGCTCGGAGTCGGAGGCGTCGCAGCCGCTCTTGCGGTTCAAAAGGTGTTGGGAGATCTCTTCGCAGGCCTCTCCATGTACTTCGATCGGCCCTTCGATATTGGAGATTTCATCATCGTAGGCGACGTGCTGGGAACCGTCACGAAAATCGGACTGCGCACCACGAGAATCGACTCTCTGGGTGGTGAGAAGATCGTCTACCCCAACGGGGAGCTCGCCTCCCAGTGCATTCGCAACTACTATCGAATGCAGGAGCGTCGAGTCGTCTTCCACTTTGGCATTGAATACAATCTTCCAGCCGACAAGGTCGCCCTAGCCCGGGATATCGCCGAGGAGGTCATCAAAAAGCAGGAGGGCGTGCGTTTCGACCGAGCCCATTTCAAAGAATATGGCGAATACTCCCTCACATTCGAAGTTGTCTACTATGTTTTGAGCGCCGATTATACGGAATACATGAACAAACAACATGACATCAACTTGGGGATTTATCGTCGGTTCGAGGAGGAGAACATTCCGTTTGCATTCCCCACGCGCACGCTCCACATCCGGCGGGAAACCGAGGGCTACGCCTCTGCGTAAACAAAACCCAATGCTAGCGAAGCGCTCTCGGAACGACGGAGTCTCATCCTTTGCCCCTTGTCAATTCTGACCAACGCCAGCCGACCTTGTGGCGCATCGCCACAACACGCCTTCGAGCGAGCCAACAATCAGGTTTTTTCGTCCACTTGAAGAGCCGCGCTAGCGGGCATGAATCGTGCACTCAGACTTGGTAACGAATCAGTACAGGGAGAAGGAGAACGACGCCATGTCCACGGTCCCAGAAGTGGATCCAGCAAGCCAGACGCGTGTTCCAACAACGAAGCATCCTTTGCGGCTTCTCGTTGGCTTGGACATGCACGACCCGGCAAACGACGCGCTCATCGAAGCGCTCGCCATCGCAAACCTAGCGCCGATAGCGCGAGTGGATGTCGTTTGGGTTCCTCCCCTTTTCAAAATTCCTGAAAAGCTCGATGGGAACCGCCAGGAAACCGACGCGACGCAGGTGCTCAAGGAGCGGGTGGAGAGTGTGG
>CAYTRQ010000184.1:7295-10958 GCA_964440025.1 uncultured Polyangiaceae bacterium | reverse complement strand
GCCGCGCCCGTCGGATGGGTTCGGCGTAGATGGCTTCGAGCTCGGGCGGCCGCTGCGCTTCGACATCGATGAGCATGCTGGGGCGGTAGTGGTCGAATGTATCGGTCATCTCGAGCAGCTTATCGACGAGTCCTGCGGGGAGGGGAACACCCGTGACCGCATGACAGGCGGCACGGACCTCTTCCATGAGATCCACGATCAGCGCGCGCGTCGCGGCGCAGCCACCGATTTCGGAAGTCGTTTGCCGAAGCAGAGCGCAGATCCCGTTGTAGGGGATGTTCCATGCCAGCTTGCGCCATCGCAGAAGTGCGAGATGATCGTGCAGTTGGGCGTCTACTTTCGCCGAACGGAGGTGCTCGACGAATGTGTCCATTTCTTGGCACCGCTGGCCTGGCACATAGGGAGCGATATGGATCGCATCTCTGTCGGACTGGGTCACCTGTCCTGGTGCTGTGCGCACCGCACAGAGAAAGCACACGGCTCCCCAGATGCGCTCGGGGGGAAGAAATCGAGCGATCTCCTCTTCTGCTCCTAATCCATTTTGGAGCGAAAGCGCGACTCCACGAGGGCCGAGCACCTGGGGAAGGTAGGCGTCCAGGGCGTCCAATTGGGTCATCTTGAGGCCGACGAGCAGCACGTCGCAGGGCGGGAGTGTGGCCGGGCCGCTATGGACGTTGATTCGTGGCAGGTGAAACTCGCCGAGTTCCGTCGAAAGGCGAAGACCAGAATCCCGGAGCACGTCGAATTCGCTTCGAGCGACGAAATGCACCTCGTGCCCCCGGCGGGCCAACATGCCGCCGTAGTAGCCACCAACGGCTCCTGCACCAAGCACTGCGTACCGAGTCATGGTGCCGAGCGCCCCGTCGCATCATCGATTCTTTCGGGAGGAATTTCGGCCAACACCAAAAAGCGATAGCAGCAGTACATCACGGAAAGCGAAACCACGGGGAACGACATGCCATCCCGGCCCTCCGAACGACATCCGCCTGGAACAGACCTGTCCGGAAAAAGCGTGTTCGGAATAGACTTGCCGGGAAAGGCAATAGCTTGGAATAGACACTGCCCGAAAGACACCATCCGACAGCAGCCCGACAGAGCCTGAAACGACACAGCCAGAACTACACGGTCCGACAGTGCGGGCCATGACGGACCCAGGGTGTTATTCTGTCCCCACGATGCGCCTGGCTCCTACTTCTTTCAATGTTCTTCGGTCGCTTTTTCTTTTCTCGAGCCTGCTCCTGTGCGGCGCCTGTGGGGATGGAGGGCCGGGCGATCTGCGGGGAGGCAGCATCGGCGGCTCGACCGAGAATGGTGGGGGTTCGGGTGGTGAGGACGGGACCAACGGAGGGGCGCCGGGTGCCGGAGGCCATGGCGCCGGCGGTTCGAGCGGGAGCGGCGCCTCGAAAGGCTCCGGCGCGACCGGGGGTGCGGACATCGATGGATTGGGAGGAAATGTTTCGGGTGGAAGCTCCGCCGGCGGAAGTCTCGCAGACGGAGGGGCCTCGGGCGGCTCGCCGAGCGGAGGCGGCGGTGGGGGGACTGCCACGGGAGGAGCCGGCGGCGTCTCCGAGGTGCCCTGGCCCCTCATCAATGGGGTGCAGTGGGCTGATACGGAGGGAAATCCCATCCAAGCACATGGTGGGGGCATGCTGAAAATTGGCCACGACTACTATTGGTTTGGTGAAAATCGCAATCCGGATGGGACCTTCTACGCGGTTTCCGCCTACCGCTCTCGCGACCTGCGTCGTTGGGAGCACGTTAATGATGTGCTCACCATGGAGTCGGATTCGGGCCTGGATCCAGCCAACGTAGAACGACCCAAGGTCGTCTACAACGAGGCGACCCAGAAATACGTCATGTGGATGCACTGGGAAAACGGCATGGACTATGGCGAAGCGCGTGCAGCGGTCGCCAGTTCGGACACGGTCACCGGTGACTATGCCTACCACGGAAGCTTTCGCCCGTTTCAGGACTCGGGTGTGATCGATCACGACAAGCCTGGCTATATGTCTCGCGACTGCACTCTCTTCGTCGATGACGATGGCACGGGCTATTTTCTTTCGGCATCCAATGAAAACTACGATCTCCACCTGTACCGGCTCTCCGAGGACTATCTCTCCATCGAGAGCCTCGAGGCGGTGCTATTCGAAGGGGAGCACCGCGAGGCGCCGGCATTGTTCAAGCGAGGAGATACGTATTTTCTTATTACTTCAGGGTCCACTGGCTGGTCGCCCAATCAGGCGAAATATGCGTCGAGTTCTTCGCTGACGAGCGGCTGGTCGGAGCTGCGGAATGTGGCCAATGGCAACACCTTTTACTCACAGTCGACCTATGTGCAAGAGGTGCAAGGGAGTGAGGGAACCGGGTATCTCTATATGGGCGATCGCTGGGCGGGCGCGTGGGACGGACGTGTCAACGACTCGAGCTATCTTTGGCAACCGATCTCGTTTCCTTCGGAGACCAGCCTCAGCATGGATTGGTACAATACCCTCCAAATCGACACGGAAGCCGGCACGGTATCGGGCTCGATTGACTCGTTCGTTCTGCTGAACGAGGGAAGCGGCCTAGCGCTTTCGGTGGAAGGGGACGAAAATGAAAACAGCGCTGATCTCGTCCAGCTCGAACCGGGAGAGGCGCAAAGCTGGCGACTGAATTACGATGGAGCGGGCCACTTTCGGATTACCAACGATTCCAGCGACAAGGTCGTCGATGTTCCCGACGAATCAGAAGAAGCTGGCGTCGATCTGCACTTGTGGGATGATAACGGGGGCGACCATCAGGCCTGGAGGTTGATGGATCGAGGCGAGGGCGAGTATCGTATCGTTAACAAAAAGAGCGGCCACTCCCTGGGGGTGGCGGATGGTTCCACGGAAGTGGGGGCCGCCATCCAGCAACAGAGCGAGCGTCAAGGTGACGAACAGGTGTGGCGCATCGTGATTGCGGAATAGAAACACATCTCGCCAGCGCGAGGAGAATACCCGATGGCTTGATCAAACCCGGCTTTTGCCGGTTTCAGTCCGCTCTGGCTTCCCACGCCTTCAATCAATCAGGTAGTCGAGTGCCATGATGTCCCCGGAATCTTTCATGGGATAGAAGATCGTCAGGATCCCACTAGTGCCTCGGCAACTCACGTTTCGAGCGGTTTCGAAGCGCTCCCAGAAGTGGGTGAGGTCGGCTTCGAAACCGCGCTCGGGTACGTCTTTGCCTCGGCTTTTTTGCTGGTTTTTGTGCTGCGACGACCGGAGGAAGATGAATGATTTCGAGAGAAAAGTGGTCTCCCTACCGACCACTTTTATGTGGTCGCAGCACTAGCAAGACGTGATCTGTCGATGAGGGGATCGGAGAAAAAGGGACGCGAATCGGACTCGAGGAGGGCCCAATCCTGAAAGGCGTTGTGTTTGGAGGCACCGTAGATGCGGAGATCAGGTAACACCGCATAGAGGTTGCCGCTCGGGGCCCAGGCAAGACTGCCTCGGAAATTTTCGACCACCGAGGCCCCAAGGGGCGACCGGTTCCACGTGCCGTCCGGAGCCCGGTAGTAGTGGAAAAACTCGCTCTTCTTGCGCGCTTCGGTGAAGTCGATCTCGTCCGCCTCATCCGGCGGCATGTGGGAAAGCAGGACGTGCACACCGCCCTCTCCATCCACTGTCATGTGTTCCTGAT
>CAYTRQ010000184.1:6281-7285 GCA_964440025.1 uncultured Polyangiaceae bacterium | reverse complement strand
TTGATGAGGCCGCGATTTTGCCCGATGGCCCAGACCTGCGCCTCACTGCTCGTTGCGCCGACGGGCTCCGTGTCCGTTCCACCGATTTCCTCTCCGGCACTATTGAAAAAGGTTGCCCCACCGTCGTCCGTATACATGTAGTAGAGGTCGTGGTTGGTACTGGCGTTCGGCGTTGCGCGCGCGCACCAGGCAAAGTGGAGGCGCTGGGCCCCGGAAGGATCCGAAGAGTCCGGCTGGGGAGAGAAGGCTAACCCGTGGAAATAGGGATTTTCATCCACGGACGTTCCATCGAGGTATCCTCCCCAAGAGCTCCAGTTCCCCGAGGAGCCTCGATAGCTCCACAGATGAGCCGTACCGCTGCCGCTCGCTCCGATACGAAGATTGAGAAAGAGCGATGCTCCATCGGGGGACGGAATGAAGCGTGGATAGGTCACGGCTTGAATGGCCGAAGACTCCCCGAGAGAGTCCTCGACTGGGCCGAAATCGGAGGACTCCCAAGTCGCAAATTCTTCTTCGAGCAGTCCCTCTCTGGAGCGACGGTAGTGAAGCGTGTCGTCATGGTGATCAAAGGAAAGATGCAGCGTGGCATCGCTCGCCGAAATTCCGAGGGAGATGGTGTTGTGTGCGTCGTCCGCTTGGTTCTGGTAGTCAGTGAGCTCAAGGTGAGACCAGGAGCCGGAGGGCAGGTTTCTCGCGGCGAGCACGACGTGTCGAGCCGTGTTCCAAAAGGCGGCGTACTGAACGCCATCGAATGTGACGATGGCGTCTTGCTGAAACGATTCGCCATTCAAATAGCCACCGTAGGAGACGACGCTGAGGCCGTCCTCGGTGATCCGGCTTTCTCCGCTCTTTTCGACGTGCGGGGCGACTTCCAGAGGACCGCCGCCGCTGCCCATGGAGCTTCCGGTACCCCCCATCCCGCCGGTGCCTCCAGCGCCTCCGGTGGTGCCTCCCGATCCCTCGCTCTTGGTCCCCCCGCTCCCATGAGGATTGCCTCCGCTGGC
>CAYTRQ010000184.1:0-6271 GCA_964440025.1 uncultured Polyangiaceae bacterium | reverse complement strand
CGGGGCGCGTGGCCGCCGGCGTGCTCCACGACACCTTCTCGGTGCCGCCGCTCCCCGGTGCCGCGCCCCCATCGCCCCCTGAGGTTCCGCCCGAGCTGCCGGTGTTGCTCTTCGCAAGAGCTCCGCCGGTTCCGCCCGTCGGCGATTCTTCCGCGCCGGCCTCGCTCTTTCCGCAGTTGCAGATCCCGAGCCAGAGGAGGAGCAGTAAGGAGCCATGGGGTCGACGGCTGAGCACCCTCAGCACGCTACTGGGTCCGGCTGCTTCCGTCAGCGAGAAATCCGGTGCTGGTAGCGGTTTCCGCGAAAAATGGGGAGCAGATGATCCAACAAGATGTCGTTTTACAGCATGTATTGTCGTTTTATAGCCTTATGTGGTATTGAATAGCATGTAGAGGAACAGGTTTTTCCATTGTCGCGAGCGGAAAGACGGGCGGAAAGATCTGTTGTGATGCGAGAAAGGAGCGCTCGGTCACGCCGACCTCGGAGTGACACCGGAGCTTCAAAGCCACTCCGTCTTCCGAGCCACGTCAGCCCCAGCGTCACGCGGGAGCTTCCGAGCCACGCCGGCTCCAGTGTCACGCGGGAGCTTCCGAGCCAGGCCGCTTCCCCGCAGCCACCGAGCCACGCTCTCTTCAGAGGAACCAGGCCGCGGCGAGAAGGCAACCGATTTCGCAGATCTGCTGAAGGGCGCCGAGAAAATCCCCCGTCCAACCTCCGGCGCGTCGATGAAAAGACCACCCCGCCCAAACGGTTGCTAGAGCACAAATGACTAATTGAGCCGCCAGGAGCCCCCAAGGAGCCCCCACGAGACCGGCAAGGGAGGCGGCCAGGACTATCCATAGCGTCGCGACCAATTCCCGAAGAGGCCATTTCTCTTGCGCCGACCGTCGCGCTCGATCGTCGAGCGCGGAGCTTTTCGCCTGGCTCCCCGACACATAGGGCAGCAATCGCATGAGCCAAACGGGGCCAAGCCGTGAAAGGGAATGGATCCAAGGGAGCAGCAGTGCCGCGGTCGCGCCGTGAGGAGCGAGGCTGGCTATGCGGAGCAGGATCGAAAAGCAGAGCGCCGTGACGCCATAGCTCCCCAGGCGGCTGTCTTTGAGGATTTCGTGCACGCGTTGTGGGTCGTGGGCGCCTCCGAGAGCATCGGCCGTATCGGCGAGCCCATCTTCATGGAAGGCGCCGGTGAGTAAAATCGTGCTCAGGATCGTCAAACAGGCGCTGAGGAAGCCTCCAAATGGTTGGGAGAAGATGAGAACCCCGGCCCCGAGCGCTCCCACGACGCAGCCGACGAAAGGGAAATGGGCGGAGGCCCAGGACCAGTCCTCCTGACGGTAGGGAAAGCCGCCCACCGGAATTCGAGTCATGAACACGAACGCCGCCCGGCAACCACGGAGCGGAGGGGGAAAAGTCACGACGAACGACGCTGGCGGTCACTGGCGGGGGAAGCGACGGGGGGCGCCGGGGCTCGTTGTTGGGGGGGGCGGTCGGGGACCGAGGCACCTTCGAAGGTGGCCATCTCATTATGAAGCTCAGCAGCCGCGACCAGCAGGGGATAAGCGACCAGGGCGCCGGAGCCTTCTCCCAGTCTCATCTCGAGGTCGAGAAGAGGGGAGGCTTTGAGATGACTCAAGACGAACTGATGACCTTTTTCCGCGGAACAATGAGCGAAGACGAGTCCTTCTCGCGCATGGGGGACGAGTTGACACAGGACGAGCGCAACGCTCGTCGTGATGAAACCGTCGACCAGGACAATGCTGCGGTGCTCGAGAGCTTCGGCCATGGCGCCGAGCAGCGCGGCGAGCTCGCGCCCGCCCACTCGTCGAAGGACATCCAAGGGACCATCTTGGGGGCCGAGCCGAGAGACGGCATCTCGCACCACGGCCTTCTTCTTCTCCAGCATCGCGTCGTCGGCACCCGTGCCAGCACCAACGAAAAATTCGGGATGATCACGGCCGAGAATTCCGGCGCAGACGCAGGATGCTAGCGTCGTGTTGCCAATTCCCATTTCTCCGAGCAACACGACGCTCGGCCGGGGGCTTTGTGTCGCAAAGGCGCTGCGTCCCTGTTCGAGGGCGGCATCGAAGACTTCGGGCGTCATTGCGTCGACAGCTGTGATGTCGCCCTCTGTGCTGCCGGAGAGCGGAGTGACTCGGAGGATTTCATCGGTGCCGTGGTTCGTCGAGGGTTCCGGATCACCTTCGACCCCGACGTCGAAGACGGTGAGAGGTAGACCGTGGAGGTGACAGAGAACGCTCGACGCCGCCCCACCACCGGCGAAATTGCCGAGCATGGCTCGTGTGACCTCTTGAGGATACGGGCTGATCCCGTGCCGAGTGACTGGATGATCCGCGGCGAAATGAATTGCCGCAGCTGGACGAGCCGTTGGAGCGCATTTTTGGAAGGCACCCATCCGAGTGGCGAGCTCTTCGAGTCGTCCGAGGCTCCCGGGAGGCTTGGTGAGGCGATTCTGGTGCCTTGCTAGCTCACTTTTCCATGTGAAGTCGGCGCGAGGGATTCTCGAGAAGAAGGGGTTCATTTTGGTGGTTCTCCTTTGAGGTACAGAGGCAGACCGGCGATCAACAGGGCGACGCGATCGGCGCGGGCTGCGATGGCCTGGTTCATGAACCCCTGCAGATCTGCGAACTTGCGTCCGCTTTCGGTGGGTGCATGGACGCCTTGCCCGATCTCGTTGGAAACGAAGATCCAATGGTTGCGAAGTTCGAGAGCTCGGTCGAGCTCTCTTGTCGCTGCGGCAAGGCATTTTTCAGTGGTTTCTTCTTGGAAGAAGTAGTTAGTTAGCCATAAGGTAACGCAGTCGACGACAATCACGCGGCCCTCGACACGAATGCTGGAAAGATGTTGCGGCTCTTCGATGGTTTCCCATTCAGGTCCGCGATCGCGCTGGTGCCTTGCAATCCGCGCCCGGTGATCCTCGTCGATGGGACGTGAAGTGGCGAGATAGAGCGGACAATCGGTAAGAGACAGGGCGAGGTCTTGAGCGTAGCGGCTCTTCCCGGAGCGAGTGCCGCCCAGGCACAAACTGATTTCCTTGTCGTTCATTTTCGGATTCATCGAGGAGCCAGTGAAATCGGTGGGAGTCCTACGGAGTCTTCCACCTGGACAGGGGACAAAAGCACAAGCTGGTCGTCATCGAGCCGGGCGCGCTGAAGAACGCTTGCGTCGGCATCAGCGAGGAGACAGGTGTCGGTACAGCCCGGGAAGCAGGCCATGCCACCGTAAACGAGCCCTTTCCCCTTTCCATCGAGGTCGGGTGAGGCTTCGAGGAGAGTGGTTGCTCTTCGTGTCTCGATGTCGAAGGAGAGCCAGCGATTATGAGAGTTGCCCCCAAGGGGCGTCTGGGTTTTGAGAACAACGAGCTGCTGACTGGCAAAGGCCACCGATCCCTGGAGGGGCTCTCCGGCAATTTCTTCCGCCGGGTAATGAGCCACTTCTTGCAAGGGTCGTTGGTGGGCGTTGAAGAGGAGGAGCGCGCTTTGATCGATGTCCTCGATGAGTCCGTCGGTTTGAAGGCGGCCGCTGCAGGCGACGGCCAGGAGACTTCCATCCGGTGACAATGCGGGACGGCCGCAACCTTTGTGACCTTGGAGAGTGTGTTGCCATTCGACCTGTTGGTCTTCGATGGAAATACCGACGAGCATCGAGTTGTCGGCTCCCGAGAAGTCGAGGGCCACACGCTCGAGCATGACCATGATCTCATCCTCCGCGGTGCGGAGTAGGGGACCAGGACGAGCTGGAAAGTCACCAGTGGTCGGCATGGGAATGGCTCCGGTGATCTGGGGGGCCGAAGGATCGATCACGAGGACATCGTCGCCGCGATCGTAGGGCTGGGAGCCGGCGTTGGCATTGATGCCCCAGCGACTGACGAAGGCGAGCTCGTCGCTGACTTGGATGAGATCCTGCGGATTGGACTCGAAGCCGGTACCCACCGCTAGTTGGGTACGGACTCGTCCGCTGCTCGGTGAAATCCACGTGATAGCGTTCGTTCCATAGCGATCCAGCAGGATGACCTCGTTCTGCGGGGGAGGCGTTGAAGCTACGCTCACGTCTCCCGACAGGGCGAAGGCGAGCCCCTGCGTCTCACTGCTTGCGGTCGAAATGAGAGAAGCGGATTGGGGGTTCCCCCAGAGATCTGCAAGCGCGATCTGTGTGGAGAGATAATCGGAAAGGACGACGGCAACACCGGGGGGGCAGCGACTGTCCGAGTTTCCCGCGCCCCCCATGCCGCCGAGACCGCCGGTGTCTCCTCCCGTGCTTTCGACATTGCAGCCGAGGACGGAGCAAGCCAAGGCGAGTGCCGAGACAATCTTGGTTTTGACAGAAATCATAGGGTCACCTCCACCGAGGTGTAGATGCTGGTGCCGGCGAGGGGGTAGCCGACGATGTCGAATCTTCTCGATCCCAACAAATTGCTGGCGCGTGTCTTCCAAGACAAAATCGACTCGTCGCCCAGAATGATGGGGATCTCCAAGGTGGCGTCCCAGGAACTTTGTTCGGGGATGACACCAAGGCCGGCGGGATCGGCATAGCGACTGGATTGATAGATTAGCTGGGTCCCCAAACTGGGTTGGCGCCGTCTTTGGGGGCTAAGTGGGATTTGGTAGCTGATTTGAACGAAGCTCGTTGCGCGGGAAATCAATGGCAAAATGTTATTGGTCGTCTGACGTTGCGCGCTCGTGTCTCGCGGGTCGACGAGGCTCAGTTGTCCCTCGATGGAGAGCCCCTCGAGAGGATGAATGCCGAGGCTGCCTTCCACTCCGAGAGTTCGAGAGCGATTTCTGTTCCGCGGGATCAAGTAGCCCTGTGCTGCGCGGACGTAGACGATCAGATCGCTGGAAAATCTCACGTACGGTGACGCTTCGAGCCAAAAGAGCGGTTCTTGACCGGGCCGTGACCATTGGTAGCGACCAAGGAGCTCGATGCTCTGACCTTGCTCTACGGAGAGTCCCTGATTTCCGCGAACTAGTAGACTGGCCCCGTAGAGCTCGGAAAGAGTGGGAATGCGATGGTAGTGACCGGCGGAAAGTGCGGCAGAGAAGTCCCCGGAGGTGAGTCCCAGGGTGACGGTTGCTGCTGGAGCTACCTCTTGGCACATCGAGAGCTCTCCGCGGCTCGTATCGAAGCAGCGCAGGGCGGCGAGTGCGGACAGGGTTGCCGACTCACTCAGATTCTTTTCGCCGCTCAGGGCCAGCCGGGTCGTCCATCTGCGGGCGGCGAGAGCTTCCTCGCTTTGGCCATCCCGCGTTTCGAATCGTCGCAGCCGGTCGATGGAGATGGCGACCTGCTGTCTCAGGGTCCAAGACTCTCGCGAGCTCTGGGTGGCTTCGAGAAGTTGTTCGATGCGTTCGCCGGGAGTTTTGGTTCCCGTACCCGCCAGACTGAGTTCGCGTTGAGGATCCTCGATTCGTGTTTCCCCGAACGAGGCGGAGGTGACTGCCTTCAATCCGCCGCCCCAGTCGTCAATCGGAACCGTGGAGGTCAGCGCCACGAGATCACGGCGAAAGCGGGCCCTGGCCGATTCGGAAGGAGTGAGCGCCAACTGAGGGGCTCCCTGCTGGCGGCTGGCATGTTGATAAAGGACGTCAATTTGCGCCGGGCCCAGGGAGTTTCGCGCCAAAAGCCAGAACGCCCTCTCTGTGGCGTCCGCGTTCCCTAGAGAGGTCGTTTCATCGTCTTCGGGAACGAAAAGTGTTCCGCCGCTACTCTGAAAGGGATAATCGTTGTCTGCTCCGGTCAGTGAAAACCCCGTGAGGACGTCCTGCCGATCCCCGGCGACCGAGACGGCTCCTTGGATGCCGCGAGTCCCCCAGCTCCCAGCGGTAGCTCGAAACGACAGCTCGGAACGGCGAGGTTGCCGAGGGGTAAAGATGAGCGCTCCTCCGAGGCCCAGCATGCTGAGCTCGGGGGGAGCGTGGCTGCGGAAAACCTCGACGCGATCGACGAGGAAGAGGGGAACGTCCGCGAGATTGGCGACCCCGCCGACTTCGTCGTTGATACGGACCGAGCCGAGATAGACGGGAGTTTGGGCCGAAGTGGCACCACGAATATTGATTGTTGCGGGAGCTCCTAGACCACCTTGCGCACTCGTTTGGACTCCAGGGGCTTGTCGGAGTGCCTTGGCTGCCGTGATGCCTGGATGAGAGAGGCGCGTGGATCGAACCGTTGAAGAGGCAACGAACGGGGCTCGGACGGAGCGATGGGGATGGGGCCTGTGGCCATAGACTCGTACCTCGCCGCCTTCCGCTGCTGG
>CAYTRQ010000183.1:0-11033 GCA_964440025.1 uncultured Polyangiaceae bacterium | reverse complement strand
GCCGCGGCTTCTTTTTCGATGTAGTCGAGGAAGAGCCGGACGCGTGGAGGGGCGGAGTGACCGAAGGCGTGCAAGGCGTTGAAGCCGCCTTGGGGCAGCGAGATCTCCGGAGCCAGTTGCACCAGCTCGCCCTTGGTCAATTCTTCGGCCACGAGATAACGAAGGAGGAACGCAACACCCAGACCCTGGCGGGCGGCGTGAACGAGCGCCGCGCCCGAGTCGCAGGTGATGCGTGCCGACGGGGAAAACTTCAGCCCATCGTCCAGCACGAGCGGTGAGAGCTGCCCGTCCATCGAGTAGCGGACGAAGGGCAGGGAGCTCAACTCTTCGACGGAATGGGGCATGCCCCATTCATCCACGAAGGAGGGCGAAGCGACCAAGACCAAGGGCAGCATCGCCAGGCGACGGATCATCAGATCGCGCTCCTGGGGGCGCCCCACGCGAAGCACGACATCATAGTCCTCGCGGATCAGGTCTACGTACCGGTCTGTCAAACCGATATCGAGCTCGAGATCGGGATAGGAACTCGCGAAGTCGCCGAAGAGTCCAGGAAGCAAGAGGGGCCCCATGTCGTGGGGCATGCTGATTCGCAGTCGACCCGATGGAGAGTCCTGCGCCGAGAGGGCCTCATCGCTCGCGTCGAGCTGCTTGAGGAGGGGAGCCACCCGATCGAAGAACGCCCGGCCGTCCTGGGTCAGTTTCAGAGCGCGCGTGGAGCGAAGAAAGAGACGTGTGCCGAGTTTCTTTTCCAGTCGCGCAACGCTCTTGGAGACAGCGGACGGCGTGGTGGTCAGATCGCGCGCTGCCGCGCTGAACGAGCCGGCCTCTACTGTGCGAACGAAGGCCATCATTCCCGACGTCTCATTCAGCAAGTTTGGCATTTCGTCTTCCGCGAGCAGATCCGAGCAAGAGCCCGAGGCACAGCAGTTGTGCCGCTGATCCATCTACAAGCCCTCCGCGGTTCAGTCTATTCAAACTCCAGCAGCACCAGGAGCACCAGCAATGCAAGGAGTACAAAAGATGCAAAATCTACAAGGAAAAGTGGCCCTCATCACCGGCGGAGGCAGCGGCATCGGTAAAGCAGCAGCGAAACTGTTTGCCGAACAGGGCGCGCAGTGCGTGATCATCGGGCGACGCGCCGATGTGCTCGAAGACGCGGCGAAGGAAGTCGGAAACGGCGCTGTGAGCATTCCGGCGGATGTTACCCGTCTCGAGGATCATGAACGGGTCGCGCGCGACGTGGAGAAACGGTTCGGCGGCGTCGACATCTATTTTGCGAATGCGGGGATCATCAACATCAAACCCTCGGACCAAGTCAGCGAGCAGGAGTTCGATGCGCACTTCGCAACGAACGCAAAGGGGATCTTCTTTGGCGTCCAGACCACGGCGAAAGTGATGCGCGATGGAGGAAGCATCATCGTGACCGGTTCGTTGGCATCGACCAAGGTTCTCCACAACCATACGCTCTACGCCGGGACGAAAGCCGCGATCAGCGCGTTTGCCCGCTATTTTGCCCTCGAGCTCAAAGGGCGCCGAATTCGCGTCAACGTGCTCAGTCCGGGCCCCGTGGAAACGGAGGTGTTAGACAAGTTGGGGCTCGACGGAGACGCAAAGATGAACCTCCTGAAATCGATGGAGGAGCTCGTTCCCGCCGGTCGGATAGGGTTTCCGCAAGAGCTCGCGCAGGCGGCGCTTTTCCTGGCTTCGGAAGCGAGCAGCTTCGTCAACGGAGTGGAGCTTCACGCCGATGGCGGCATGGCCTTGGTGTGAAAGGGAGAGGCGCACCCCGACGTTCACGTGTCGATTGTGTTCGACGCTTTGTATATTGTCGAGTGTATTCGACAGAATTCTGGTCGTTCCGCAGGTGAAATAGATGTTCGAGACTCAGATTCACTCCGCAAGGCATGTTGTCGCTAGAGTCGATGCTAGAGTCGATGCCTGATCAAAGCCCAAGGTTCACCGAGTTTGCCGATCGCCCTTTCCCAGTTACACCGGCGCTTCCCACAATCCATCAAAGGCAGCCCCATCTGGATTGAAGTCATTGAAGCGTTCGTCAGATAGGCCACCCTTGGGATCGTCGGTCTGCATCAGAGCCTGAGCGCAGCTGAGATACAGGTCCACTTGGGGCCGTTGTTCTCCAAAGCCGTCAAAACGCCTGAAGGTACCGTGCTTGAGCCCCAAAGCGCTGCCGCCAAACAGGAATCCTGGCTTGGGCTCGCGGGAATGATTCGATTGGGATACCTCGGTAATGTACGGAATCACGGTGTGATCCAGTAGACTCCCCCCAAAACTGTCCTGAGCCTCCTTCATCTTCACCAAGAAGTCGGCTAGACGTTGGTTGTACCAGGTTTGGACGTTCGCCAGGAACTCATAGCGGTCCCGGTCGGCCCCGACCAATCCTGAGGGATCTGCGTCGGCCGCATTCCCCAGGAAGGAACCGGCGTGGCTCACCGGATGGTGCATGGCAATGCGGTTGGGGTCACTGGGCCACATTCCCTTGAAGGACACATGGTTCGTTCCGGGAGAAAACTGCAGCGTGGCGACTCGAATGAGATCGCATTGGAAAGCCGCAAGGATGACCGAGGAGTGGGCTTCCGCAACAGCCTGATGGATCTCCGAGTCGTCAGTGTTGACGTCTTCCAGATACAGTGAGTTGCCCTCTTGCCCTCTCAAATCACTTGGTGGTTCGGGCGGCAGCATGCACGTGTTGTCGGTGCCGATTTCACCGCTCTCGAGCTGACCCGCCAACTGTTGCTCGACCTTCCGAATCGCTTCTGCGTGAAGGTCGATTTTGGGTCTCTCGGAGGCCGGGGCCAGCTTCTCGAGTGCACTCAGTTCGGTCAGCGAGTAGTCGAGCACGCTCTTTCGCATCTTCAGAGCGCGGATTGCGGCCTCGCGATTCGCGTCCGTGGCGCCACCTGGCATGAAGGAGGAAAATAGCCCCGCGTAGAGCTGAGCCGGGCTCAGCTGAGGCAATAAGGGGGTGAACTCGTTGATATTTCCCCCCGGACGAGCCGAAGAAATCGAACGCGTGGTGTAGCTGTAGGAGAGGCATTGGGTCGACGTTTCATTGGAATCAACGCGCGCATCACAAATGGCGTTTGCATAGCCCACACCATCTCGAGCAAGCTCCGGAACGTTATTGAGGAAGACTTGATCGAAGGACGGACCACCGGCGACGCCGTCATCTGCCTCACCACCATTTTGCCGTGTGCCCTCGGCACTGCAGCACGTGGTGGTAAACGGCGTACCAGCCTCATGCCCACCACCTCCCGGGCAGGAAAGGTGGTTGTCGGTGAAGCCATAGAAGACGGTCATGTCGTTTCGCAGCCCGGCATCTTCAAACGGCAAAATAATGGGGGAGGGGACGTAGTCCGCCCCGGTTCCTTCCGGCATAAACCGGTGCCGCAGAGTCCCCACAGGGAAGTGAGTCATCAAGAACCGCGGAGGGGACGCCATCCCCTGCGCCGCCGCCTCCATGTTGGAGAGAACCGCCTTCAAGCCAAAGGCACCTCCAACGGCAGCAAAAAAGGAACGGCGGGCAAAGCGATAGGATCTCATTGTGCGTCTCCTTGGAGGCGTTGACTCAAGGCAGCCGAGGTGGCGACGGTTTTGACAAGAGAGGGGAAGGTGCCGTCGGAGGTGGCGAAGGTCTCTGCCACTCTCTTGACCGCACAGGTGTTGATGGTTGCCGCTCCGGCACTCACGTCGGCCAAGGCATAGTTAACTAGGTTCTGACCCATGCATTTTGCGAATGCACCAGAGGCCGCCACACGATCGGCCACTTCCACGATGTTTTGGGCGTACCCCCCACCCACCTGTTCGGGCAGGGTCACCGAGGGGTCAATGGGTCTACCGTGAGCGTCCATCTCTCGGTAGCGACCCAGGACGTCATAGGTGTCCAGGGCGAGGCCGTAGGCGTCGAACGAGTTGTGACAATTGGCGCAGGTTGGCGTTGAAGCCCGAATTTCCGCCATTTCGCGCTCGGAGGCGTCGGGGTTCAACTCGTTGAGCATCTCAATCGTTTCGACAATGCCCTCAGACGGTGCCGGGGTCTCCGTGCAAAGGAAGGCATTTTTGATGAGCAAACCTCGTCCGACCACTGATGTATGGTCGGGGCGAGAGCGGTTCGCCAAAAATCCTGCCTGAGTGAGAAGTCCGGTCCGATTGTCGGGAAGCTCCACTTTGTAGAAGGCCTCTTCCACGGGAGTGGCACCAGCCGGAGGGAATTCGCTGATCCCGTAGATGGGTGCGAGCGTCTCGTTCACATATCCGGTTCGAGCCACAAGAAGTGAGTTCAGCGGTTCAGACCACAGCGCGTGATCCAAGAACATCTCCGCCTCTCGATACATCGAACGCCGCATATCTCCGGTGAAGGCGTCGTCTTGAATGATCTGCGACTCCAGGTTGGGATACGCAAAGTAGGACATCATCGCGCCATGGAGATTCGTCTTGGCGGCATCTGTCTCCAGAATGCGGTCCACCTGCGCCTCGATCTGCTCTTGCGTCGCAAGCGCTCCACTTTGAGCAGCTTGCATCAAAGTGTCATCAGGAGTGTCATCCGTCAGGAAGTAGGAGAGCATGCTGGCCAATTCCAACTGAGTGAGCTCCCCGCTCGCGTTCGCGTCCATCCCGAACTCGGTTCGATACAGGAACTGTGGAGCCTGAAATATCGCGTAGACGCCGTATTGAATCGATTCAGCAACGGTCGCGCCAGCATCCTTGAACTCCGTATTGTAGAGGGCGTTCAACCGCTCGGATTCACCTGCCGTGAGTGGGCGACGGTAGGCCTTCTCGGCGAGCCCCGTGAGGTACTCGAGAGCACATGCGTCCGTGGGCTCGGCAGAACATCCCGTGACTTCCGCAAGATTGTCGTAGACGTAGCTACCGGCCGATTGAGCAATTTGATCGACCGTACTCCAGCTCTGGTCCGTGAACGAGTTGCCTTCCCGCGGACTCTGAAGAGGAGGAAAGGCGCGGTGCTCCGCGTCGACAAGCTCGAAGTCCTCAACGATCTTGGTGCCTAAGGCCTCGTCCACGAGCGTAGCAATCGAGTTGGCGACTTGGTTGAATGAAAGGCGCACGATGCGCTTGGCTGAAATCGCGTCGGTCCCTTTGCAGTCAGCGGCTGCCGTTCCGCCCGTTCCGGTTCCCGCAACTGCGCCGGTGCCCGGAATTTCAGGCTGCCCCCCCGAACCGGAACCCATTGCTGCGCCACCCGTGCCATCATCCTGCGCGGCGAGATCGCTTTGGCTACAAGCGGAAAGACCCAGGAGCCCAAGCAGTGGAAGTGCAGCCCAGGTCGAAGAGCGCAATGCGCCCCGCCGCGGTGGCAGACGATTGTTCAGGCGAAATGTTTCGGACCCCTTGCGTTTGAACAACCTGGGGGTTGCCCGTAGTGGTGACTGAGCTGTCCAACAATTCATAGGTTTGTGGGGAATCTGTGTGGGATCCACTCAAGGTGGATTCTATGTGAACGGTGGCCCGACGGAATGCAACGGAAAGAGGAGGAGACCTCCTCCCCCCTACGTCTCTATCCTCTCCTCGCTCCAGCAATGCCATGACGGCACGCAGCGAAGAAGAGGAGAAGGTTTTCTTCCCCGAAATAGAATATTGTACTTCAAGCAGAACGTCTCCCTCGAACCAACACCCCGGTTCCGGAAAGCACCTACCGAACGCTCGTCTCCGTCCTGTCCGTGGAACCTCGAGTGAGCTTCCACGCGGACCGCTGGGCCACTACGAGGGCCAAAGGGGATTGGTTCGTCGTGATGAACTGAAGTGGCTCATCCCGACCTCCCCGTGGAAGGCACGCTCTGGGATGTGGAACGCGAACGTATTCGAGTTCCACACGATGTGAGGGCTGGGTGTGCCGTCATTCCGACAGCCAGGCGTCGTCGATCACGAGATCGATGCCGGCGTCCGCACCTTCGGCGTAGAGCACCAGCTCGTCCAGATCCTCGCAAGTGGGCACGTCCAGAGTTCCGCTGAGCTCCACCCACTGGCCAAGCTCCACGTCGGCACTCGCGACGGCCGAGAACGTGTCTTCGTCGCCGCAGCTGCTCTTCAGGGTCCAAGATACGGATTGGGAGGGACCGCCGCTGCTCGTACTACCTGCCCCACCTGCGCCACCTTGCCCGGACGGAGCGCTGGGATCGAGCGCGAGGATCCAGACACTCGTGAGGTAGGTCGTGCCTGGCTCGGTCTTGGTGAAGATGTCTTGGGAGGCGCCGTTCCAAGATTCTGTCCGGCCGCTGGCGAGACCGGCGCCCGACCCATCGTGAACCGGATCATCGGTGCTGGTGAGGTCGGCTCCCCAACCCATCCAACCGTCGGTGCCGTTTTCGAAGCCGGGATTTTCGAGCAGGTTGTCGCCTGTGGGGACGGTGGGAAACGGCTCGGCCGGGGTGGGGGGAAGATCGAGTGGAGGGATGTCGGGATCGCTCGGTCCCTGGGTCAAAAGGCCCAAGCGGTAGGGCAGCTGTGAGTAGCTGCTCGCTTCTTCGGCCGCCTCGGGATCCTGGCCTTGATAGAGCATCTGCATGCTTTCCGAACACAAGTCGACGATCATGTTCTCGTCATAGCCGTCGCGGATGAGCTCGCCGTGGCTGATGTCCCTCGTCCACGCGTCGCCGTCGAAGCTGACGTTGTTTTCGCCGGCGAACGGTCGGGAAAAGCTGTTTTGAATAGGGGTCCAGGCTCCGTCCAAGGCATCCGCCACCCAGGCCTTGTAGTAGCGAATTCCCTCGGGGCCGATCGCTTCGACGAGAGTGAGATACTGATCGACTCCCTTGATCTTGTAGGTCGCGCTGCCTTCGAACAGATCGTTTTCGGCCATGCGCATGGCCAAGACAGGGTCGTCCATGCCTTCGGGGAAGTCTTCCTTGCTGGTCTGGCTCCGATACAGCCCCCCGTTGTCTCCGGTGAAGAACAGGTAGCAGTCGGTTTCGTCGCAAATGACCCAGTAGTCGATCCACAGTTCGGGAGCCGAGCGCGGCTTGCCGACGAAAAAGGGCTCTGGTTCCGTCCAGCTTTCAGGATCGGAGATGTCGTCGGTCGTCGAATAGGCGGGCGGTTGCGTCTGATAGACGAGGTACCACTTTTGGTGAGGCTCGAAGAAGAACATGTGCGGGGCAGCCATGTAGCCCTCGAAGCCGGGCGTCTGATCCATGTAGTAGAGCTCGGCGTCGTCTGCGTCTTCCCAGTCTTCGAAGTTCAGGTAGGCCAAACTCCACTCGCCGTCGGTGTTGGCGGTGGTGGCGACCACGTGCCACCGATCTTCGAATCGTACCACCGTGGGATCCTTGATGGACACGATGTCGTGGTCGGCATCCGACTTAGGAGAAATCAACACGTCGCTCGATGTCCAGGTGAAGTTGCTGGGGATCTCGCAGGCGTCCACCGAACTCGAGCCTCCTTGGCCACCGGCGCCATCGCTCTCGTCGCCGTCCTCCTCTTCCGAACTGCATGCCGGAGGACCAACGAAGAGCATCCCCCCCGCGAGCAGGAAGGCGGCGAGCTTCCCGAAAAGCCGAAACTTTTGCGCAAATCGCGGATCGGGATGCTCTGGGCTGAACGGGCGGAGAAGAAAAGACGACGAGGTACGACGAGCCATGGGCCGGCAGATTCCCACAATTGGTGGTTTTGATCACGTGCAATCTTCGGTTTGATCACGTGCAATCGCACCCATCCCCCGCTTGGTGTTCTCAATCAAACAGCGCCGGTTCGAGTCGACTGTCGACCTCTTCCCGCCTGAGCGTGAAATAGGCTCTCGGGGTGCAGCCGAGGTATTTGTGGAAGGCGCGATGACACTGCGCGTAGCTCCCGAAGGACGCTTCGAGTGCCGCACGAGTCAGCGGTTTTCCGGAGTCAACGAAGTGAATAAAGCGCATGAGTCGGTGTCTCGTGCGAAAGTCGACCAGGCGAATTCCTATATGGTGGTGAAAGTATCTTGAGAGCTCGCTCGGATGGACACGAAGCTCCTGAGCAAGTTGCAAAGAGACGGTGTCCGGCCGATGGGAGAGAATGGAAAGGGTCCTATTCGCTACGAAATGACCGGGCTTGAAGAGACCTTCCGAGTAGCCAAAGATATCGCCCACGATTCGCTCGTGGTTGTCCGCCGATGTGGGAGAATCGAGACTCACGAGTTGCTCCCGGAGCTTCCTGCGCTCTTCAGCGGGGAGCCGAAAGGGGCGAGTCTCTGCGGGCAACCGTCCCCGCAGGCAGCGCGCCGCAAGCTCGGGAGTCAGGGCAACGGCGACAAGCTCGAGATCTGCCGTTGCGTGGACTAGTTCGTGATCTTGACCTGGAAGCAGCAACAAGACGTCCCCGGAGCTCATCTCGAAATGGAAGTCTCCGACGCCCATCTTCGCTTGACCCCGAAAAACGAAATTGAGCTCGGGCTCGGCGTGAAAGTGGCGAGGACGCCGAAAGGCTGGACGGTGAAGCCATGCCTGAGCTCGATGCCCGGGCGTCATGGGGAATGGCTGGTAGAGAGCAGTCAACGCGGGAGAAGGTAGCTCGCGCGAGCGGTCCGGTCGACCTGTCGATTTCCCAAGAAATGAGAAGTTGATGACGGAACCGGGGGTCAGGCTTCCCCCGATGGCTAGAGCACAGCACACAACCTCGAAGGCCCTCGCCGACGCTCATCCGCGGAAGGGCGAGGCGAGCATCGGCGCGGCATTTTTCGGCGCTTTGCTCGATGTGCCGGGGTTCTTCTTGGAACGTCTCTCGGAGCCCCTGCGGGGTTTTGAGATGCGTTTTAGCGGAATTCGAAGCAGCGCCTACTTTTCCATTCTTCTTGTCATGGGCTGTGGAGGTCCCGGTGCGATGAGCGACTCGAACACTGGAGCAGCCCCGTCGGCGGGAGCGGGTCCGGGAATGAGCGGAGCGAGCAGTGGTGGAGCGGCCGGGTCGAGTGGCGGTGTCGATTCAGTCGGCGGAGAAGGGCAGTTTGAACTGTTGTTTCGGGACGACTTCGATGAGTTCGACTCCACGCGATGGCAAGTCATGACTCACTCTTGGGATGGGAACCTTGCACTGTTTTCCAGCGAATCCGTTGCTGTTGCGGACGGAGAGCTCTCCGTCACGCTCCTCGAGGCGCCCGACGGCACGACGGATGACCAAGGCGCGGAAAAGCCATTCTTGGGAGCGGAAGTCAGGTCGAGAGATGCCGTGACCTACGGACGTGTCAAGGCGCGAGCCAAACTCGCGAAGGGGAATGCGGTGGTTTCCTCGCTGGTCACCATCTACACACCATGGCCTGCGGACAACTGGAACGAGTTGGACATCGAGTTTCTGGGCAAAGATCCAACGGAGGTCCAGTTCAATGCAATGGTCTACACAGGACCTCTGCCGGCGCCGACGACGCCGGTGAGCCCCACGCAAGATCCAACGATGTATGATTTGGGATTCGACTCGAGTGCTGACTTTCACGAATACACGATTGAATGGACGCCCGAGGCGGCAAGGTACTTCGTCGACGGACAACTCGCCCACACCTGGGACGCCTCCATCGACCTAATGACATTGCCGCAAAACATCTTGCTGACGATCTGGGCGTCGAGCAGCGAGTCCTGGGCGGGGCCGGTGGACGAGACGACGACCGGGGCTCGAGCCGTGTACGATTGGGTCGAAGTCTACGAGTACACACCGTGACCGTCGCTCTTTTCGCCTGTCCTCTCGAGCGGAGATCGTCACCTCGACCCAACCGTCCCGAGATCTCGAGAGCCTCCGAAAGAATGCTGACCTTCGTAATCCTTGTGATTTCGGTCCGCGGATTTGGCGGGAAGCCAGAACGTGCCGTCATTCGAGGACACGCATGGCGAGCCAGACAGCAATGCAAACCAGGGCCATGAGGGCCGCGCTGGTCGCGGTCATCGCTCCGCTCAAACCCATCACCGGAGTCAGCCGTGCGATGTGGTCGTTAGCTTTCTAGTGCAATCCCCGAGTACAGCTCATCGACGCTGAAGGAAAGCCTGGGATCTTCGAGCTGGACGTTGTCGCCGCTGCGGAACTCGGCCTGGCGCCATCCGTCGATTGAGCGTTCGATGAGAGTGACTTGGTGTCGCCGATGCGAGACGAAGATGACAGCGTTCAGACTCTCGAGCTGTTTGTAGTGGGCGAGCTTTTCACCGCGGTCATAGTCTTCTGTCGAGCGACTTGTGACTTCGACAAGGAGAGTTGGATTGACGACCGCATGTGGATCGATGGCTGCCAACTTCCTCTGTCCGCACACTACGGTCACGTCGGGAAACGTCGTCAGATCTGTTGGCTCGATGCGCACCTTGAGGTCAGAGGACGACACACGGCACCGACCGTGCAGCGCGTTGCCGAGCAGGCGCGTGATGGCGGCCGCCAGGTCAGCGTGTTCCGGCGTGCCTCCGGCCATGGCGTAGATCTCGCCATCGCAGTATTCGAGTTTCACACCGCTGACCTCGAGGGCTCGCAGATAGTCCTCGTAGCTGTGATGAAGTCGGCGGGCAGTGGTCACGATGGCAGTCTAGCCGGGGGGCAACCTGGAGCCAAGGTCCGCGGGTCTGCTTGGGGCCATGTCTGCGAGGATTCCAGGGCCCCGCTCGTGCTTGGCACCGACCAGGAACATCTGCTCGGCACCGTCCGCGAGGACCTCCATCATCAGGCCGAATACCTACAGCAAGCAACCGGCGCCACGGTGCAGCCGCATCTCGCCGCTGGCTCGATCGTGGATGCCCTCGTGTCGTTGGCGCAGTTCGAGCTCGCCACGGTATTGGTCGTTGGCCCAACGATGCGCCGGTTTCGGAACACGGCGGCACGCGTGGCACGAGGCAGTCGGGTGCCCGTGCTGGTCCCGCGCGCGTACTGGCCGCACGTAGCCTAACTCAGTCGTTGCGGACTCGTAGCTTGGATTCCCTTGGACCGCACAGGCACTGCCGAGTGCCACGCTGAGCTGCGCTTCGACAGGAATTGCCCGCTCCGTCGCGCAAGTATTGACGCACCATCCCCTCTAGTGCCTCGGCAACTCACGTTTCGAGCGGTTTCGAAGCCCTCCCAGAAGT
>CAYTRQ010000182.1:0-11036 GCA_964440025.1 uncultured Polyangiaceae bacterium | reverse complement strand
GTCTTGTCCGCGAACAAGGTAGCTCATCCCCGGGAGCAGAACCGAGCCGCTTCCGTGTCTTCTCTGCGAACAGAATCATTCACCCAGGGAAGCATTGCCGAGCCGCTCCCGTGTCTTGTCCGCGAACAAGGTAGCTCATCCCCGGGAGCAGAACCGAGCCGCTTCCGTGTCTTCTCTGCGAACAGAATCATTCACCCAGGGAAGCATTGCCGAGCCGCTCCCGTGTCTTGTCCGCGAACAAGGTAGCTCATCCCCGGGAGCAGAACCGAGCCGCTTCCGCGTTTTTTCCACTGGCAGAATAGTTCACACCCGGGGAGCGGAACTGATCCTCTCTTGTATGAGTCAGTCAGCGTCCACAATAGAAGGCAGTGATGCTTTCCCTGTTCTTTCCCTCTTCATCCTCCCAGAACGCCAACCAACCAAGCACGGCTTCCTCAGCCCAGAAGACCCTCCACGGAAGCTTACAGCACTCCGAGGTCCTTCGATCTCCTCACCACGCGCAGCGAGGAGCCGCACCTTTGCCCCAGAGACCCGTTCCCAGCAACCTACAGCGCTCCAAGGACACTCAAACCACTCACCGTACGCAGCGGGGCGCCGCGTTGCTGTCCCATGCTGCGTCTTTTCCTCACGGGGCCCTCATGTTTGCGGCATGCTTCCTCATCGCTGCGTGCGGCGACGATGGAGGACCTGGGGAGAGCCCGGATTCCACGGGAGGGACGGGGGCAACCGCGAGCGGCGGGTCCAGCCCCTCTTCGGGAGGGGGAGCAACACAAAGCACTGGAGGAATGGGGCCGGGCTCCGGCGCCACCGGCCCGTCGGGCGGGACCGGGGGAACCGAAAATACGGGAGGCACCCCTGCTAGCGGTGGCGGTGGCGCAGGCACGGGCGGAACTGCACCCGGGGGAGCGGACGGCGCGGGGGGCTATGCAACGGGAGGGGCGGATGGAGCCGGCGGGACCGGAGGCGACGGTGGCACAGGGGGCGGACCGCAAGAATTGCCCAAGTTTGTCGGCAATATCACCACTCACACTTCGGTCGATACCGACGGCTTTATCTATTCCGAGTATTGGGACCAGATCACTCCTGAAAATGCTGGCAAGTGGGGGTCCGTTCAGCCGACCATGGGAAGCGCCCGCCGCTGGGACACGCTGGACGCGATCTACGACTATACCCAAGAGCAAGGAATCATCTTCAAAGAACACACATTCGTGTGGGGGACCCAGCAGCCATCGGGTTCGATCTCGGAGTCCGACGTAAAAGATTGGATGAATGCGTTTTGCGAGCGCTACCCCAACACTCCCTTGATCGACGTCGTCAACGAACCGCCACCCCATACCACTCCCAGCTATGCCGAGGCGATCGGAGGTGGGACCTTCGGCAGTTGGCAGTGGATCATCAATGCCTTTAAATGGGCTCGCGAAGCCTGTCCCAACGCCATTTTGATACTCAATGACTACAACACCATCGAGTGGCCCGAGGACAATCAGCGCATGATCGACATCGCCAACACGCTCCAGGAGGTGGGAGCCCCCATCGATGCCCTGGGGGCTCAAAGCCACGGCCTGAGCGGAGGGGTGAGCACCGAGCGAATGATCGAGCTCCTCACCAAGCTGCACGAAGACACCGGACTTCCGGTCTACATCTCCGAATACGATATCGATCTCAACGACGACCAGGCGCAACTGGCAAAATTCCAGGAGCACCTGCCATTCTTTTTGGAAACGGACTGGATCCCCGGGATTACGCTGTGGGGATGGATCCACGGAAAAACCTGGGTTCCCAACAGTGGCCTCATCCGCAACGGACAGGCCCGACCGGCCATGGTTTGGCTGATGGAAGAACTGGGGCGTCCCGTGCCCTAAAGCTCACGTCACCGAGCTGAGGTCACTGCGATACTGCGGCCTCGATCCATGGCTCCGAGGCCCAGCGGGCTCCACATCCAGCGGGCTCCACATCCAGCCAACCCGAATCGAGCCGGTCCGCGAATCACTGCACAACTTCAACGAGCTCTTCGGGGCTGCATCCGAAGGTCAGCTCCACCTCCGCGCCGCCGTCCTCCTGGACCGCGTCACAAGTTGCAGGACACAAACTCACTTCGCCCGCGTCGTTGAGCTGCCATCCCTCGGTGCACTCTCCAACTTCATCTTGAAGAATCAAGCTTGTCTCGCCCGTGCCCGAGGTCACGACCACATTGGTGAGCGACGGATCAATTTCTTCGTCTTCCGGTGGTTCTGGGATGGCAAACGTGCATGAGTCGATGATCTGCCCGGCGATCTGCTCGAGTCCCTCCGTCAATGCCGCCGCAAAATCCGGCTCCTCCGTCATATCCATATGGCAGAAGTTGGGACCATCGGGCTCACAGCCATCGGGAGCCGTTCCCCCCGCAACCGCTGCAGCAGACAGCCACGGCCGCATGTCTTCCTCCGATTCCGAGGATTCCTGACTTCCCGGAGAGCCAATCAAGAACGTACGAATATCGTGCTCCGTGGAGGCCGCTTCCACCTCGTCAACGATCGGCTGAGTCGGCTGATCGAAAACGGCTATTCCGCCGCCACCTGGCTCTCCTCCGTCAGGATCGGAGGAGTCACACACCAAGCGCATGGTCGGCGCCCCGTCCGTGATCAGAAGCATGAATTGATTGGGAACCCCCTCGAACGGAATCAGTGCGTCCTCCAAAGCATGCCGATAGGCATCGTGCGTCGGGGTAAATCCATCGATCGTGGCGTCCGCAAAAGCCTGCGCAACCAACATTCGATGGGCCGAGCCTTCCTCACCGAGCTGATCGATCGGCACCATCGCTTCGGTATTGACGCACTCATCCAAATCCGTTGTGCCGCCGCCGGAACCACCAGAACCGCCGGAGCCCGAACCACCAGCGCCAGGCCCAGGCCCAGGCCCGCCAGGACCACCATTGAGGGGAAGGTTGGGATAAAAGAGCACCCCCAGCGAGACAGAGGGCGGCAATGAATCGATCGCCGATTCCAAGGCTTGTTGAGTCACCTCCCACTTGCTGCCACCCCCGCCTGGAGCAGGATCGCTCATCGACAGGCTCACATCGACCACCAACTGCAAGGTTGCCGGAAGAGTTTCTCCCTCTGCGGTCCACCCCGTGCATGCAGCCCCCTGGATGTCGGTGACCTGCTCCGGAGTCAAAAGGACCTTACCGCCGTCGCTCGGTGGCTCGTCCATTTCCATTTCGTCTTCTTCCGTCGGAAGCTCGACGTCGAGATTCGAGTTGGTCGAGCCGGTACCGGTTCCACCGGTACTGCTCCCTCCAACTCCCACGTTGTCCCTCCCGCCGGAAGAAGCATTTCCGCCGCCACCAGAGGCCTGCCCTCCATCCACGCCTGAGGCAGAGCCGTCTTCCGAGATTTCCGAACTGCAGCCAATCCCACCACCTGCCGTACCGAGCCCGATGAATATGCTCAGCCAGGCGAGTCTGAGGGAGTTTTCGCTGTCAGCCTTCATCATCCAGTTCTCCTTGGCAGTTCGTTTTTGGTTCGGCACCGGCGCCACCGGAAGTCACTCTCCCGCCACACCGCACCCCGCCTCCGCAGCATTAGTACCCTATCGAGGCCTTGAGCAGGCAAAGAAACTCCGAAAGAAGCAAATCAACCGCGAGCAAAATCCTATCGTGCCAACAAAATATCGGCACTTTTTCGGCCACTTCTCCAGTTGGCCGCTGCGCCAGTCGGCCACTTCTCCAGTTGGCCGCTGCGCCCTCAACTGCCTCAACGCACTCGAAAAGCGCGACCTCGAATCCTCAAAGCGCCACCCAAGCCCCGCCTCACCAAGAGGCCGCTATTCTTCGCGAGGCTCATCAGGAGGGAAGACAAACGGCTCCTTTTTGAAGCGCTTTCGAAACCAATGCAGCGAACGCCAGACGGGCTTTCTTTTTACTAGTTTTCTCAGCAAACGCCGTTTTGCCGGAAACTCCATGAAGAAGATTCCTGCTAACAGAGTCAAAATGCCTTGCCCAGGCAGAACCAGAAGAGCGATACCAATGAGAAGCAACGAGGCTCCAATCAGGTTACGCGCAAAGAAAAGCAGAACGCGGAGAACGGGACGGCGCGGCGACGCCGTGCGGATCCTGCGACGGGGAAGGAAATAGTCAGCCGGAAGCCGCAAAATCACCCAAGGTCCCAAAAATGCACCTCCGATCACCATCACGAGAGAAACGGCGCTGCCTATCAACGCAAGCTCGCCCAAGGAGCCGAAATTTGCCGCTCGTATACATTTTTCGAAACTCGCGCAAAACTCGACGAGCGCCGACGACAATAACCAGACAGACCCATCAGGAAGGCCAAAGAGAATGGAAGAAAAGCAGCGCATCGAAACGGACAGCATGGGCGAGGTGAGGGTGCGCGCCGATCGCTATTGGGGCGCACAAACCGAGCGTTCCCTCCACTACTTTAGCATTGGTCAGGACCATTTTCCCCGATCCCTGATTCGAGCTTTCGGTCTACTCAAGAAAGCAGCCGCTCTCGCCAATCAAGAGCTGGGGGATCTCGAACCCGACAAGGCACGTCTCATCGTTTCGGCAGCGGACGAGGTCGCTCGAGGTCAGCTCGATGACCATTTTCCTCTTTTCGTCTGGCAAACGGGCAGCGGCACCCAAACTAATATGAACGCCAATGAAGTCATTTCCAACCGCGCCATCGAAATGGCCGGTGGTCAATTGGGAAGCAAGGACCCGATTCATCCCAATGATGACGTCAACAAGAGCCAGTCCTCCAATGATACTTTTCCTACCGCCATGCACATCGCGTCGGCCGAGCAGGTCGTCCACCGCCTCCTCCCAGAGCTCAAGCAGCTGCGAGACTGTTTGGCTCACAGCTCCTCGGCGTACGAGGACGTGGTCAAAGTGGGCAGGACGCATCTGCAGGACGCCACACCGCTGACTCTCGGACAGGAAATCAGCGCCTGGGTCAGCCAACTCTCCCACGCCGAGAACAAAATCGAATTCGCCCTCGGACACGTCTACGAGCTAGCACTCGGTGGAACGGCGGTCGGCACCGGCCTCAGCGCGCACCCACGCTACGCCGAAGTCTCGGCCTCTCACATTGCTCAGCTGACCGGGCTGCCCTTCTGGAGCGCTCCCAACAAGTTCGAAGCCCTTTCTGCTCATGACGCTTTAGTCAGCCTCCATGCAGCGCTCAAAACGCTCGCTGGAGGACTCAATAAGATCGCCAACGATGTGCGTTGGCTCGCATCGGGGCCTCGCTGTGGGATCGGAGAGCTCACCATCCCCGCCAATGAACCAGGAAGCTCGATCATGCCCGGCAAGGTCAATCCAACCCAGTGCGAGGCGATGACAATGGTCTGCACGGAAGTCTTCGGGAACGACGTCGCGGTGGGGATGGCCGGCGCGAGCGGAAACTTCCAGCTCAACGTATTCAAGCCCCTGATTGCTCACAACGTACTTCGATCCGTGGAGCTTCTCGCAGATGCCATGAATCACTTCAGGAGATTTTGTGCGGAGGGCATCACGGCACAACGAACTCGCATCGAGGAGCATCTTCAACGAAGCCTGATGCTCGTAACCGCTCTCAGTCCACACATCGGCTACGACACGGCGGCCGAAGTCGCCAAGTATGCCTATCATCATGACACCACATTGCGCCAGGCGGCGCTGTCTCTCAACGCCTGCACCGAGCAGCAATTCGACACCTGGGTCCGCCCAGAAAACATGGTCGGCCCACGTCGAGACTGAGCTTTCGAGGGCCCGGGCACGCACCCCTCGGATTCAAAGGTGAACGGCGCCGTGCTGTCTCTCATCCGTGTGAGGGGATTCTCCGGTCACCTTTGCCTTGGCAATTTCGAAGGCAAGCTTGACGGAATTCATTCCGCGCTGATCCCAATATTCGATGTTCCGGGGCCTCACACGAATCAGCGCTGCTTGCGGATCTTCAGGACCATTGAACCAGGCATCCGTGAGCGTCCCCCAAACGCGCTCCTTTTCCGTCGCGTCGATGATGACTTGAGCCTCGCCGGAAACCGCCACGAAGGCGCCCGAGCTCTGCAAGGTCAAACCCACATTGGGGTAGCGCAGGATCTCGTCGACCTTGGTGCTTTCGATTCCAGTGACAAAAGTCACGGAAGCGTCTTGTCCGAGTTCTGCAATCGCCATAGGAAACGCGTGGAGCTCCCCGTTGGCTGCACGGGTGACGAGCATACCGTTGTGGAAGGCGCCAAGAAGCTCACGCGCTTTTTCGAATTGGTTCACTTTTGTATCGGCCATGACCTTCGGCAGGCTGCAATCATCAGACCAAGCTGGATGTCTGAACAGAACATCCGCGGGAAACCGTCCTTGCGCCTTTTCTTGTGTAGACTTGAGCAACAACTGAGGCAGATCGCCTCGCCCTCCCCCTTTTTGCGACTTTCCCTCAGACGGCAGGTCGAACTGACCCCTTCACGGCAACAGCGATGGCTTTGCTTTCTATGTCGCCCCAAAAGCGCACCGGAGAGAGCAACAGCCAGGGCTCGAACGCAACACGTTGCCAAAAGTCCAAGACGATGGGAAACATTGAACTCGCCCGTCGATCATGAGCAAAGAGGCGCTGTCCGACACAGAAGAGGTCCGAGCGAACGAGGAAGCCCAATGCGACTACGCGAAACAACGAACTCGGGCTCCCGATCTCATCACCTCGACGGGGCCCACCGCTTTCCGCAAACGGGGGAGGCTAGTATCGCGGATCGTAGCATCGCGGATCGTAGTATCGCGGGTCATAGCGTCGCGGGTCATAAGCTCCGAGGGGAGGGCTCGACAGACGTCAGGACGCCCTTTGGAAGAGTCCGACGGGCAGCCGAGGGCCCTTTCAGGAACCGAGCTGCCGCTTGCATGGAAATTGCAGCGGAAGAGGCGCAGCGTGAATGAACCGCATGGATGACTGCAAGGACACCGCAACTTTTGGCCTCTTCCCCGCCGAGACGGCGGAGCGAGGCTCTCACAATTTTACATTAAATCGTGCCCCCCTGTTCATGTACTCTCTGTGTGGACGCGGCGAGTCATCGACGGCTCTGAGGAATTGAGAGCCAAGCAGGTAGGGGCCCCAGGCAGCTCATGGGTTTAGCCTGGAAGGAGGAAAAAGAATATGATCGTACGACACCTGAAAGACCTTTCCTACAAGGACCGATTGGCCGAGGCAGCAACCTGGCAGAGCCGACGGCTGGTCCTGGCTCCCGATAAAACAGGATTTTCGTTTCACGACACCATCATGCGTGCGGGAACGACAACCAAACAGTGGCACCAGCACCACAGCGAGTCGGTTTACTGTGTCGAAGGTCAAGGAACCCTCATCGTAGGCGATCAAAGTTGGCCTATCGAGCCGGGCACCGTATACATTCCCGACCACCAAGAACCTCATGAGGTCAAAGCCGAAACCGATTTGCGCCTCATGTGCGTGATGTCACCGCCGCTCGCGGGAACGGAAGTCCAAGACGAAGTTGGTACCTTTCCAGTCCTTTCCCAAGCCACAGCTCTGAGGCGTAAGAATATCTTCGTGGTGGGCCTCAATCCTTTCAACAGGCACGGTCTGGAGTCCATCCGAAATGCGGAAAACTACGACTACCTGCCGCTTCTCTCTTCCGAAGACGTTCTCGAAAGGGATGACTATGATATCGATGGGATCCTGAAAAAGGCCGAGGAAACGCTGAACACCTACCCCAATCGGATCGACGGCCTCATTCACTATATCGACTTCCCCGTCAGCACCATCGTCCCCATTCTGTGCAGCCGAGTCGGCTTACCCTCTGCGAGCCTCGAGTCGGTCCTCAAATGTGAGCACAAGTACTGGAGTCGCGTGGAGCAAGCCAAATGCATCCCCGAACACGTCCCGGCATTTCGCGCCTTCGATCCATTCGACGATAATGCCATCGACAAGCTCGGCATGGTCTATCCATTTTGGATTAAGCCCATCAAAAGCTTTTCTTCTTATCTGGGATTCAAGATCAATAGTCGCGAAGATTGGGACCGAGCCATGCCCGAGATCCGCAACAATATCCGGCGATTCGAAGCCTTCGACAAAGTCCTCGAAAAGATCGATCTGCCTCCCGAAATCGCAGGCATCGGCGGCACCCATTGCATCGCCGAAGCCATCATCGGAGGACGCCAGTGCACTCAGGAGGGCTTTGTTCACAAGGGACGCGTCAGCGTCTACGGAACCGTCGATAGTCTCCGTGCACCAGGGATGTCCAGCTTCACCCGCTACCAGTATCCTTCTCGGCTCCCTGTCATGGTCCGCAAGCGCATGACGAAGATCACAGAGCGGTACATGAAGCATATCGGATATGATAATGCACCGTTCAATGTCGAGTACTTCTGGGACGCCAATGAAGACCGGATCTGGTTTCTCGAGGCGAACACGCGAATCAGCGAATCCCACACCGAGCTTTTCTACAAAGTCGATGGGGCTTCCCATCATGAGATCGCCGTCGATCTCTCCCTGGGCGCTCGACCTCGCCTCCCCTACCGGGATGGCGACTTCGGCTGCGCGGGCAAGTTCTTCGTGCGGCGCTATGGGCCCGATGCCAAGGTGACTCACGTGCCGACCGAAGAGGATGTCCAACGCCTCAAGGAGAAACTTCCCGGCACGCAGGTCAAGATCGTTGCCGAAGAAGGCAAACGGCTCTCCGAGCTCTACGATCAGGATAGCTACAGCTACGTGCTGGCTATCCTCTGGCTAGGTGCCTCGACCCCCAAACAGCTCGACAAGCGCTACGAACAGGCCGTCGAACTGCTGCCCTTCGAGTTTGCCGACATTAACAAGCCCGCGGCCTAAATCGGAGCGATGAGCCCGCAACCGAGTTCGGGTGAGCCGCCCCTCGATCTTTTCGTTCGGGAACGCTTCCCCGAGCCGCTCGCTCCACTCCATCATTGACCCAATTGACTAAGCAATCCACTATTTCAAAGTGATCCACAAGGCATGAATTGCCCCGTCCCCAGCTGAGTCCATCGTGAGCGATTCCCCCGTCTACCCTTCCCTACCACAAACCGTCCATGTTCAAGAGCACGTCCTTATCGAAATGCCCGATGGGGTTCGGCTCTCCGCCAAGATCTGGCTTCCCGACGGAGCAGAGCAAAACCCCGTCCCGGCCATTCTCGAATACATCCCCTACCGGAAGCGCGACGTTTCGGCGCGCCGCGATGCACGCATCCATCCCTATTTCGCGGGTCATGGCTATGCTGCGATCAGGGTCGACCTGCGCGGCTCGGGAGATTCGGAAGGAATTCTCACCGATGAATACCTGGAACAGGAGCTCGCCGATGGAGAAGTGATCCTCTCTTGGATAGCCAATCAACCCTGGTGCAGCGGCAAAGTCGGCATTATCGGCATCAGTTGGGGGGGCTTCAATGGACTGCAGCTTGCTGCGCGGCAGCCCAAAGAGCTCGGCGCGGTCATCACTCTCTGTTCCACCGACGATCGCTAC
This sequence comes from uncultured Polyangiaceae bacterium, assembly GCA_964440025.1. Lineage (GTDB taxonomy): Bacteria > Myxococcota_A > Polyangia > Polyangiales > Polyangiaceae > NIC37A-2. Next base: position 1,607 of record CAYTRQ010000182.1, on the reverse strand, counting down.
AGTGACGATGTCCACTACATGGGCGGATGCCTTTTGGGTGACAATCAATCCTGGGCGGCCGCAATGCTCAGTATCAACTCGATGCCGCCAGATCCCGCTCTAGTCGGAGATTCCTGGCGAGGCATGTGGCAAAAGCGCCTCGAAGAAAGCGGCTGGTGGCTCGAAGAATGGCTGAAGCACCAGAAACGGGACTCCTATTGGCAGCACGGCTCGATTTGCGAGGACTACAGTAGGGTGCAGGTGCCCGTTTTTGCGGTCAGCGGATGGGCGGACGGCTATTCCAACTCGGTCTTTCGGCTTCTCTCCAATTTGTCGGTCCCAAGGAAGGGGTTGATCGGACCGTGGAGCCACAAGTACCCGCATCTCGGCATGCCCGGTCCAGCCATCGGCTTCCTCGACGAGGCCTTGGCCTTCTGGGACCGATGGCTCAAGGGCATCAAGAACCGAGTTGACGAAGAACCCATGCTCCGCGTGTGGATGCAGGATCGGGTTCCCCCAACCATGTTCTACAGGCAACGTCCCGGACGTTGGGTTGCCGAAGAAACTTGGCCATCGCCACGGCTCGAGGAGCGCACCTACACGCTCGGTCGCGGCGGCCTGGTTCGTGCTGGCAGGCCTGTCAAGCGGCGACCGCTAACTGTTCAATCCCCTTTATCGGTAGGACTCTTCGCCGGACGTTGGTGTTCATTTAGTGCAACCCCGGACATGCCCCATGATCAACGGGAAGAGGACGGCGGCGCTCTGGTGTTTCAGTCCATCAAGCTGGACGAAACCATCGAGCTGCTTGGTTCCGTGAAGATCAACCTCACCCTAGCCTCGAGCGAACCGGTAGCGATGATCGCCGCTCGTCTGTCCAGCGTGGCCCCGGACGACAAAGCAACTCGGGTCACCTACGGACTCCTCAATCTCACTCATCGCGACGGGCACCACATGGTCAAGCATCTCGAGCCGGAAAAAACCTACGAAGTCACCGTTTGGCTCAACGAGGCCGCTCAGGTGATTCCCAAGGGTCATCGTTTGCGACTCTCCCTCTCCACCTCCTATTGGCCCATTGCCTGGCCGCCCCCCCGGCCCACTCGCCTCACCGTCTATACGGCGGATAGCCAGGTTCATATCCCGGTTCGTCCAGCCCGCTCGGAGGATGCACAGCTCCGCGAATTCGGTCCCCCACGGATGACCCCCCCTCCGGCAGAACGCGTGATCGCTCCCCGCCGATACGACTGGGTCGTCACTCGAGATCTCGCCCGCGACATTTCCACCTTGGAGGTGGTCAAAGACGAAGGAGCGGTACAACTCGAAGAGATTGATCTGATGATGCGGACCAAGACCGTCGAACGCTACAGCTATCAGGAAAATGATTTTAGCTCCGTTCGAGGTGAGACTCACAGCGAACGAGAGCTTCGGCGCGGGGACTGGCACGTCTCGACGGTGGCGCGCACAGAAGTGACTTCCGACCCGGAAAACTTCCGACTCCATGCCGAGCTCGATGCCCACGATGGCGAGCATCGAGTGTTTGCCCACAACTACGACGCAAAGATCCCGCGAGACGGCCTCTAGTGCCTCGGCAACTCACGTTTCGAGCGGTTTCGAAGCACTCCCAGAAGGGG
>CAYTRQ010000181.1:0-11148 GCA_964440025.1 uncultured Polyangiaceae bacterium | reverse complement strand
ACAAGTCAACTTCTGTATGATCTTGAGCCCTTCGGGGCGAGGGCGGGCGACTCCGTTTTTCGCCCATTTTTGCCGTCGAACGCTTTGTTGTTTGTTGGTTCGCATCCATTTGTGGATGCGAGCTAGCTAGATCCCGTCTCCAAATCTTGTCCACGATGCCGCTCGTGATGCAGTAGTGAGTGTTGAAAGGGGGGTGATGATGGCGGGCGTGCGCGCGGGGGGAGAGAATGATTCCGGCGTTCTGGAGCGCCCGGACAACGCCAGGGCGCTCGCTCGCGTGGGCCCAGGCGTGGATCTGGTTGGTGATGCTGATCATCGAAGCCAATGCGAGCGAGGCCGTTGTGAACCCAAGCAGGGAAAGGGGGGGCAGGTTCCGGAGCACAAAAAGCTCTGGCATGTGATCGGCCATCGCTAGGGGCAAGAGTGGAAGCGTAGCAATGAGGGCAGAGCTACCGTTCCTTTCCAGGAAATCGTGCCGCAAAATGGTCTCCGGATGCTGGTGGTGCTCTCGGAATGGCCTGATGAATGCCGGCCCGAAAAAGGGCCATTCGGGTGAACCGCAGTTGTCGGCGAGGTAGTGCACGAGACCCGAGAGGGCGTCGGCCAGAAACCACCCGACGAGCAGGCCGCCAGCGACCACCAGAACGAGGGAGAGCTGGGAGTGTCCTTCTCCCGTCACGTGCAAAAGCCGCTCGGTCCAAAGCGTGGCGCGCACGACGCAGTAGGAAAAGCCGAGGGCGCCGAGCCAATCGAGCGCCCGGATGACGAGAGCCCGGATGACGCCGGCAGAGTCACGGTGGGACCGGTTTTTGCCCATGGGCCGAATCCTGACCGATCTTCATCGAGGCGCCAAAGTCGTTCTTGGGAACCGATGAGTGCTCCCTGAAACCGGGTGGGCTGGCCGCGTTGGCCGGGATTCCGGCGGCTGGCAGCCTTGAGGGCCCTCGGGAAGCGTTCTACGGTGCGCGTCGTGTTCGAACGCTTCTACGGCAGCTTGTGGCAACATCCCTTGCTTCTCATTGTCGTACCGCTGGCGTTCTGGTTCATTCTGCCACAGCGGACTGGATTTTTTTACTTCTATCTGCGGTTGTTCACCATCGAGACCATTGTCGATCCCATCATGACGGGGCCGGTGGTGGATGAGCTTGACGTTCCGCGGGCCGCCGCTCGCTCGGTCATGATCGCTTTTGTCGTACTTGGGGATTTGCGCTTTTTTGCCTTGATGGAACACATGAGCCACGATCCGGAGCGAGGCGGAGGGCAGCGGATTTGGCTGCGAGCGGGCCTTTTGAGCCTGGTTGTGCCGTTGCTCCAGGCGATTTGTATTATCGGCTTTCCCCGAGCCTTCGAAAGTCCGCGACACACCTTCCTGGCCTATGAGCTTTTGTTCGTTGCGATAGTCGTCATCTACCATCTGACTCTGCTCGAACCCCGGCAATTGGCTCCGCAGCTGAGAGCCTGGTTTCGCAAGATCACTCTTTACGCGGTTGGATATTACCTGCTCTGGGCGAGTGCGGACGTCATCATCTTGGCCGATTCCGATCTTGGCTACCTGCTCCGCGTGGTTCCCAACGTTCTCTACTATGGGACGTTCTTGCCATTCGTCTACTGGACTGCGCCGCCAGAGGTGCGAAAGTGACGAGCGTGGGAAAGGAGAGACCGGAAGCGTGGTAAGGCGGAACGCCCCAAGTTGCGCGCGGCTGAGTTGCGCTCAGCGAGGTGCTAGAGCCTTGCTGGATTTCCTTCGGATCGGTGCGACTGTGTCGTGTTGCGGGATTCTCTCGTGCGGTTTCCTTTCAGGTTGTGATCGGGAACCGGGAATGGGGAGCACGCGACCCAAGAAAGTTGCTTCCTTGGAGAGTGACTCGAATGCGGATTCGAGAGTCATTGAGGACGCAGCCAATGACTTTCCAGCGGCGACCATCACATTGAGCAGCCCAGGGCGCGGGCCGCGCGAAGTCTCGCTGGCGACCTTGGCCGCCGAGGTTCCCGTGAGCACGGTCTCCACAATGGATCCGCATTATCAGGAAACGCGCCGCTTTCGTTGTTTGGCTGCGGCCCCGCTTTTGTCTCGTGCATTTTCATTCGGATCGGGAGAGCTGTCCGATCATGTTATCTTGCTAGAAGCCAAGGACGGCTACCAAGTCCGTTTGCAGGGATCAGCTATCGACAATCCCGACGCGTGCTTTGCCTTCGAAGATGCTCAGCAGGAGGAATGGGAGCCTATCGGTCATCAGGATGCGGATCCCGGACCACTTTATCTGGTTTGGCGTGGGGACGACTATCCCGACACCGCCACCCATCCGCGACCCTGGGGGATCCAGCGTATCGAGCTCGATCCTTCGGCGGAGGAGCTCTCCCACACCCAGCCAAAGGGCGGTTTTCAGAAGGACGTTCTGGCTGCTCGAGGCTATGAACTCTTTTCCCAACGCTGTCTCCGTTGTCATTCGATCAACCAAGAAGGAGGAAAGCTGGGTCCCGATCTCAATGTCCCCAGAAATATTTTGGACTATCGGCCCAAGCAGCAGGTGCGCGCGTATATTAGAAATCCAAAGGCTTTTCGCTATGGGACCATGCCTGCCCACCCGGACTTGAGTGAAGAAGATCTCGATGCGCTTTTGCGCTACCTGGAAGTCATGGGGAGCCACCAATACGATCCTCGCGCTCGCAGCGCGGAGGTCGAGAAAGCAGGTGGAAAGGCCGCCCCAGAGCGAGTCCATCAAGAGGGAGCCGAACATGAGCTCTGAAGATCCCCCCGGAAGGTCGGCAAGGCGCGAAAGCGGCACCGATCAAGGGCCACCACAGATTGAACAGCTCGAGCAACGCCTCGATGGTCTTGTCGACGCGCTTCGCTGGACGCTTGATGCCGCTCGAGAAGACCTCGGTACGACGGTGGGTGGTGAGACGCGTGATCATGGTGGGGATCGGCAGAGCTCGGTCAGGGAAAGTGGCAAGGAACGCCACGAGCGACTCGTCGAGGCAGGGGGACCTATCTACGATATCGCGGGAGTCGGTGCGTCGCGTCTCCCTGCGGCGCTGCTTGTCGAGGCACTGAACTCTAGCGGGCTCTGCGCGCGTTTGTTGCCCCTTGGTGAATTTGCCGCGACGGGGCCAACGCGACCCGTGCGGACCGCGACCGAGCTCATTGTCTTCTCTCAGGGCCTTTCGCCGAACGCACGCCTCGCTTTGGCCACCGCGAAGAACTACCGGAGGGTTTGGCTTGTGACGGCGGTGGATCATAAGAGCGGGGACAAGAAGGCGGAGCTTCTGAAAAGGCTCCCCTCCAACGTGCAGGTGATTCGCCATGCTCCGGCTGCGGAGTCGGGATCGCTCTTGCGGGTGGTCGGACCGCTTTCCGCTTGTATTGTCGCTCTATTGTTGGCGGAACAGGAGGCGGCCACCTACGGCGCGCCCGTTCCTTTGGGGCTGGAGCACCTCGACGAGCTTCCCCGACTGATGGGAATGCCGCTTGAATACGAGCCTTGGGAAACGGATCCCCTTGCGTGGATTTGCGCGGGACTGCCAACCTTGACGGTGGAGTCTTTGGCGTGGGCCTGGCAGGAGGGGCTTCGGGTGCCGTTGGCCCCAGCTTTCGACGTGCTTTCTTTTGCTCACGGTCCGCTGCAATCCATCTACGAACGCTCGGGAGTCATTGTACTGGCTCTTGGCGGTGGTTCGATGAGTATCGATTGGATCGACCGGGTGCGCGGAGTGCTCGCTCCCGATCGCCATCGTTTGTGCGTTGTTCGAAGCGACCTACCTCCCTTGATCGCCCCTCTTGTGCTGCATGCCTCCGCTTACCGAGAGCTCCTTCGGCAGATGCGGGTGCGCAAGGTCGATCCGGGGCATTGGCCGGCTCAAGGATCTGATGTCGCCCTGTATCGGTTGGGGGACTCGTTGCTTCTCGGTCGTTGAATGCTTCGCTCCCCGTCGTCACACGAGCCGCTCCCGTGCGCGCGAGAGTCGAGGGGGCGAAACAGTCTTCAGCTCACTTTTTCGATCCGGCCTTTCCCCAGTTTGAAGCTATAGAGCCCGTTGATGGGATCGGGGACGTTGCTGACGCCGCTGTTGGCGGAGACCTGCGGCTCGCCCAGAAAGTTGAAATGAACGTAGGCGATCCCCGGTGGGACTCGGTCGGTTTTTCGAACCACACCTTGAAATCGGCTTTCCGGGGAGCCATTCGCAAGGGCTTCATCCACCGCGGTCGAGTTGATCACCCAAATGCGGTCCCCATCTTGGAGATCCCAGCGAGACAGATCCTCTGGATGGAGCTCCACAAAGTTCTCTGACCACAAATTGATGCGATATGGATTGCGGTAGTCCTCGACCATCGAATTCCAGGTTCCGGGAGCCCGTCGATTGATGATCCACATTTCGCCGTCGCTGGGAGCCAGTGCTTCTTGTCGGGCCAAGACTTCGTCCCACCGTCCTTCCACGAAAAGCGCGCGACCTGTGGGAGTGGCGAAGCCGGTTTCGTGGAGGCGCACAGTGCCTACGAGCTTGTCTCCTTCTCGGCGAACTGGACACTGGATCCCTTCTGTTCCCAGGGAGGCAAGGACTTGGGTGGGCGACTGGCCTTCGTTGTGGGCCCTCCGGATGAGAGGCCAATAATCCTGGATGCCACCACGAGATGCCTCTCCGGCGGCTTCGAACACGTCGTCTGCATCGCTCCAATTGAATCCGGAAAAGCCCATCTTCCGCGCTACACGTCCCACGATCCACCAGTCTGGCTTCGCCTCGCCAGGCGGATCCGCCAACTTGGGGTAGTAACGGAGGCGTCTTTCTCCCTGCATACGTGAAAAGGGCGCCTCGCCCCAGCCTGCGGCGGGCAGTACGAGATCTGCTAGTTGAGTGAGAGCTTGGGGGTACAGATCCTGTTGGACGAATGTCATGCCACCTGCTTCCCCGCGTTCGGTGAGCGTTTGAATGACATAATCCGTATCGAGGGACTCGGACTCGCCACGGGGAAATGCTCGATCGAACTCGAGTTGAGGAAGCGCCCCGCCAACCGTTTGCTGCTCGAGACGGGTGTACAGTGCTTGCGCCGCGGCGGTTCCTCCTCCGGCCCACGTACATCCGATAACCCAGACGAAACGCAGGTTTCCTTTCATTGCCCAATGATCGAGGTTGAGCCCGATCTTGTTGCCGTCGATTTCATGGGGAGACTTCCCGAATGGATAGCTTCCGCCTTTCATCATCCCGCGTTGATGCCCCCCAGCCCGGGAAACCACCTGCCCTGGTCGATTGCCGGCGCCACTGAGCAGGGCCAGGCTCACGAACGAGGCTGTATTGGGATAGTTGTGAGTCCAGTAGTTGCCTTTCTCCAACATGAAGGAAGTCTTGGGGCGTTTGCCATCTGTGGGCCGAGCTATCAGCTCGGCGGCTCGTCGAATATCCTTGGCTTGAATGCCGATGATTGAGGCCGCGCTTTCGGGCTGATGCCGTTCGTCTCCAAGAATGAAATCACGATAGGCGGAAAAGGAACGGCCATATTCGACTCGTCGCCATCGTAGTGCCGCATTGGTCTTGAGAAAACTCAAGGTGGCTGCACCCGCTTCCGTGGAGTTGAACACCTGGGAGCTTGCTTGAGGGTTGTTGATGTCGAATTCCGCAGAAGTGGCTCCCACCGTCTCTTCATCGGCACATTGTTTGGCGATGAAGTCGGAGTCCTCCCATCCTTCGCTGAGAATGACCCAGGCAATCGAGTTGTGGAGGAGCGTATCGGTTCCCGGCGCGATCTGCAGAAACAGGCCGCCGTTTTTTTCTGCGTAGTCGGCAGTTCGGTCTCGTCTGGGATTGACGACAATGAGCTTGGGACCTCCCTGCACCCAGGAGGTGAAGAGCACTCCGTGGGCGTCGTAGAGGGAAACTCCAGAGACGAAAAGGACCTCGGCGTTCTTGTAGTCCTTGTAAGCAGCACTGAATGGATTGATTCCCGCGTCCGTGAGCCCTGGTGCATCGGAAGCATTCCGTGGCTTGTCGTGGGGAGCCCAGCAGGGTGTATTGATCGCGTTGAGGGCGAGCTTGGTGATGGCGTAGGTGTTTTCGTAGAATTGATAGGAGTAGGTCTTCATTCCCCAGGCGGAGGTCCCTGCCGTTTCCAGGACTCGATGGCTCACCCGAGCGATGATCTCGACCGCGTCGTCCCAACTGATGTCGTAGCGCTGGCCGCCAATACGAAGCTGTGGACGCTCCAGTCGATCGACTGAACTGTCGGCCGGGCACAGTTTGCTGGCCAGGCTTCCTCCCAAGCTGTGATTTCCTCTGGGGTTGACGACGCTGGTGTCCGGATCGGGAATGATTGCCAGATGATGAGGTTTTCCATCGATGCGAACGATGTTGTGCATCTGTGGGCTGATCCACGGTGAGCCAGGATCTTGGTGCGGAAATTCGACGCCCAGGGCATTGTCTTCTGCTTTCGGTCCGCCGGCTTTGGCTTCGACGGGCCAGCTATAAGCTTTGTATCCGCATCCGACGATGCAATAGGCGCAGGCGGTGCTCTGCACGCGTGCGTCCTTCGGAGGCAGGACGGGCAAGGACTTCTCCGCCTTCTCTGACTCACACCCAAGAGAGCTGGCGAGACCGAGCCCCCCAAGAGCTCCTGTGGAGAATGCACGACGAGAAAATCGGTGTGTGCGCTGGCTCATGTGAGGACCTCGTTGAGAGCTTCACCGAAGGGGAGACCCTCGAGCCCCACCGCCACGAGCTGGCCCGAGCGTTCCTCGAGGTGGATCTGCACCAGATTTTGACTGGCAAGTCCTTCGAGTTGCGCACCGGCACGGCGAAGATCGAAGATGCTCAAGTGGCAGCCGCACGGGCCTAGCTCTCCACGTTTGGCGTCGATCTCTTCGAGGGAACATCCCTGATGGGGACAAGCTCGATGGAAGGCAACGATCGTTTGGTCGGGGCCCACTCCATGAACCGCTGGCTGCTCGAGTTGCACGACGAAGGCGGGGTGACCAGGGGGATATTCGAAGTCGATGATCTTTCCGCTGCTGAGGTCTTCTATTGGACCAAGGCTCATCTCTTCGAACTGGCGCATGTCTTGCGTCAAGCTGTGCTCTTCGTCAGATGACTTGGGTGCGGACGAACAGGCCGCTGCGCCGAGCACGCTCAAAGACACGGCGAGGGCCTGTCGCCGTGTTGCTTGGGCAGCTTCGTCGTTCGACTCGGATTCGGACATGAGCCATTCCTAAGCAACTGGCGTTCCAGTCTTGGAATGGCGTTCTCCTCGAGATACCAAGAGGGTTCGTCCGGGCCATGAAGCAGTCCGATCAGCGTATATTTGTGGATGGTTGGAGAGCTCGATGCGCAGTCTCTGCGGCGCATCCGTCATTTGTCCGCATCTCTTTCTGGTTGCTCTACTGTTAAGCGCAGAATATTCCAGTCAAGTGCAAGAAGGGCAGATGTTGAGGGGTTCGGTTTCGCTGAGGGTGACAATGGCATCAGCTTTGCTTCGCGCTCGAGCATGGTCTCTTGGCTAACTTCGTCATTCCCGCTTGCAGCGGCCATCATGGTTCCCATGTTGGTTGTTGGTGGGTGCACTGCACAGCCTCTTCCTCCTGGGGAAGGCACTGGAGGACAGGGCGACAGCGGTGGCAACTCGATGACTGGGGGAGCGAGAGGAAGTGGCGGGAACTCGGCGAACGGTGGGGAGGGTGCGGGACAAGTCCCTGCGGAGGAAACGACGTTGCTTGGTGCGCGGGTGCGGCGCCTGACCAATGCCGAGTACGATGCCACCGTACGATCTATATTGGGAATCGATGTGAGGCCCAGTCAGTCCTTCAATCAAGACGTTCGTAAGAGCGGCTACGCACGTAATGAAACGCAGGTCGTCGACGCGATTCTGGCGGGCCAGTACCAAGAGGCCGCCCGGCAGTTGGCAGAGCAGGCGGTAACCGAGAATTATGAGGGGCTTGTTCCCTGTGGTGCTCAGGACGACACTTGTGCAGAAGAGTTCGTTGATACATTTGGACCTCGTGCCTACCGAGGGGCATTTGACGACGAACAAAGAAGTCGTCTGCTTACGGTTTTCCAAGTCGGCTCGGACGATGGGGGGTTCGAATCGGGGGTCCAGCTGGTGATCGAGGCTGCGTTACAGTCTCCTTTCTTTCTCTATCATCTCGAGCTCGGTGGTGACGCTGACAAAGATGGTACCGTTGTTCTCAAACAACATGAAATAGCCAATAGCCTTGCCTACTTGATAACCGGTGCACCACCGGACAAGCAGCTTCTTACTGCGGCGGAGGCTGGAGAGTTGCTCGATCCAGACGTTCGAGTGAGTCACGCTCGGCGATTGTTGAAGACTCCTGCGGCTCGAGTTCAGGTTCGTCGGATGATCATCGAGTGGTTGGGCCTCAATGGTTTTCAGAACAAGGGGAAGGACAGTACGGTCTATCCCGATTTTCTCGATTACCGCGCTTCGATGATTCAAGAAACGAACGATTTCGTCGAAGAGGTGGCTTTTCATCGTGATGGTACTCTCAGAACGCTTCTTTCCGCAGAGTTCTCCGTAGTTGATGAGAGTATGGCGGAGTTCTATGGGTTGCCTGAAAGCGGGAACGTTTCTTTGGCGCCCATCGAGCGACGAGGTGTTCTGAACCACGCTAGCTGGCTTTCTGCGACCGCGCATGGGGACGACAGCGGACCTGTCATTCGAGGACTCAAGCTTTTGACCAAAGTGTTGTGCGCCAACGTACCAGGACACGCACAGCTCGGTATCGCAGCGCCGTTTCCCCCCAACGACGGTGAAACTTCGGCTCGTCAGAGGATTGAGGATCATGCAACCGAGCCGGCGTGCAATAGCTGTCACAAGGTGATCGACCAAGCGGGTTTCACCTTCGAGAACTATGACGGCATGGGGCGACTTCGTACTGAAGACAACGGGGTGCCAGTAGACACGATGGGCGCTCTCTCTTCCGATGCGAGCCAGTGGGGAGTGGAGGAGACCTCCGGAACCTTCAAAAATAGCCAAGAGTTGATCGAGGTGTTGAAGGAGAGTCCCGATATGCGTCGGTGCTTCGTCAAGAATGTTGCTCGCTTTGCTACGGCCACGCGTGTCAAGGACATCGAGGATGACTTCGAGGAATCCGAGCGCGCTTGGTCACAAGACACGGGCGGTGACATGAGGGAGCTTTTCGTAGCGTTCGTCCGCGATAGCTCTTTCGCCTACCGATCCACGACGCCTCCTCAAACCACCTTTATCGACGACATTTTCCAATGAAATCTTCGACCTACCAGCGTTCTCGACGGTCCTTTCTCAAAGCGGTGGGTGCTAGCACCGTGTCGCTTCCCTTGATTTCCATGCTCGAGCGCTCTGCCATTGGCGCTCCGGGAGATGGCCCTTTGAGGTTCATCGGTGTCTTCGTTCCTCATGGAATGCCGCATCCGCTTTGGACCATGCAGCCGGACGACACGGAAACCGACTTCGACATTACGTTCACCGATTGCCCTCTTGCTCCCTTCGACGATCCTGAGACGTATGGGCAAAGCTTCAAGGATCGGATCCTGCTGATCGACGGAATCGATTTGACGGTGGGTGTGAACGGAGGACGAACGGGGCATGAAGCCTCTCCCGTCATCTTTACCGGAGCCGCGGAGCCGATTGGACCGTCGATGGATCAATATTTGGCTCATGAACTCGGGTTGGGGGAGGAAACGACCTTCGGTTCTCTCGCCGTTGGCGTGGACGTCGAATGGTCCCTCTACCCGATTTCGGTAGGACTCACGGGCTCTCCCATCGAGCCGATGGTCAACCCTGCCGAATTCTTCGACACGGTTTTTGCGAACTTGGTGGCGGAGGGCGATGCGGATGCGGTTGCTGAGGCTGAGCGCGCACGGGCTCGCGGGCAGAGCGTGATCGACATGGTGCGTGCTGATCTGAATTCATTGAGAACGCGCTTGCATTCACAGGAGCAGCAGAAGCTCGACCAGCATCTCAATTCGGTGCGCGAAATCGAGAAGAGGCTAGATGCCTTTGCCAGTGAAAGCACCTGCACCAAGCCAGAGCGCCCCGGGGTGACGCTTTATCAGCATTGGGAGTCCGGTAGCTTCGACGGGACCGAAGACGAATACTTTGGTGGACTGGCGGATCTCCAGGTCGATTTGCTGGCGCAAGCGATGGCCTGTGACCTGACGCGATTTGCGACTCTCTACTTGCCTCATCGGCGCAAGAGTGACCATCACGGCGTTGTTCATGCCTACACGAATCGCTATGGGGCTTTCGATCCGGACACTTTCCCGCCTTTGGCAGAAGCAAATCGCTTCAACTATGCCCAGTGTGCGCGCCTAATGCAGCGGCTCGAGGAATATGGGGTACTCGACGACACGTTGATGTACATTACGAGTGACGTTGGCGATCCTTCGGAGCACAATAGCCGCTACGTACCTACGGTTCTGGCAGGAGGCGCTGGTGGAAAGTTTCGGATGGGGCGACGTATTCGTGTAGGAACCGAGTGTCCGCGTGACGAGCCCGCCTGCTATCTCGAAGAACGAATTCCTCACAATCGAATTTTGGTGAGTATCGCGCAGGCATTTGGGGCTGAGATTGATCGTTTCGGGTACGATCCAGACTTTCCGGAGGTGACTCAGGGGAATCTCGAGGGACTCACATGAAAGATGCCATGTTTTCGGCGCAATGACTGGGCACGAGGGGTTTTGCTCCTGGGCGGTATATGGTCCTGTAGCGGATCGGGGGATCAGGCCGTAGGTCCTTTCGAGTCAGAGGAAGAAGCCGAGAGCGACAAAATTCAAGTAGCTCCTTCTTTTGCTGAGGTTTATGAGCGAGTTTTCGTGCCGGGGCTCTGCACGGAATCCACGTGCCATGGGCTAGAAAATCAGGGGGGGCGCCTCGATTTGAGTTCCGAGGAGATTGCCTACGAGCAACTGTTGGAAGTTGCAGCGAGTGGTCCTGGGTGTGTCAGCACCGGTTGGCTGCGCGTGGTTCCCGGTGACGCGGAGACGAGCATGCTTTGGCTCAAACTCACTCCACAAAATCTGCCCTGCGGGCGTCTGATGCCCCCCACAGCGGCTCACCTCGACGAAAAAGAGATCGAGTTGGTAAGACAGTGGATAGAAGGAGGTGCCTTGAGGTAGTTCTAGTGCCTCGGCAACTCACGTTTCGAGCGGTTTCGAAGCCCTCCCAGAAGT
>CAYTRQ010000180.1:0-11196 GCA_964440025.1 uncultured Polyangiaceae bacterium | reverse complement strand
CGCCGCAGGACGATCCTCTCGTTTTGCCGGGGCGAGTGCAGTGGGTGAACCGTGTGCAACCGTTTCGGCGTTGTCGCAATCCGGGCATGGGCATTCGTTTCGTCGATTTGTCCCCCGAGGATCGGGAACGTATCGTCGAAATTATCCATACCATCGCCTATGTCCGGGACTACTCGAATTGACGCAAAACGTCTTCCTGAATCGATTCCCCCAGCAGCTTTGGCGCCCGCTACGGCCGCGAAAAGATCGCTTTAGTCAGAAACATTGACGGCTCGAACCAAGTGCTTTCGAGGTTGTGTGCTGGTGCTCGAACCACGGACAAGGTCGACGACGGATGAAATTGACACGGATGAAATTGACAGAGCACTCAGTGGGTGTTGCCAGTAGGAATGGATTTTTCTGATTCCTCGGCCTCTGGGGAGGACGCTTCGGGGCCTGTTGCTTCCTTGCCAGCTTCCGTTTCAGAGGAAGAATCTCCGGGTCGTGCCTCTTGATCTTCTTTGGCGGGCGGGTCGGTCGGCTCGTTCGGCTTGGCTTTCTTTCCGGAGCTAGCTGGCTTTTTCGCGGTTTTTCGTGAAACGCGACGCGACGGCTCATCGGGCGTGGGATTGAGCGCCGGGGATGAGCCTTCTACGAGCTGCTGTTTTTGTCGTTGTTCGTCGATTGTTTCCACGGCTCGTCGAGCCCGTTCGGCGAATGCAGGGCTTTTCAGCAGACCGACATAGTGGGAGCGGGCCCGCTTGAGCTGCCCCAGAGCTTGATAACAGGAGGCTGCGTGCCAAGAAGCTTCATCGCCGAGGGGCGACCCTTCGTATTGCTCGGCCACGTCGTCGTAGAGCGTTGCTGCGCGCTGGCAACCCGAGCCATTTCTAGCGGCATGGCCTTGATGAAGGGCGGCCGAGCCCGCTTTCTCCCCTTGAGCGGCGGCAACCTCGGAAAAAAGACGTTCTGCTTCAGCGTACCTGCCTTCGTGATAGGCGCTCATGGCCTCTGCATAAGTTGTTTGAGGGCCTAGCTCGGCCGCCTCTTGGGGTACTTCTAACGAAGGGGAGTTCGTCCCTTGTCCTCGGTCGCCCTCGAATACGAGAGGCTGGGCGCTCTCCTTGTCGTTGTGTTTCGGTGACTGATGAGGTGAACCGAGCTCCGTGACGGTGACTTTTCCATGGCCCGAGGGATCGTGTCGCACGAATAATAGGCTCGAGGCGATCATGAGCAAGAGGATTGCTGCCATAGCCAGCTGAGGTTTCATGGCGTACCCCGCCATCACGCTGACTGCTCGACTGAGCCTTTCTCGGAGCGGCAACTCCCTGTGGGCTACTTTCTCGGCTTCTATGATGCTTTCGAAGAGATCTTCCGGCGGTTCCTCGAGTGGTATTTCGGTGACCTCTTTGGTGGCTCGAAATCGATTCCATAGATCTTGACAGCGGCTGCAGTGGTGGAGGTGACGGCGCGCTGCTGCTGCCGAAAGCTCGTCGAGCTCGCTGTAAAGGAGATCGAGATGAACCTTGTCGAAGCGCTCGCAATCCATGTGTTACCTCAAAGCCCGTGCGTACTCTTCGTATTCAGCCAGTTCTTTTTGAAGGCGCTCCATGGCATAGCGCATCCTACTTTTTACTGTATTTTCAGAGGATTGGGTGATTCGAGCAATTTCGGCGAATGGAACCCCACCGGTCTGTCTGAGAAGAAAGACCTCGCGCTGTTCTTCTGGAAGAGATTCAATCGCACGGGAGATGCCAGAACGCAGCTGGTTGGCCGTTGCACTCCGTTCGATATCTTGATCGGCAGCAGCGACGCGCTGTGCGATAGGGGTGTTGTCTTGGGATGTTTCATCGAACACGGCGTGATTCCTGTGTTTTTGCTTTCTCAGCTCGTCGATGCACAGGTTGCGGGTGATCGCGTAGACCCAAGTGGAAAAGCGCGACTCATGTTTGAATTCTGCCGCGCGCCGCACGAGTCTCAGAAATGTCTCCTGGGTGATTTCCCGAGCTCTTTCCTGGCTTTTGAGATAACGTAGGCAGAAGGTATAAAGTGGAGTTTGGTAGCGGCGGACGAGTTCCGCAAAGGCGGTGCGGTCGCCTCGTCTGTAGCGAACCATAAGCATCTCGTCCGAGCTTTCCGCGTGCCCCTGTGTCATTTGGGGGCTCCGAAAAATGCACCAACGAGGAAGGAGGTGAGATGTGAATCAACGAGCGATGAGGGGTCGAGAGGCACAATTCTGACTGAAGGGCGGGATCGCTCGCCACGGCTCGCAACCGTCAGGAAGCCAGCGAAGCAAGAGAACTCTAGCGAGCCGAGAAGGATTTTTCGGGCTTTGATCTCGCTCGTCGCCCGTGGTCGGCGAGACGCCGCGGCTCGTTGGTGGAGAGACAGGAGAGACAAAGGGGGAAGGATGCACCATTTCGCGCCGGGAGCTCGTCTCGACTCGATGTTTGCCAAGGTGAAACGATCTCTCAGCCTGGCACCGGTATGGGGCCCCCTGATCACGACCTCCACGGTACCGCCGGCCAGAGACCGCTGGCAAGCTCAATGAAGTACGAACTAGCTTCGTAAGTTCCTGAGAAGGCGCTTGATTCTTCAATTCCGATGACCAGTCGACGAGGAGGTCAACAGCGACCCAGCCCCGACCGACTGGGTGGCGGATTTCTCGCGGTTCAAGTCGAGCGAGCAATTGGGGCCATCGACAGTTCCGTCGCGCTAGCTTGCTTTGTGCGGCTGAATGCTTTTTTCCTTGTTCGTTGTGGATGCGAACCCACCGCCGGGCGGTTAGCATCGGAGGAAGGTATTGGCGAAATTAGTGAAATGTCTTGTTTTTAGGGCGGCGCTCTTGGCGCTCTTCTTTTTGGCGACGGATGTCTTGGCGGAGACTGGCTCCGGGGCGGAGTCCGGAAAAGCTGCCGAGCAGGAGGGGGCTGCCGAGGACGGCGCTCGAGCAGCGCCTTCGCCGGACGGGCCGGCTCGGCAAGGCTCGTCCCGACAGAAGGCTCCGAACAAGAAAAAGAAGGGCGCCTCTTCAGATTCTGCGAAGGCCCGCTCTGCGGATGAAACTCCCAACAACGACGAGCGCGGAGCTCAAGCGGATCCAGCAGGTGAACCCATCGACGCAGAAGCCTATGGAGTTCGTCTCCGCGATCTCGAGCGGCGGATCGAAGCGCTCAAGGAAAAAATCCGACGGAGTCATAGCCGACTTTCGCTGCTGAGCGAACATATCGTCTCCGGGGTGGACGGCGGCGGCAGGGCTGAAATTCTGTTCGAGAACGAGCTGAGTGGGGCGTGGCGCATCGCAGAGCTCACCATTTTGCTAGATGGAGCCGTCCAATATCAGGAGACGGACAAGACGGGGGCGCTTTCCGCTCAGAAGATCATTCCCATATTCAGCGGCTCCTTAGGAGAGGGCAAACATGTTCTTCGTGTGAAGATGAAGCTGCGAGGCCACGGCTTTGGGCTCTTTTCATATCTTCGTGGCCTGGATGCCACGGTCACCAACGATTATTCTTTTTCGCTCACAAAAGGTAAGGCAACGAACATTCGTATTGCTGCGTGGGAACAAGGCGGCCCGACAACGTCGGCTGAGAAGCGTCCCAGCATTCGCTTCAACGAGAAGTCGTCGGGAGGTCCTGAACCTCGGAAACGGAAAGCCAAGGAGCCCGACGATTCTCCGAAGGAGAGTGACGAGTAAAAACGCGCCGGTCACGCGAGGGAATGAGGAATGAGGTGGCTGCGAAGGTGCCGCAGGGGCTCTAAGCTCTTGATATGTTGCTGGTCGGGGTGTCTCGTTTGCATGGGGTGCGGAAGGGGGAGGAAGCGCCATTTCGAACTGGGAATCATTCTCGTTCTTTTCGCGATGCTGGCTGCTTGCGCGAAGGCTCCTGACCAGTCGGTGGCTTCCCCTCGCGCAGCTCGCAAAAAGGCGCACGCGATCTATCAAGAAGTAGCCGGGCAAATGGGAAACGTCTCGGCTGAGCCGGCCAAACAAGAGGAAGGCCGTGTGAAAGAGCTGATCTCCGATGGGGAGCGGTTCCTCGAGGGCGGTCGATCCGCTGCCGCGATTGACGCGCTGAGTCTCGCCGTTGAACTCGGGCGATCGGAGACGGATTCCGGGCAACAATTCAGCAAGGCACGATTCCTTTTGGCAGAAGCGTATTTTGCTGAGGGGCAGCTCAGTTCTGCCAGGAGGTGGTTCCGGAGCGTTGCCGAGTCTTCCGCCGGTTCGGTCCAGGAACCCTACATGGGCCGTTCGATTGCGCGACTCGTGGACGTCATGGTAGGGATGCAAGAAGTCTCCCCTCTGTCCGAGCTGCTTTCTCTTGCCGATCGGAGACAGGCGGAGAAAAACACACCAGAGCTGGCCTATGCTCGGGCTAAGATTCTCCTTGTCCTAGAACGTTACGGAGAAGCCTCACGAGAGGCGCGCTCGATCACTTCCAAGTCCCTTCTTGGGATGCGCGCCGGCTATCTCCGGGGGGTGGCGCTCATGAAGCAGGCACAGGAGAATGCTCCTCCACTCGACTACTCTGCTGCGGTGCGCGAGTTCGAGGAGGTTGCCGGGCTTTCTCGCGATGTTCAATCGACGGCGACTCGGAAGATTGGCGATCTCGCCCGACTCGCGATGGCTCGTTTGTACTATGAAACAGCAAGGTTTTATGATGCGGCCAAGTCGTATCGGCAAATCGAGGGCGACTCGGAGTACTACTCAACCGCTCTTTTTGAGATGGCTTGGACCTATGTGAGGATGGGAGATCATCGAAGAGCAGAGCGCTCTCTCGAGGTCCTTTCGAAGCAAAACGTGGAGCAGATAGATAGTTCCGAGGCGTCGTTGCTCCGAGCAGACCTCATGCTTCGCTCAGGTCGTTTCAAGGAGGCGGAGGCGTTGTATGAAGAAACGCGAGCTGCTTACGCTCCATGGCTGGAGAGACTCGAACAGTTTCTGGCGCGGCACCAAGATTCGGCCATCTACTATGACCAGCTATTGGGGGATCAAATAGAAGGGCGCGGCGAACTACCGCGTCAGGTCGTCGCTTGGGCGCGCGAAGAAGTTCTTGAAAATCGTGGTTTCACTCTCGTGGATGAGGTGACTCGCGCCGAGCGATTGCTCGAAAGCAGTGAGCGTCTGCAAAGGCTTTCTCAAGCGGTTCTGTCATCGGGTGCGAGGGTGCGTGCGTTTCCCGCACTGGAGAGGGAGCTGAAAGAGGCCGCCACGTTGCTGAATGAGCTCACTCGAGCCCGCGGGATATTGGCGGAGGGGCTCGACCTCACCAAGGGACGTGCCAAAGGGCGGTTAGCTCGAATTCGCGCACGAAGGCGGGACTTGACGAGCAATGCCAGCCGGCTGCCCGTCTCGCAGGAGGACTTTGAAGCTCGGCTTGGGGCTGAGAAGAGGCGCGCAGAAGATCTCGAGCGGGAACTGCAGCGAGTCCAGCTGACCGTGGATCAAATGCAGGCCCTGATTAACGGGCTCAAGCGAGTGCTCTGGGATGCGAAACAAGGATTGGTTTCCTTTTCCGAGGCTCGGAAAAGTGAGTTTGCAAGGGAGCTGTCCCTGGCAAAAGAAGAGCTCGATGGCTATCGCAAAGAGCTCGACCAGATACGGAATCAGCTTGCCATGACTCGGCAGAGAATCGGCTTTGGAGGGGCACAGGCCGACAAAGACGAGGCGCTTCGCCAAGAATTGAAGAAGCTGTTTGCTCAGGAGATTTCACTGACCGTCGACGGCCTGGATAAAAAGAGAAGGACGCAAAAGTATGCAGAGCGTGTTCAGCCCTTGCTGGAGAAGATAAGTCGAGTCGAGACTGAGCTCAGCGCGGTCAAAAAGCAGTTGGAAGAAAAGGTTGCCAAGCGGAGTCAGGAACTTTCAACTCGTCTTTTGGAGGAATCCCGTTTGCTGACGAGGTACTCCGAGCAACTCGATGAGCTCGATGACAGTGCCCGACAGTTGGTCGGAGAAGCGGCTCGGAATGGCTTCGTCGCTGTTTTCGAGCGATTGTCCAATGTCGTGACGAGAGCCGATGTTGGCCTGGTTCAGAAATCGTGGGAAGTGCGAGAAGAGCAGCGACGTCGCGTGCGTCGTTTGCAGCGCGAGCGCGCGCGCCAGCGGCGGGGAGTTTATACCGAGCTTCAGGAAGTTCTCGATGGATCCGGAGGTGGGCCGTGAGCCTTCGAGTGCCTCTCCTGCGCACTGCGAAAACAGAGGAGGTTCGGTGTTCATTCTCCGCACGAGAGCAGGACGGATTTCGGCTGAACCTTTTCCTCATGTCGAGTCAATGGGTTCTGCTCATTTCGGAGGTCGTCTCGTCGTTGAAACGAGCTGCGCTCGGAGCAGGAATTCTGTGTTTTCTGTCCCTCGCATTTTCCCCGAAAGTGGTTTGCGCGGGGGAAGCAGAGCTTGCCAAACTCAAGATTCCGGAAAAGCCAGCCTATGAGATGAGTTGCGAGGCGGATGGCAGCCTCGTGGAAACTGCCCCCTCGGTGGAGCTAGAGCCGCCGAGTGCGGAGCAGATCCGCGCTCTTGCATTGCTGGAGAAGGAAGCGGAGGCATACAGTCGTGATGCAGCCGCATTCGATGAAAAGATCACCAAGATCATTCGTCACCACTACGAAGATCGAGAGCGGCGGATGGTTGCGGGCATCGAGCGGGAGATCGAGATCGAGCGAAGAGCCCTCGCCACAGCGCGAAGCGAGACCATTGCCCGTTTGGAGGCATTCATCGAGCGCTATCGAGGCAAGCGGGCCGATCCCCAAGCAACTCCTGATGCCATGTTTCGGCTTGCGGCTCTCTATGAGGAGCGGGCTCGGAAGGACTTCGACGTTGAGCTGAGCGAGGCTCTCGTGCCGTCTATTGAACTCTATCGCAGAGTGGCAACACAGTTTCCCGACTACAGGGAAATGGCAGCGGTCCTCTATTACCTGGGACACGCATATGGCGATGCTGGTCGAATTGATGAGGCCCAGCAAGCATTTCGGGCCCTTGTTTGCGAAAACCGCTATCAACTTCTCAAAGAGCCCGGCTCGGAAGACGGGGTGATCGTTCAATCGCTTCCTCAAGATCACGATCAAGAGTTTTGGATGGAGTGGTACAATCGAAATCCCATCCCCCTCGATCAGCGAAGAACTCGAGCTAGCAGAAGCAAGCCAGGTGTTTCAGAGGAAGAGCTGACGTTTCGTGATCCCTACGCGGGGTGTCAAGCCGTCCCACAAAAGACTCTACCGGGGCAGGAACCTCGCTACATTGCGGAAGCCTGGTGGCAACTCGGAAACTATCACTTCGAGCAATTGGATCAGTCCGGCGGGCCCTATGCGCTCAATCGAGCCGTCAGCGCCTATGATCATTGTCTCGAATTCAAGAAGCCGCCGCTCTACGGCGTGGCGATGTACAAACAGGCGTGGGCGCTTTTCAAGCAGCAAAGGTACAAGGATGCCATCAAATGGTTCGTGCGCCTGCTTCACTATGCTGATGAGCGAGAACGTGCGACGGGCGATCCTGGAGCGGATTTCCGTTCTGAGGCTTATACGTATATTGCCGGATCGCTCACCTACGTGGATTTCGAAGGGCCGCCCAAGGACGATCCATTCATCCCTCGCAACGATGTGCTCGACTTGGAAACCGACCCGCTGGTTGCCGAGAGGAAGATGTCGGTCGCGATCGAGCGCGTTCAGGACCCTGAGTTGATCCCCCAGGATGAGCCCTGGACTGCTGAAATCTATAAAGCACTGGCGAAGGAGTTCGTCGATCTCAGCCAATTTCGAAACGCGGTTGATACGATGAGCCTCGCGGTGCAGAAGTTCCCGCTCGATCGTGAGGTGCCTCAAATGATCAGTCGTATTGCTGGGCTCTACGATCGGCTCGCGCGGCTGGCTCCACCGGACTCTGCAGCGAGAAAGGAGTATGCACGAAAGGCTCTCGAAGCTCGCACGTCGCTCTCGGCCTACGTGGAAAAGAGCCGGTGGATGCAAGCGAATCGCGACAACCCCAAGGCGCTGAGGGCGGCGAGGAAATTGGTTCGTGAGGGGTTGAGAAAGGCAGCGGCGGATCACACCAACCGGGCGCGCGCTCTCAAGGAGCGTGCTATGCAGCTGTCGAATCAGGGCCAGAGACAAGCATTGCTCGAACGCGCGATGGAGGCTTATCGGCTTGCGGCGCAGGGCTGGGCGGGAGTGTTGGCTCAGGACAAACAGGCTGCCGACACCTATGAAAGTCGTTTTTGGCTGGCCGATGCGCACTTCTGGGCCGCCGTTTTGCAGGTTCGCCTCGGGCGCGTCCCCCATCCCGACGAGGTTCGGGTTGCCTGGGAAGCGGCGGCGGCGGTTCGTGATTCCAATGAGGGGGAGCGGTATGAGCAACCGGCGGCCTACTATGCGGTGACGTTGGCCGAGAAGGTGCTCGACGCCAAAGATCGAGTCTATCAGGAAAGCGGAGGTTCTGCAGGATTACAGCGTCGCAAGGAGGTTTCCTTCACCATGATTGATGGCGAGCGCAAGGTGCAAAAAACGCGCTTGCCTTCTGCGGTGGAAAGGGCGGTCTGTGCTCGTGATGAATACAATGCACGCATTCCGTTGGACTCCGATCCTGAAAAGAATGGCTTGATGTATGCTCTGCAGGCAGCGGACTACTTCTTTGTCTACGGGCAGTTCGAGGAGGCCAGGCGTCGCTACATCCCCATCTATCGGAGATACTGCGGAAAAAACGAATGGGGATATAAGGCGTGGGAACGCCTTGTCAGCATGAGTAATTTCGAGGGCAATGCGAGTCAGAGTCGCATGCTCGTCGAATCGAAAAGTTGTGCGGTTGATGAGGAGACTCGCGTAGCCGAGGAAGCCATCCGTACTCCTGTCCGCCAGGGAGTGGCCTATTTCGAGGCAAGAGATCTTTTCGATCGAGCGGCGAAAATGGACGAGGGCTCCGCACGGGAGCAGGCGTGGCGCGAGGCTGCTGCTGCCTATCGCAAGGCGCTCAATGAGGCACCCGATCGCGACGAGGCACCGGAAGCCGCGATGAACGGCGCCTACGCCTACAAGCAAGTAGGGGAGTACGACAAGGCAATTCGGCTCTATTCGGTCTTCATCGATGAATACGGAGATGCCGGTACTCTCAATCAACTTCAAGATACGGATCAATCACGCTATCGGCAGCGGCTCAGTTTCCTTTCCAAGGCCTATGAGGCCCTGGCGAGTGCCTACGTTCTATTTTTCGATTATCCGAATGCTGCCGAGACCTTCGATCGGATCGCTTCGGTGCAACGTTTTCCGACCGATGAGCGCAAGCAAGCGGCCAAACAGGCGCTTCGACTTTATATCAACTTGAACGACGATGCGGGGGTTGAAAAGGCTCACGAGAAGTTCGTTGAGCTGGGGGCTACCGCTGAAGAAACGGCCGAGTCGGACTTCTTGATCGCAAGCGGCGCGCTGAAGGATTGGGACCCCTCGAGCCCAGACAAGGGAGCGAATCGTGCTGCTCGAGGTCGCGTCATCTCCGCGATGGACCGCTACTACAAGCAAAATAAGACATGGGAGCCGGCAGCCCGCTATGTGGTGCGGGCGGCGTATCACGCTGCGGTAGCGCGAAGGGCGGCGAATTCCTCCAATGAAGCATTCTGGTGGGAAAATACCATGGCGGCCTTTTCTCGCTATCGGCAGGCAGCCCCCAAGCGAGATGGGAGAAGTGCCGCCCTGGGAAGTAAGGAAGCGAGCATGGCGGCCGAGGCCGAATATACGCTCATTGATGAGGAGTTGCGTGGCAGTTTCGACTACGAAACCGGACATCAGCGGTATCAGGGAACTCCTGTGGAAGTCATTGAAGACTATGCCGAAGCCGCGAAGTTGGCAGAGGATTGGTATAAGAGGCTCCAGGCTGTCGTTGACGAGTATGCTTCACGCAAGTGGGCGACGATCGCCATTGCTCGTCAAGGTTCACTCTACGATTCTCTTCGAACGGGCCTTTACAACACCAGGCCGCCCGAGCTCGAAATGTTTACTCCTGCTCAGGAAAGGGCGCTGCGTGTGGCGGAGAACAGCGACAACCAGGAGTTGCTCGACAAGGCAGACCGAATCCGTCTTGCAGTTCGTGAAGCCTGGCGTAAAAAGCGAGATCAGGAGTTGGACAGCGCCGACCGAATCGTGGTGGATCGGTATGCTGCCGCGGTGATGCTTGCCAAACGGTACAACCTTTCTGCATCTGAGGTGACCCGCGCTATTCGTCGATTGGCTTTTATGACGGACGTCATTGGGGAAGCCAAAATGAGTGAATACACTGCGGGGAATCAGCAGGTGAACTATCGGCCAGGCATGTTCCAGCGGATGAGACCTGGGGTCTTTGTCTCTCCCGATTCCGATAGGATGCCGGATCCGTTACCTCTCGTTTCCGAAAGGTGGGCGCGCCAGGTGAAGGGGCGCGGTGCCAATCTCGTTCAAGCGGGATGGAATGCCTTTCAATCGGGGGACCTACAGACTGCCCGCGCGAAGTTCTTGGCGGCAACCAAAGAGGAGCGCAACTCTCCGGTCGCGCACTATGCCTTGGGCACGATTTGGGAGCGACTCGGAAAGCGCCGGATGGCAGAACGGAGCTACCGACGGGCGCTGGCCGTGTCTCGGACGTTCACGCCGGCGCGACTCGCCTGGTCTCTCTCTTTGGCGGAGTCCGGTCGTCGCGACGCGGCATTAGGAAAGCTCCGTTCTGCGCTTGCCTCCTCTGAGCGGAAGGCCCCTCTCCTTACGATGATGGCCGAAATCAAGAGCCTGCAGAAGCAATCTGGGGATGCCCAGCGGCTGGCGCAGCGCGCTCTCAAGGAGGATCCCGACTATCGACCGGCGATGGTGGCCTTAGCCCGTGATCATCACCGGGCTCGGCGCCAAGATCTCGCACTCTATACTTTGAAGGGCATTTTGGACGGATATGGCGACTCCAATCCCCCCCGAGATCCGACGAACGCTCAGGCGCACCTTCTCAGGGGTGATATCTATGCTGCCCGAGACTTGCGGGGTCCGGCGATGGAGGCCTATCGGGAGGCACTTTCCCAAAGATCCGATCTCGTTCGGGCCCACTTGGGACTCTCCACGTATATGCTCGAGGCGGGCAATGCCAAAGGGGCGGCTCCTCATTTGGAGATGGCTGTTCGCTACGACAACACGAACGTCCCAGCGCATCTTATGCTGGGCGACGCCTATCGGCTGGCGGGGCAGTACCAGAAAGCCCTCTCGTGGTACCAG
>CAYTRQ010000179.1:0-11215 GCA_964440025.1 uncultured Polyangiaceae bacterium | reverse complement strand
GACGGTCTTTGCGTATTCGACGACCCCCGTAATCGATCCGGAAGGGCTAATAGCTGGTTTCTGCGACTCCACGGGTGCGTGGATGCCATTGCTTTGCACCATGAACGTTACTGGGGTTACCGAAGAGGTCAGGGCTGCGTTTCATCTGAATCACGAAGAAATCACTCGAGAGGCGGAGAAGGTGCCAGCCGGTTCTGACGGTCTGGTCATGCTTCCGTACTTTCAAGGGGAGCGTGTTCCCAACCTTCCTCACGCAACTGGAACCCTGTTGGGGTTGCGTCCAGGTTTGTTGGACGCAGGTCACTTATTCCGAGCGGCCATCGAAGGCACGACGTTGGGGTTGGTCTCGGGGATCCAGCGAATGAAGCGACTCGGCCTTTCGGTTGAATCGGTGCGGGTCGTGGGGGGAGGCTCGAAAAATCCGCTCTGGCGTCAGATTTTGGCGGACAGCCTTGGCGCTGCCGTGCGGGTACTCGTCGAGCCCGAGTCCGCAGCCCTGGGGGGCGCTATTCAGGCCTATTGGGTCGCAAGGCGCGACGCGGGAGAAGCAGTGAGTGCCGATGGCGTAGCGCAGGAATTCGTGGCTCTCGAACCGGGGGTCACCGAACCTCATGTGGAAAATGCTGCTATCTACCGGGAACGCCTTGCTCTGCTCGAAGAGGCAACCGCAAAATTGTTTTCGTCGTGAAAGTTGAGGACGTCGCTCGTCCGCTGTCGCTTTGCTGCTCGCCTGGAGGGCTTCTATGGCCTGCCATGACGCCTCAAAACGCGTCGCCGTGACCGATGCCCTCGGGATCAGCACACTAGTCGCATATGGCTGAAGTTCATGTCGCTCCATTTGGGGCCCTCCACGGCCGTACGGTTCACTGCACGACTCTCGAGAATTCTTCGGGGCTCAGCCTTGATGTCCTCGACTATGGGGCCATCTTGCGCCGCCTGCTCGTCCCCAGCCGTACGGGTAAAGTGGACGACGTCGTTCTCGGCTTTGACGATTTAGGCGGCTACCTTGAGTGCGACACCTTTTTCGGTGCCATTGTTGGTCGCGTAGCCAATCGAATCGAAAATGCCAACTTCGAGCTTGAAGGGCGCAGCTATTCCCTCCATCCCAGCGATCCTCCCCACCATCTTCACGGTGGTGACAACGGCTGGGTCAAGGTTCTCTGGCAGTCGAAGCCCGAACCATCACGAACCGAAGCGCGGGTGCGTCTCACTTATGTCTCTCCGGATGGTGAGGAAGGATACCCTGGGCAAGTGACGGGGACCGTTCTTTACGCACTCACGGACAGCAATCAGCTACGGATAGAAATGGAGGCGGAGGCGGACGCAACGACCCCCGTCAGCATGGCTCACCACAGCTATTGGAATCTTGCCGGTCACGCAGAAGGAACTGTTGAAGGCCATGAGCTCCAGGTTTTTGCAGACGAATACACGCCTGGCGATCCTGTGGTGCCTGACGGAAGGATTGAAAGCGTCGATCATACGCCTTTTGATTTCCGCCAGGGGCGTCGTCTCCAGGCTCTTGATGAGGTCAATGGTGATCCGCCCGGCTACGATCACAATTTCGTCGTGCGGGGTCCGCAAGGAGAGGTCCGCCCCGTGGCATGCCTGATCGAGCCCGAGTCGGGACGTCGCCTCGAGCTGTCCGCCGATCAGCCGGGCGTTCAGGTTTATACCGGCAATTTCCTCGATGGTCATCTCACGGGGAAAGGGGTCACCTATGGTCGCCATGCGGGCATTTGCCTTGAAACCCAGGCATTTCCCAATGCGATCAATGTGCCCCAATGGCGCGACCAGGTCCTCCTGCGGCCAGGACAGCGCTATCGTCACGTT
Source organism: uncultured Polyangiaceae bacterium (assembly GCA_964440025.1). Lineage (GTDB taxonomy): Bacteria > Myxococcota_A > Polyangia > Polyangiales > Polyangiaceae > NIC37A-2. The sequence continues at coordinate 9,385 of CAYTRQ010000179.1, read as the reverse complement.
ATGGTGCACCAATTCGAATGGTGAAATCGACAGACCGCTATGGTTGAACCCGAATCCCCCCTATTGAGCCAACTGAAACGAGTGGGCGTTGTGGCGGTGATTCGAGCGGCGTCCGCGGAGGCAGCGGTCGAAGCTGCTCGGGCTCTCCTCAAGGGCGGTCTTGTTGGCATCGAAATCACCTTTTCGACGCCTCAAGCCGAGAAGGCCATCGTGACTTTACGCGAAGCTCACCACGACGCCTTAGTCGGTGCCGGAACCGTGCTCGACGCTTCAATGCTCGAAGCCGCCTGTTCCGCTGGAGCCCAATTTTTGGTGAGTCCTCACTTCGACGCCAGCCTGATGAGCTTGGCTCGCCAACGCGGTGTTCCTCTTTTGCCGGGAGCTTTCACGCCAACGGAGATCCATACGGCGTTTCGTGCTGGTGCACCGGCTATCAAACTTTTCCCAGCTGCCGCGCTGGGCCCCAGCTATCTCAAGGCCATTCGTGGTCCACTTCCCCATATCCCGCTGATGCCCACAGGAGGGATCACGGCCGACAATCTCCATGAATGGCTGGACGCGGGGGCTCTAGCGGTCGGCGCAGGAGGAAGCTTGCTCCGGGGAAGCTACGAGGACATGACGAGTGCGGCGAGGGGCTTTGCAGAAGCGCTATCTCGGTATCGCGCTCGCTAAACCTCGGCATCGGTTCTTTGGGTTCCTTGGTGGGCCTTCTCTTATCGATATCGCCACCCTGGCTCCAACTTCTATCATAGAAGGAGAAAAGTTTCATGCAGACCGTCGTCACGTTCGGGGAGCTGATGCTCCGTCTCAAACCAGAAGGATTCCTGCGTTTTGGCCAAGCGAGCCGGCTCGAATCCTCGTTTGGCGGCGGTGAAGCCAACGTAGCCGCCAGCTTGGCTCGTTTCGGTCACAACGCACGATGGGTGTCCGCGCTGCCCGAGGGACCGATTGGCGATTGGGCGCTTGCCGAGCTCAGGAAGTGGGGGGTCGACGTTTCCTGCGTCCTCCGAAAAGGCAGTCGTATCGGTATCTATTTTCTGGAAACAGGAGCAAGCCAGCGTGCGTCCCAGGTGATCTACGATCGAGCAGGTTCGGCCATGAGTGAGCTCGATGCGGGGCAGCTCGATTGGACGCGAGCCTTCGATGGCGCTCATTGGCTACATACCACGGGCATCACTCCTGCGCTTTCCCCCGAGGCAGCCAGGGCCACGAGGGAGGCGCTCACTCAAGCAAAGAAATCAGGACTGACGACTTCCCTCGATCTCAACTACAGAAAAAAGCTCTGGACTCCTGAGCAAGCGCAGCAGGTGATGCCTCAGCTTTTGGAAGATACCGATGTCGTTGTCGCCAACGAGGAGGATGCCGCCAAAGTGCTCGGGATCCGGGCTCGTGACGCTGACGTGACCGGAGGCCGTTTGGCCCCTGAAAGCTATGCCGAAGTCGCCAGCCAGATCCTTGAGCGCTTTCCGGCTGTCCGTTATGTAGGCATCACACTTCGTGAAAGCTTGAGCGCCAGCCAGAATGGTTGGAGCGCACTCCTTACCGATCGGGATGGAGTTTCTCTCAGCCGGCGCTACGATATCAGTATCGTTGACCGAGTCGGTGCCGGGGATTCGTTTGGCGCCGGGCTGATTCATGCCATGCTTGAAGGCAAGCCCCGTGAGGAGGTGGTGGAATTCGCGGCGGCGGCGTCTGCCCTCAAACACACGATCGTTGGTGACATCAACCTCGTCTCGGTTGCAGAGGTTGAAGCTCTCGCTGCCGGCGATGCCTCAGGGAGAGTGTCCAGATAAACTTATGAAAAACTCACGTACTATAAAGCTGTCGCTTTTCGCAATTTCCGTCTCAGTAACACTGCCCTTGATGGCAACCTCCTGTGTGGGGGATGAGCCCATTGTTGAAGACGCCATGGGAGGGGCTCCCGCGATGGGAGGAGCCTCCATGGGCGCTGCGGGAGGTAACGATGCGGAGGGAAGTAGTACAGATCCGACGGTTGCGATGAGTGAGAGTTTCGATGATTGGGAGCCCGGATCCCGAGGTTTCAATGTCACCAACGGAGATGCCTCAGCCTATGACAAAAATGGCACGTTGGCTAATGTCGACGGGCAAGAGTGCCTTTGGATTCAAGGTCGGGCGGCGGACAACAACGGCTATGGGTTCAGTGTGGAATTCGAGCTCGCGCTCGACCAACACACGGATATGAGTGGCGAGGACTACGAGGTGGCCTTTGACGTCTATGTCCCTACAGAGACTTATGAGAAGGGGCCCAATGTCCAATTTAGCTTATTCGAAACTGAGAATTTCACTCCTATCTATTCTGCGTGGTATTCCAGTTCACTAGAAGAAGAGCAGTGGGTTCGATTGACCACGCCGATCAACACGACTGACGGTTTGATTTCTTATAGCGGTTTTGACGAAAATCCGGGCGATTGGGCGTTCGACGTTGTCCGTATCCAAACCATCATCAATGCGGAAACCGCAGCTCTAGGAGACGAGATCTCCTTTTGTATCGACAATCTCGAGATTCGGCAGATTGGTACGGAGGATACAGACAGCTCCGAGGACCCGAATGGCGAAGATGCAAACCAGAAAAGTCCCTACACGGTCACCGCCAATGGGACAGAGCTGTCTGTGCAGCGGGTTGGCAAGTTCGATGTTCCTGTCAACTATGTTCGCCTCGATGATCCGGGATCGAGCACGACTTTCGAAGTCAGCATGGACGAGCCCATCGAACAGTATACTCTCAGTCCGGCCAGTGAGGGCATTTCAGGTACGCTGACCGAGGGAGTCCTTTCCTTCTCGGTGAATGAGCCTGCATACTTGATTTTGGAAGTTCCCGGTGAGGAACGTCTCTTCGTGCTCGTTGATCCGCCTGAGGAGGAGGTTCCCGAGTTGGGCGACAGCAATGTGCGAAACCTCATGGACTATGACGGGGTCGATAGCACGGGAGGCACCGAGATCAGCGCGGTCCTGCAAGAGGCGATCGATGAAGCCTCGGGAGCTGTTCGGAACATTCTCTATGTACCGGAGGGCACATATCTCACCCGATCGCTTTCACTCAAAGATGACATGACGCTCTACCTTGCGGAGGGAGCCGTCCTGAAGAACGCGACTCCTCAGGCAGATCTTCTGTCTAATGCCGAAGGTCTGACCGTTATCGAGGGCGCTAGTCACGGCTTCATCGTGATGAGTGGCGTTTCTAACGCTCGGCTGATGGGGCGCGGTACCCTCGATGGCAATGGGGTTGAGCTCCAAGGCTCGGAACGAAAGATGTTCCTCGTGAAGATCGAGAATAGCTCGGACTGCGTTGTCGATGGCGTTATCTCTCGCGATTCGGCTTTCTGGAATACGATGATCTATCGTAGCGATAATATCAGCATCAGAAATTACAAGGTCATCAACAATCAGCTCGCTGGAGAATGGAACGAGACGGATGGCGTCGACTTCAACAACTGTACCAACTCGAGCCTGGAGAATGCGTTCCTTTACACTGGCGATGACTGCATGGCGGTCAAGAGTGACGACATTCCCGACGAAATGGAAGTTGAGGGTATCGTCGATCCTACGACGGGAGCCTATCGTAACGTCGCCGAAATTTCCCATGAGGACGTCGTCTGTCATAGCGCTTCTTCGGCATGCAAGGTCGGAACGAAGACGTTTGGCCAGACCATGAGTAATATCGTCTATCGGGATATCGACGTGATTACGGCGGGACGCGGCCTTGTGATCGATGCCGTGGACACCGCCGAAATCACCGGCACTGTCTTCGAGGATATCCGTGTGGAATCCGTTTCGGGTCGACTGGTGGACTTCAACATGGATCCTGAGGCCATTACCTGGCGCACCAATCCGGGAATTTGCACGGTGACGAACACTTCCGTGCTCAATCTCTCCTCGGCGGAGAGCGCTTCACTCCGGATGCAGGGCAATATCCACAATTGGAACGAGTCCGACCCCTACTATGGTCAAGAATACTTCATCAACGGCGTGACGTTCGACAGCCTCACGATTGAGGGCGAGGTGATCACATCTCTCGATGATCCCAATGCTTCGTTCGAGACGAATGAATATGTTACCGACGTAGCGTTCCTGCCTTGAGCGGGTGTTGTTCCAGACGGCCTCAAGACGAACTTATGGTACTGCGCCGGAAGCGTATTCTTCTGGGTGAGCTACAAACCGCTCGCGACAGACGGAGGAACAAAAGTGAAATGTTTGATTCCGATGGCTCGCGCTCGGGGTGTCTTGCGTGGCTCGAACTTTCATTCCACAGACGGGATCGGTCACAGTGGCTACGGGCTGTTCTGATGTGGCATCAGAGTTATCGAGCTCAGCAGCGTTGTCCTTCGCGGCAAGACCCTCGACATAATCGAGGAGACGCTTCAGTTGTGCCTCGGAGAGGTGGTCGTCATAACTTGGCATCAGGTTGAGATAGCCCGCGACGACCTTCTTGCCTGGGGACAGCAAAGATTGTCGTAGGTAGGTTCTGTCGGCGGTTAAGGGCTCTGCTTCTTCGAACTGGCGACGCTTTTCCAAAAGGCCCATCAGCGGGGGAGCCAGGCGCGGATCGGAATGGCATGCCGAGCAGCTGAGTGAAGCATAGAGTTCGCTTCCCGTAGCGTCCTTGTCTACGTTGGGGGAGGCTCGTCCAGCCAGCCGCCGCACATGGCGGACCAATTTTGAGAGAGCCTGGGGGTCGCCACTATTGTAGGTCCCTCGAACCACTCCTTTTCGATCCACTAGAAAGAAGAGACGACTGTGCAGGATCGGATCGCGTGGGTCGTCCGTTTCTTCGACCGCGATCTTCATTCCTGTGGCAAGCTCCTCGAGCTCTTCCGTTCCGGGACGAAGCAAAGACCATCGGGTCTCGCCCTGGTTCCACTTATTTTTGTACTGAGCGAGAACCTCCTGGGTATCGTGCTTCGGATCGACGGAAAACGACACGAATCGAACCCCCGCGTTCGCCAACGTTCGTTGAAGCAATACCATCCTCGCGGTGAGGATGGGACAGGCTGTCACGCAACTCGTATAAATGAAATCTGCAATCCAAACATGTCCCTCGAGATCTTGCTTGCGGATAGTTCTGCCGTCTTGATCGGGATATTCGAAATGGGGGACGTCCCAGAGCTTGGGAAGCGATTCTCCGGGATCCGAGGAGGGGGTCCGATACGCGACGCGCTCGGCAGTTCCTCGAGGGGCGCTCGGAAGGGTCCGCACGATTGCCCAGGAGACGACGGCTGCCAGCGCCACGGTGGCGACCGAGAAAATAACGAGGATCTGCTTTCGCGTCATGAGTTTGTGCTCTCGATCCCCTTACCTTGTTGCACTCAACCAGCCTGCTCGGATTGAGCCGACGGATAAATCCAAAAGGGCACCATCCCTTGTGCAACCACGAATCCACTGCGCTGGTAGAAGCCTACAGCATGGGAGTAGGCAAGGAGCACCTGCTGATGAAAACCATGATAGCGTTCTTGGATGCGAGCTAGCAAAGTGGAGCCAATGCCATGATGCTGTGCATCTGGAGCTACGAGGAGGTGAGGATAATAGACCACCAGAGCTCCGTCTGAAATCGCATTGACCAGTCCGACAAGACGCTCGTTTTGCCATGCCGTAATGACCGCGTCAGAGTTTGCCAGGGCTTTCATGAGTTCCTTCGGCTTTTCTGCTGCAGACCAGTTGCAGGAACGGTACAGCGCGACCACGGCACTCTCCGTCAGGTCTGCGTTGTCTCGAATAGTGACATCCATAGGTTGAGCTTTCTCTTTGCTGAGATCAGTGAACCGGGCCGAGTCCATGATCACTTTGCCACAGCCCGCGGTACGTGGCACGTGGGCCCGTCTTCCGCAAGTCTCGGATGGTTCACGACGGCTGTGGCTCGAGCCGTTTCATGAACACGATCATCGCGCTTCCATCTGGCAAATACTGGTCAACCTGACCTACTTTGGAGTAGCCACGTTTCGAGTAGAAATGGCGCGCCTTTTCGAAGGTGTCGGAGGCATACGTTTCCACGAATAACTTCGAGAACCCTTGCCGGCGGGCCTCGTTTTCCATTTGGCTCAGCATCTCCGTTCCTTTTCGTTGACCTTGGGACGTCGGGTCAACGGCAAACCAAGCCAACCATGCATTTTCGGAAGGTCCCCAAACGTAGTGATGAAGGCCGATCACTCCGCGGATAACACCTCCCTCGCGGTAGACCCAATACTGCCTGCCGTCATTCAAACCGTTCCGTCGACAGGCCAGATGAAACTCTGCCGTCACCCTCGCCCACCGGCCTTCATCGTCGTCCATGGCGCGGGCGATCAGTGTGATGGACTCATCGAGATCGCGTTGTTCGAATACTTCTAGTTGCATGCGGCTGTCTCGTTTTCATATAATTATCATCTGTAGTCTGCTCAGCAGACTCAGTGGGAGGCGGATTCGAACGGCCGGGTTCACTCGGGAGAGTAGAGAGACTTGAGCTCATGATAAGCTGGACGAGGGGTTCTCTCGATATCGACGATTCCCCAATACTCTTCGTTGAAGGTCTGGTCGGGATAGGGACCGCCGCCTGGAGCTATGCCGCCTACATCCTGGACGTCGGGCGATCCGTTGGTGTCCTTCCACCATTCGTCCGCCAACTCGAACAAGAATCCACCAACAGTGACCCCTCCCGAATCGGTAATGTAGTTGTTCATGATTTCTTGGGTGAGAGCAAGCGTTGCCGCTGCTTGGCTCTCGGGATCATAGGATCCGATATCGGCATTGTATGCATCCGCCCCGTACTCCCCCAGGAACATTGGCTTGTCGGCAATACTTTCCCAGGTGGAAAATAGGTCGCCATGGCTGATACCGCGGTAGCTGTTGATGCCCCACATATCGATATCTGGCATGGCGGCAACCATTTCGGACAAGCCGTCGACTTCGCCATAGATGCTGACGACCGGATGCTCGCTGTCTGCTGCCTTGATGTAGGCTGCGGCGGCGTTGATCTGGTCCCGAGCTTGCTCCGTAGAGATCTGCCCGTCAGAGTACAGCTGATTGTAATTCCATTCATTGCCAAGAACCCAGCCCATGATTGCGGGGTGGTCTTTGACCGCATTGACGCGCGCCGTAACTACGCTCGGGTCGTCCTGCCACCAGCCATAGACGGTGGAAAATACGTAGATGCCAGCGGCATGAAGTTTGTCGAGCACAGCAGTCTCCTCGATGCGCTCGTAGGTCCGTATGGTGTTGATGCCGGCATCTTGCATGAGCTCGATGTCTCTGTCGGCAAATCCTGAGTAGTCTAAATCGTTGGGATGAGTGCCCCCCGGCGGTACTGGATTCCAATTGACGCCACGGATGTAGAACGGCTCCCCGCCAAGAAACAAACGACGGCCAATGATTTCCACACTGGCTTCTGAAGAGGAGTCGGCATTTCCGCCCACGCCCATGTCCTTGCTGGAGGTTGAGCCGGTTCCGCCACTCTGAGCCGCAGTGCCACCGTTTTCTGTTCCCCCGGCCGTTGTGCCGCCACGACCGGCCCCGCCGGTCGAAGTCATTCCACCGCTAGCCGTTGAATTTTGGCCGTCTCCGGGCATCCCTCCCGAGCTGGAGGAAGAATCACACTGCTCCGTCCCGCAGGGTTGTTCGTCTTGATTGCCTCTCGACCCGGCCGTCGAGTTTCCGTTCGCCGGTTTCACCCCATCGGATTGGCAGGAGATCAAGAAAAGACCGCTAGCGATGAGCGTCGAAATGCCCGCTAGCGCTCCCATTTTTGCTTGCTGCCGAGCGATCGACTTTCGCACTCGCTCGTTGAGGTCAATCTTAGGGACCATACCAAGCTCCTCCTAGACCCCCTGTTGCCTGGGTGGAGTGGGGGAGGCTTGGTGGCGCGCTGACAGTCGAATTCCCGGTTCCCTCTGATCGAGCGTTGCTCGGAACGCATGTCAAACCAACGGAAAGCCGCACACACGTGTGCCCTTCTTCACAGGGTGGAAGACACTCTCCCCGCTCACAAAGGCCAGTCTCTCGATTGCAATAGTGGCCGGGCGAGCACTCACCCCAGCATGAGCCGGTGACGGCACGATGAACGCCAGTCAGAGCCACGTGCGTTGCTGCTGCGAGCGCTGCCTGTCCGTACTCGCTTCCGGCGGAGGGGCTCTGGCTTGAGGGAGAGAAAATGCAGCCACTGCTGAAGATCGCGAAAAACCAGAGCGCTCTGCGGGATTTCCGTCCGACGCAGACGGGCCGGTGCGAAACTGAGTCCGAAAACCGTGATGCCAAAATCGTAGATGCCTTTGCTCTTTCGCTGCCGCTGTGGACATTCTTCTATCGAGCGGAGTCTCGTTCAAGGTTTTGCAAACTGAAGTCTTCGGACTTCATGGGTTGCTAGGATCGGATCGGGACGATGGGCGTGACTCGGTGAAGGAGCTGGAGAAGTTCTTGAATCATTTCGACGTGTTTGGCAGTGGGGACCCTCTTCTTGATGTCGTTGTTTTTGCTGCCCAATGCGCCTCAACAACCGTGGCTTCTAGCTGGGCGTCGTCAAATGTAGGTGGACGTCGGCATGGGCAGAGAGCGGTTGAGACTGCTTCAATACGAAGGGTTGTCGATCGTCACATACGGACCGTCGCTCTGCGGATGGGTCAAGGGAGTCACACTGCAAGCGGTTCTCTGCGAGCCGTTGCTCGAGCGAATGGAAACGTCGGCAGGCCGCCACATGACACCAAAAGTGCCGGGAGAGTCGTTGCGAAATTGAACCGGAAGATCAGGTGGAAGCAGTTCCGCAGCGCGCTGCCCCCCGCAGTAGACGAACACGAAGGGGGCGGAGGCACCGTTGGAAAAGTTGTGCACCATCAGACGAAAAGTATCACCAACCGGTGGATCGTCGATTTGAATGATTTCCGCAGTGCCGCTTGACAATGTTAGATTGTTGTCCACTCCCGCGCGAGGATTGGGACAACGACCCAAAGCGAGGAACTCTTCGGCGGATGGTCCCGAACGGCAATAGGAGAGCGGCGAGTCTGGATAGCCAAAATCGGCTCTTGGAAGATTGAAGCGTGTCTGCGCTGGGCAGTTGACGGGGTTGCAGGTGTCGCCGTTGAGGCCATCGATGGGCTCGGACGCAGTTGGCAAGAAGAACGGATTGGTGTTCTGCGGGGTGTGCAGATAAAGATCGAGGTCGACGGAGGTGTTGGTGTTCCAGCAGAGCTCGACTCGCAGGCCTCGGCCGGGAACCTGCACCTCGAACTCGCAAGCCTCTGACTTTCCGTTGTCGAATGTGACATCGAGGCCGATGCGATAGGTTGCGGGGCGAGCAGGCATGAAGGAAAAGACTTTCTGGTCTGTGCCCTCATACGCATAGGTGGGATTTGCTACAATTGCATCACAATCTTGGTCAATGATCTCCCATTGGTAGGAAAGGGCC
>CAYTRQ010000178.1:0-11230 GCA_964440025.1 uncultured Polyangiaceae bacterium | reverse complement strand
CTGGTCACCCGCCCCAAGGTGCTTCTGGCCGACGAGCCCACGACCGCGCTCGATGTGACCATTCAGGCCCAAATTCTGCAATTGATGAGACAGCTGCAGGAGGAATTCAAGACTGCCATTGTCCTCATTACCCACGATCTGGGTGTGGTCAATCAAATGGCCGATGACATCGCGGTGATGTATGCCGGATGGATTGTGGAAATGGGGGCCCGAAAACGCGTACTCGCGGCTCCTCAGCATCCCTACACGCAGGGGCTGCTCGGTGCATTGCCGGGGCGCAGTGACAGCAAGAGTCGCCTCTACGAAATCGAGGGCTCTGTCCCGTCGCCGGAGGACTGGCCCTCGGGGTGCCGCTTCCGCAATCGTTGCCCCGAGGCGCTTGCTGGGTGCGCCGAGTCCGAGCCCACGCTCGAAATGGCGGAGTCCCGCCAGGTGGCATGTTTCCGGCGCGGTCAGGGGGCCGACGCTTTTGCCGAGCAAAATCGGGCGCGCCGGAGTGCTGGTGATTCCGAGGACGATGAACCTGCCGGGAGGGAGACATGAGCGAGCCGCTTCTCTCGGTGCGCGATCTACGGACTTGGTTTCCGATTCGGAAAGGCGTTCTGCGCAGGGTGGTGGGGAACGTGCGAGCCGTCGACGGTGTGAGCTTCGATTTGCACCGAGGAAAGACCCTGGCTCTCGTGGGAGAATCGGGATGCGGCAAAACCACCGTGGGTCGTTCTATTCTGCGTTTGGTCGAGCCGAGCGGGGGCTCGGTGCTCTTCGAGGGAAGGGAGCTGCTCGGTCTGTCGGAACGAGAGCTCCGGCCGGTTCGCCGCCACCTCCAAATGGTGTTTCAGGATCCGATGACTTCGCTCAACCCGCGGATGCGCGTTCTTGGCATCATCGAGGAGGGGCTCGCTTCCTTTGGACTGGGCGAAACGAAGGAGCAGCGCCGCGAGCGTGCGGCGGAGGCCTTGAGGCGGGTAGGCCTCAGCCCCGATCATTTGCGGCGTTTTCCTCATGAGTTCTCTGGAGGGCAGCGGCAACGAATCGGCGTGGCACGAGCCTTGGCTGTCGAACCCGATGTGCTCGTTTGCGACGAAGCCGTTTCGGCATTGGACGTTTCCATTCAGGCCCAGGTGCTCAATCTGCTTGCCGATCTTCAGGAGGAGTTGGGGATTGCCTATCTTTTTATTACCCATGATTTGTCTGTCGTGAGGCATCTTGCCGATGAGGTGGCAGTGATGTATTTGGGGCAGATCGTCGAGCAGGCGCAGACGGAGGAACTCTTCGAGAATCCCTTGCACCCCTATACAGAAGGTTTGCTCAGTGCGGTGCCGTCGGCCGATCCGGACGCCCAGCCAGTGCAAGCCCGCGTGCTCGGGGATATCCCATCGCCGGAGGCTCCACCTCCGGCGTGCCGCTTTCATACCCGCTGTCCCTACGCTTGGGAGCGCTGCAGCAGCGAGACACCAGAGAGACATTGGAGAGACTCGCGGCTTTCCTTGTGTCACCTGATCGAGGAACCTGAGCGTTGGGTTCGTTGAGACGAGAGCGGCCAGTTCAGTCCGGCCAGTTCAGTCCGGCCAGTTCAGTCCGGCCAGTTCAGTCCGGCCAGCTCAGTCCGGGAAGACGTCGTCTGCTCCACGCGGAGTTGGGAAGGGGAACGCCTGACCGAAGGTGAACACGTAGGTGCCGGGCCACGGATCCAGGCCGTTTCCGAGGGGAAAGCCCCAATCCAAGCGCATGACCGTGCGCTCGGCTTGAGGAAACAGGACTCGAACCCCGGCACCGAGACCCTGACGCAACACGAAGGGCTCCCCTTCATAGGCGGTATCTCCCACATCGTAGAAGGCGGCGAGTCCCACCTCGGCAGAGAGAATGTTGATGCTGAACGTGCGCAATTCCAAATTACTCACGAAGATGTTTTTGCCGGCAAGAGATCCGGCGGGGTGGCCTCGCAGGCGATTCGTGCCACCGAGGTAGAACGGAGATACATTGAGATAGTCCATGTAACGCAGTCCCACATAGCTATCGAAATGAAGTCGCGCGAAATCGAGGGAGGGCGAAACCACCCGGGTTCTGGCCGAGAAGTAGCCCTCGTGTCGATTCTTGTCTCCGACGAGGATGCGATTGCGCACGCCGGCGTGAAGCAGTCCCGTACCGAGTGGGAGCGTGTAGCTCATCTTGACGTTGGTTCCCACGAAGTTCCGGGTGGAGCCGAGGGCGGATGAGCCGGCAAAGAGGCTGGTGGAAATACCATAACCGAGGCGGATGTCCTCCTGGAGGCCCAGCGTTTCGATGTTGAAGGTGCGAAGAAAGCGTGTTTCGTAGACGCTCAGGTTGATCAGAGGACTGATGCGCCGATCGCTTACGGGAAGGTACTGTTCTTCGAAAACTTCGAGAGCTGCTGGGGAGTTTCGGTTTTCCAGCGGAAGACGGTAGCGCCGATGATCGATGAAAATCCGGAACTCCAGGTCGAGCTTGTGGAGAAGCCCCCAGGAGCGAAGCCCCCAGTAGTCCGCTTCAATATCGTCTGTGTGATAGATCCTCGGGACGAGCTCCGTGGTTCCGTCCGGAAGCTCGACAGTGTTCGTTGCGATTTCTCCGCGTCGATACTCTCGAGCCTTGCTGAACTGCCAGGAGGCCTCTGCACCGTAGGCCCACTTCGAGAGGCGGGAGTACTGAGGCAGCTTGAATTCAAACGACCCGTAGCTGCCTTCCGGGGCCCCGGTGAATCGCTCACGAAACAGACCTCCCCCAATCGCTACGGAATAGCGAGAGCCCCCAATCCGGGGATAACTCAGACCTCCTCCAACATAGTAGCGATCTCTCTGCAGGATGAAGTTGCCTTTGAGGGCGACGCGCAGGCCCGCGAGGTTTTCCTCACTGGGGCTGAGGATCAGGTAGTCGAGACCGCTCGTCCCTTGTTCCCAGTCGGAATTGAGACGCAGGCTCCAAACGTCCTTGACCACGATGAGAAGTCGAATGGTATTCGGTTGGGAGCCCCGCGCGGCGACGACATTCGCAACGGAGTGTTGACGGATCTTGCGCAGGTTGCGTTCGGTTTCCGTAATGCGCCCGGCTTCCCACTTGTCCCCGACTTGCTGAAGGACCTCCTGGCGCACGATGGGATCTCGGGTTTTGACGTGAAAAATATTGACGAAGTTGGGGACGGGATCTCGCTCGTCAAAAACCTCGGCGACGTAGACTTCAATGGCCTCGATTCGCTTTCCTTCGGGGTCGGGTTCTTCTTCCCAACCGTAGGCTTGCAGAGCTTCTTGGGCGAGGGACTCCTCGACGTCCGAGCGCTGCAGCCGTGTGGCACCGCTCGCACTGGACGCAGAGGAAGGCGGATCTGCAAAGGCTATTGCAGAGGAGGTGAGGGCACCGAGCACGGCAGCCAAGAAAAAGCGAGGCACCACCGGGGACAGTACCAGCCACGGAGCGGGTCGCCAGAGTACTGCCAATGAGAGGGGCTCAAGTTGCTTCCCAGGAACGTGGGATCAAGCGGCGTCCCTGGTTTGGAATTGTTTCCGTGCCCAATCAGCCGTTTGGTGGACAGCATCATCGAGAGGGGTTGCTGCGACGCCGAATGCCCTCTTGAACTTGGAGTCGTCGACGATGAACGGTGCGTCCCACTGGTAGGCCATTTCTGCGACCTCTCTCATGAAGGGACTGAACAGACCCATGGCACGCAGGATGATTCTGGGGACTCCCACCATTTCCGCGTCGAGATCGAGTGCACGGCCGAGACGCTGAATGAGGGCTCGTGAACTTTCCGCAGGCGGAGTGGGCAGGTGCCAAACCTGCCCCAGGGCGTCGTCGTGCTGACCGAGGACGATGAGGGCCGGAGGAATGTCGGGTGCAAAGGTGTAGGAGTGGGGCATGTCGGGATTGCCCATGCACTCGGCCGGCTTGCCGGCGAAGAGCCGTTCGAACGTGCGGTGACCGAACATCGTCAGTGGCAGATCGGGACCCAAAAAGTCGCTGGCTCGCGCTACGGTCAGTTGCAGATCGCCTCGCTCGTGGGCCTTGATGCGGAGCTCATGGGCTTTTGCTCGCAATTCGCCCTTCTTGCTTTGAGGAGAGAGCGGAGAGTTCTCTGTGAGTGGAGTTGTGGCAAGTCCGTAGGCGTAGAGGTTATCCAGCACTACGAGCTTTGCTTCGGCTCGGGATGTTGCGTCGAGGACCCCACGAACCAGGGGCAAGAGCAGCTTTGACCATTGGTCATAGGGCGGATTCGTACAGTCATAGACGACGCTGGCGCCTTGAGTGGCCTGTGCGGCGAAGGACAGGTCGCTCATGTCCCCGCTCTGGAGCTCGAGATGGGGGTGGTGCGAGGGGCCGGTCTTCGTTTTGCGGACGAGGCGCACGCGATGGCCACGTGCAAGCAGCTCCTCGGTGAGTCGCCGGCCAATTTGACCGGCACCGAGCACGACATGGAGTTCGGAGGACGAATGGGAAAGGGGAGAAGGGAACGAGGCATGAGTCATGGACCTCAGGTTGATGCTTGCATTGGCGCAAGGAAATGAGCATTTTCGCAACTAGTGATTGTAAAAAAGCAAGAAAATATGAAGGCGCAGCCATGACCGTGTTTTCGCGCCCCTCGGCGCATGTGCGTTGGGATGACGTACCGGTGTTTCTCGGCGCTTACCGACTGCGCAATCTCGGACAGGCGGCGCGCCGCTTGGGGTTGGACACGTCCACGATGAGTCGCCGATTGACTCAACTGGAAGAATCTCTGGGCGCACGGTTGTTCGAGCGAGGCCGGCAAGGGCTGGTGCCCACTCAGGTGGCCGAGCAGATCCTTCCGGCTGCGGAAACCATGGAATCGGCTCATAGGCAGCTCACTCGGGACGCGTCGGATGTCGAGACCGAAGCCGAAGGGGTCGTCCGTATCAGTGCTGCTCCAGGAGTTGCCGACGCCTTTGTCGCACCGTCACTGGCACGGCTGAGGGAATTGCATCCGGCGATCAGTATCGAGCTCGACGTGTCGACGCGCGTGCTCGATCTGACCCGCTACGAAGCGGATCTCGCTTTGCGTTTCAAGCCTTCTCGGGGAGCAGAATTGCTCGCCACGAAGGTAGCGACCGCCCGTTGGGTGGCGGCAGCCGCGCCCGCGTTGAAACAGGAGCTGGAACCAGTTCGGGCCTGGAGCGAGCTCCCTTGGATCACCTGGGATCGAGATCTTTCCAGTTTGGAGTCCTCGAGCTGGTTGCAAAAGCATGCTGCGCAGGCGGAAGTAGCGCTTCGAACGAGCTCTTTCCACGTTCAGTTGAGTGCGGCGGAGCGAGGGGTTGGAGCGGTCCTCGTTCCTGAACCTTATTTGGAGCTGTGGGATCTCCAGCCGCTCGAGTTTTCGTCCGAGCTGGTGAGCTCCACCAAGAGCTGGCCCGTTGATGAACTCTGGCTCGTCGGGCACCGGGCGTTGCGCGATGTACCACGGGTGGCCGCCGTGTGGAGCTTCTTGGTGCGACTGTTTCGGGGAGAGTAGCTCGTTCAGGCGTCCGCCCTCGCCCAGCAGAAAGGGGCGGGCGACGGAGTGGCCATTTGCGCCGGGGATCTACTGGTTCGCGTTCTAATGGGAATGTTCTCCTGGGTTCAACGGTTTGACTTCGGGTGGCCTCCTTTCGAGGGGGCCGAAAATCCCTTGCGGGACGTCCTTCGATGAACGATGCTGGTTTTTCTGGTGGTGCTCCTTCTTCTTGCTACGGACAACGTCGGCGAGGCTTGGCGTTTGGCTCCGGGTCGGCAGTAGAAATGTCAGAGACGAGATCGGAGCGTCGATCGCACGGTGGTGCGCTGGAGGACAACGTTGTGGGCATCGATTCCTCCTCTGGTGATGGTGCTGAGCAACGCGCTGCGGAGGTGGATCCGGCGCGAGATGTTCGCGCCGTCGTCGAAAAGCTCGAGTCCGAGCTCCGCGCGCGCAAAAGGCGGAGATGGCTGCGATGGGGAGTCGCTCTCGTCCTGGGTCTTGGCGCAGCGGTCGGTTTTTGGGTCTACCGGCAGAAAACGGCGCCGCCTCCCGCGCCCCGGTTCACCACCGCTCCGGTCGAAGTGCGCGACATCCGGGAAGAAGTGCGGTCCACCGGGGTGGTGGAGCCGTTGCACCAAGTTGAGGTGGGCGCTCAGGTGAGTGGGCGCGTCGTGGCGGTCCATGCGGATTACAATGAACGGGTCGAAGAGGGGCAGCTCCTCGCCGAAATCGATCCACAGCTGTTTGGGGCGGAGGTCGTGCAATTTCGCGCGCAGCTCAAGTCGGGCAAGGCGGCACTCGCGCGTGCGGAGGCCACGCGCGCCGCGGCACGCGTTCGGTTGGAGCGACTGACACGGCTCGTGGAAGAAAACGCGGCGTCCGAAGCCGAGCTCGATCAGGCTCGGGCCGATCTGGAGGTCGCCGAGGCGGAGGTCCAGTCGGCCCAGGCGCAGATCGCTCAGGTCTCCGCCCGACTCAAGAGCGCGAGCACCACTCTCAGTTACACCAAGATCTACTCTCCGATCGACGGTGTCGTCATCAATAGACAGATCGAGCCGGGACAAACGGTGGCCTCCTCTTTCAATACGCCTCTTCTGTTTCTTATCGCCCGAGACATGTCCAAAATGCGCGTGCTTGCCGACATCGATGAGGCGGATGTGGGCAAGGTGGAGGAAGGGATGAGCGTTCAGATCGAGGTGGACGCCTTCCCCGGCGACGAATTCGAAGGAGAGCTCACTCAGATCCGTTTGAGCCCGAACACGGTGGAGGGGGTCGTGACGTACTCGGCGGTCATCGTCGTGGAAAACGAAGCGGGCAAGCTGCGCCCCGGGATGACCGCCATTGCCACGATTGTCACGGACGACGCGAAACAGGTCTCTGCCGTTCGCAATGCAGCTTTGCGTTTCGAGCCGCTCCCTCCGTCCACGAAGGATGGCGCGGCACCCGGTGATCGAGCAGAAGCCCGCGCCGAGAAAAAATTAGCGCCCCCCGAAGCGGGTCAGGCGCGAGTCTACTTCGAGGGATCTGGTCCCGCTCGCGATCCGGGCACAAAGAGCCAGCTCATTGACATCGGCATCTCCGACGGGGTGTGGACCGAGGTGGAGGGGGGGCTGGAAAAAGGGCAAGAAGTGATTGTGGACGAACGGCCCCGCAATGAAGAAAAAGGGTTCCGTCTGTTCTGAGGGGAGCAAGTGAACGCGCCAGGCCGAAAGACCTCATTTTCGGAGGGAGCGAAATTCGACGCCGAGCGAGCTCGAAGTGCCGAAGCGCTTGCCGAACTTCGGGCGGTGGGGCGGGACTATTTGGTTGGAGGCGGTTTGGTGCAAGCGCTGCGCAGCGTCGATCTCGACATCTCTGCGGGGGAGCTTCTTGCCATCGTCGGGCCGAGTGGTTCGGGCAAAAGCACGTTGATGAACATTTTGGGATGCTTGGATCGTCCTACACGCGGGACCTATCATTTGGCGGGGGTCGAGGTAGGACAAAGAGATCCCGATGAACGGGCGCTCATTCGAAACCGGCTCCTTGGTTTCATCTTTCAGGGGTTCAACCTCCTCCCGCGCACCACCGCTCTCGAGAATGTCGAGCTCCCGTTGGTCTATCGCAATGTCTCTGGCAAGGAGCGGCGCCGGCGTGCGTTGCAGTCCCTCGTCAAGGTGGGCCTGGGCGACCGGGTGGACCACACACCGGCTGAGCTGTCCGGCGGACAACAGCAACGCGTGGCTATTGCGCGCGCGCTCGTGACCGATCCGCCGCTCCTCTTGGCGGATGAACCGACGGGCAACTTGGATTCCGTCACGACTTACGAGGTGCTGGCGCTGTTGCAAGATCTGGTTGCCGATGGTCGGCGTACGGTCGTTGTCGTGACCCACGAGCCCGAGGTGGCCTCCTGCGCGGATCGGATCGTGACGGTCCGTGATGGCTCGGTTGTGAGTGATGAGCACTTGGCGAGGCCAGCCGATCCACGCGTGCTGCTCCAACGAGCAAAGAAGTTGCGGCAGGAGGAGCTTTGATTGTCGCTTCCTTGCGCATGGCGTTGCGAGCTCTGTTAGCCCAGCGTTTGCGCTCCGCCTTGACGGCCTTGGGGATTCTGATTGGCACCGCCGCTGTGGTGGTTGTCGTGGCGCTCGGTACTGGAGCTCGGCAGCGCATTGGTGAGGAGATTTCGAACATCGGTAACAACCTTCTGTTCGTTTTTTCGCGCTCGACGGCGCAGAGCGGGGCGCGAGTGACGCGAAATAATCTGACCGAAGGGGATGCGGCCGCGATCCGCCGGGATGCCACAGCGGTCTCCGCAGTGACCGTGTGGTCGACCTTGAATACGCGAGTACACTCGGAACGGGACAGTCACCGCACGGGAGTGATGGGGGTGGACCGCTACTACTTCGACGTGCGTGGTTTTTCTCTGCAGGCAGGGCGAGCTTTTTCTCCCCTCGACCTCCGGAGCAAGGCGAAAGTGCTGCTGCTAGGGCAAACCGTGCGAAATGAGTTGTTTGGGGCGCAGGATGCGGTGGGGCGCTCGGTCCGCATTGGTCGTCACGACTATCGAGTCATTGGAGTGCTCGCAGAAAAGGGCCGCTCCACCTTTGAAGATCAAGACGACCGGGCGCTCATGCCCATTTCCACTTGGCGCGCTCGGGTGTCTCCTACTCGAGGAAGCCGCGTACAACTCATCATGGCCTCCGCGCGGACCCCCGAGCATACGCAGATGGCTCAAAGGCAGATCGAGGCGATTTTGCGGGAGAGGCATCGACTTCGTGAAGGGGATCCCGATGATTTCATGGTGCGCAGTCAAGAAGCTTTTAGGAAAGCGCAAGACGAGATCCTGGACCTGGTGACGACGCTCCTGCTCAGTGTGGCGGGGGTGGCTCTGTTCAGTGGGGGCGTGGGGGTGATGAATATCATGTTGGTGGGGGTCACCGAGCGCACGCGGGAGATCGGCATTCGGATGGCGATTGGCGCAAGCCAAGGGGATGTAATGCTCCAATTCTTGGCGGAAGCCGCGCTCCTCACGCTCTTTGGGGGGGCGCTCGGCGTTGGAGTTGCTGCGCTTTTGACTCTTGTTTTGCAGAAGCTCATGGGGTGGTCGATGTTGTTGAGTGCTCCAGCCATTGCCGTGGCACTCACGACGAGTTTATTGGTGGGACTCATTTTTGGCTTTTTTCCCGCCCGGCGTGCGGCGCGGCTCGATCCGATCGTGGCTTTGCGGCAGGAATGAGCGGAGGATGGCGACGGGTCTCACAGCACTGCGCACGGCACTCGAAGCTTTGGCCAAGCATCCGCTGCGGGCCGCCTTGACGGGCTTTGGTATTCTCATTGGCGTGGCCGCCGTGACGACGGTGATTACTCTGGGAGAAGGTGCCGAGCGAGCCGTGCAGCAACGGATCGAGCGAATGGGAGAGGATCTGATCACCGTGAGACCTCGTGCGGCGGAAGCCAGTGGTGCGGGAGAAGAGGAGCGAGCTTTTCTCACCGAGGCGGACGCGAAGGCCGTGGCTCGGGAAGTGACCGGTGCTCGGCAAGTGGCCCCGGTGCTTCAGGGACTGGTGCGCACGGTGGCGCGGGACAAGAACACCTCCGCGCAGGCGATTGGAACGACGCTCGCCTATTTTGAGGCACGCAACTACCGGACGGAGCAGGGTGAATTTTGGTCCGAGCCCGCACAGGCGACTTCAGCGCGGGTCTGTGCCATTGGTCCCACGGTCAAGGAAGAGCTCTTTCCCCGCCGTGAGGCTGTGGGACAATCCTTGCGAATCGGCCGCCATTTGTTTCGAGTGGTCGCCGTGCTGGAGGCCAAAGGGCAGACACCCTTTGGCATGGACCAGGACAATATCGTCGTCATGCCTTTGGGGGCCATGCGCAGTAAGATCGCCCCAGGACGCCCGGGCGAAGTTGGTCAAATTCTGGTTTTGGCGGAGAAGGATGTGGGCTCGGCCAAGGTGATGGCCGACATTCAATCACTCATGCGCCAGCGGCACGGTATTCAGCAGGGCCAAGCCGACGACTTTTCCGTGCGGGACCAATCGCGCATCGCCAACGCACAGCGAGGGGTGGTGGCTGTGATGCGGACCCTGTTGCTCTCGATTGCCGGAGTGAGCTTGGTTATCGGTGGGATTGGTGTGATGAACATCATGTTGGTGAGCGTTGCCGAGCGCAGCAGAGAGATTGGAACGCGCCTGGCCGTGGGGGCGCAGGCTGCTGATATCATGACGCAGTTTTTGATCGAAGCCGTGGTTCTCTCTTTGTTGGGGGGGCTCCTCGGTGCTGGGCTTGCGGCGTTGTTGGTTCCTGCGTTGGAGGACTACTTTGGCTGGGATTTGGCTCTGTCGATCAGGGGGCTCGCGATCGCTTCGACCGTGAGCGTGGGGATCGGCATCACCTTTGGCCTTTTGCCTGCACGACGCGCCGCCAAGCTCGATCCGGTCGAGGCACTGCGGCGGGAGTGAATTCCGTTGTGGTTCCTCCATCGCGACCCGCCGCTCCAGTAGCAGCGCCCAGTTCGAGGACGCCAGCGATGTCGTTTGAGAAGTATGAGCTTGGCTCGGTGAGGAGTTGAGGAGGGCGGATGGCCGCCCCCCTCTTGCGCCGTGCGTGGCAAAGCTGCGCCGCGCGAGGCAAAGCCGCGCGGGTTAGTTAGTTTTCGGACAACCCGGTCAAGCAGGCGCCGCTGATGGTTTGATCCATATCCGTTGGCTGGACTTGAAGATGGAATGCTTCGAGCTCGTCACCTGCGCTGAGTGTAGGGGTCGCGGCATCCCAGCATTCGACAGCGAAGTCGCTCCACGCCAGCGTGTCTGATCCGGAACCGGAGAGCTCTGCGCAGTACCTAGAACCGTCTGCATGAACGATGTTTGCTTGAAAGGCAGTCCCACCACCATCGTCGTAGCTGACGGTGATCCCGGAGCCGGCTGCGGTGTAGAGCGCCTCATCGCCAGCAGAATTCTGCCGAAGATTCACCCCGACCGCGATGCCCGGGTAGGTGCCTGCTTCCTCGTCGGACGCGGGAATCTCGCCATCAATGCAGAGCCCAGTAGCTACGTCATCGAAGTTTTCTTCCGGAACTACGGTTCCACCGGTTTCAAAGGCATAGGTGAACCCGTATCCGCAGAATGTGCCGTTGTCGTAGAAGCCATATTCCGGAGCAAAGGAGGTACCCGTGCACTCCACCGAGGCGCTTGTGGTTCCGCCGGTGTTGGTAGAGGTCCCACCGGTGTTGGTGGAGGTTCCGCCGACGCCAGTGGAGGTTCCGCCGGTCGTGGTGGAGGTTCC
>CAYTRQ010000177.1:0-11269 GCA_964440025.1 uncultured Polyangiaceae bacterium | reverse complement strand
CACTTCTGGGAGTGCTTCGAAACCGCTCGAAACGTGAGTTGCCGAGGCACTAGGAACCCGGCACATCGAACCAAGCGCTGGAAAAGGGTTTCGCCGAGGCGCTCCCGCCCCCCGGCGAGCCTCACGGAGCCTTTCGAGGTCGTGAGCTGTGCTCTGGAGATCCCTCGCTCGGGATGTCCTCCCGATGGCGCGAGCTCGTGGGGTTGCGTCCTTTTTTCGGGGTGGGATGTTCTGTCGTGGTGCGTCCTTCCGCGGGGCGGGATGGTTCCCCGTGAAGTGAGCTCATGAGAGTTGCGTCTTGTTCCTTTCGAGGGGAATCTCTCCGTGGAACCAATCGTAAGAACCATTGCTACTATGAAGTTTTCCCGTTTGATCGCCGTTGTCTCCGTGGTGTTTTTGATTGCGCTTCCTGCTTTTGGAACGAGTGCCACGGAGTTCCTCAAAGCCAAACAGGCCGAGCTGAAGACCCTGATTCAGAAGCCGCAGAGTCCTGCCAATGATACCGCGCTGAAACGACGTTTCGATGCTCTCCTCGACTACGATGTGCTAGCCAAGCAGTCGCTGGAGGACCATTGGGAGAAGCTCTCTTCCGAAAAGCGGAAGGAGTTCCAGAGCTTGCTGGAGACTCTGGTGCGCCGGGCCTATACGAGGAGCATTCGCGATACGCTCGACTACGATATCAAGTTCAAAGGGCAGACTTCCAGCAAAGGAGGTCAGGTCGTGCAGACCGTGGCGACCCACAAGACCAACAAGCGGAAGGAGCCCATCGATATCGATTATGTTTTGCGCCGGGCAGGCGGTTCATGGAAGGTGGTGGACATCGTTACCGAAGGTTCGAGCCTCGTTTCGAACTATCGAAACCAGTTCAATCGGGTTATCGAGAAAAAGGGATTTGCCGACTTGCTCAAGAGAATGCGTGCCAAGGTCGACGAAGACGACTAAAGCGCCGGCGCTTCACCCCGAAGGGGTGGTTGCCGGCGTTTTCGTGAGCAGAGCCGCGGCGCAATCGACTTTCTCGCTTGCTCATTTAGGATACTGTTGGTGAGCCCATCGCCTCCACCTGCCTATAAGTATTCAGGCTCCAGCTCGGAACCGGAGGCTGGGGACGTCCTGCCGCTCCGCTTGAGTGTGACCCAGGGAGGGCTGGGGATTGAGCTTTCTCGCCCGCATCCTCTGGGCGGCTTTGTCGTGGAAGAACTGGAAATCGACCTACCAGGAGTTTCCTTTCCGGTTGATCTCTCGCGAGGCGTGAAGCAATTCAGGCATCATCGAGGAACCCTGTCGCGCTTGAGTGTCCGGCTCGACTTGGAGGAGCTCTCGCGCCACTGGGAACAGTCACTCCAGCCGTCCTGGGGTGAACAACTGCACGGAGTTCGGGTGAAAGCTGCACCGCTCGAAGGACCGTCGCAGTCGAGTCTCGGTCTTCTTTCGGTGACCTTTGTCGGGATGACGGGGGCCTTGGTTTTTGACCTGGTGCTCGCGCCTGGCAATGTCCCTCGGTTCATCGTTGATTCCGCTCGAGGTCTTGGCCTCGATCAGCCTCCCCTCCCCCTGGCGCTCCGGATGTTGGAAAATGCTTTGCCAGACACGCTCGGGGCCGTGTCGCGTCGAGGTCGAGCGATCGAGATCGGGGGGATGGCCCGCTTTCTGTGTTTGACACTACTGCCATCGCTAGGATTTCGCGTGCCGGTGATTCCACGGCATGTCGTGCATCGTGCTACCCATGAGCGCGGTCAGTTCCTTCTCTCCCTCAGTGCGGAGGGCGAGCCATGCGGGTCGAGTGCGCGTGCGGTGCGCCTGTCTGGACTGAGCGATCTCTGTCGCCGGGCAGACGACTTGCTGGCTTCTGGACAAAGCGACGAAGCACGAGAGCGGTTTCTCCAGCTTCTCGAGCAAGCGCCAGGGCACGCCGAGCTGTTGACGACGGTTGCCGAAATCGATGCCTACTCCGAAGGGCGCTCCGAATCGGCTTTGAGCCTTCTCGAAGAACGACGCTCAGGTGCGCCGGTCGAGACGGAGTTCCAAGCTGCCTGGCTCCGCTTGCAGGCGCTCCAACGCACTCTCCGAACGGAGCTCTGGCGGGAAGCTGCTCATGTGGCGCTGGAGCTTGAGCCGGATAGTGCGCTTCGCTCACTTCTCTATTGTGAGCTTTCGCAAAGTGAGCCCGATCAGCGCGCCAGCGTCGAGGCACTTGACGCGGCAATTGCCTCCTTTCCTTCTCATCCCCGACCTCGCTGGATGAGGCTAGAGAAAAGCCTAGCCTTGGGTGACCTGGCTACGGCAAAACTCGACGCCCAGCAGCTCGATGCCATGAGCTCGGACTTGCGGGTTCGCGCCCAAACAGCCTCCCGCTTGGGAGACCTTTTTCTGTCTTCCGGTTCTATCTCGCACGCTCTCATTTGGCTCAAGCGGGCTTTACGAGAGTCGCCCGACGATACGGCCATCAAGCTACGTCTTGGCCAGGCTTATGAGCAAATCGGCCGGAATCTCGATGCAGCTGAATTTTATCAAGCAGCCCTCAATCCCCGGCGAGCCGATGTGGAACCTCCCCTCGACGCCGAATTGGAAAAGGCTCGTCTTTCACTGGGGCGCATCGTTGCCGAGGACGTAAAGGATGAATCGCTTGCTATTGCCTACCTGAAGGAAATTGGTTCGCGGTCGGTTCATGCTTTGGCAGCACGCACGTTGGAGGCGGAGCTCGCGCGTCGTTTGGGGGACTCTGCGGCCCGTCGAAGTGCGCTTCTCAGGTTGCTCGAAAGCATCGAGTTGGGCTGGGTGGTTCCCCACGAACCCGAATCGCTCCTGTCGCGCCTCGAGCGAGAATTGCGAGAGGAGGGGCAGTCCGACTTGGCTGACTTCGCGCTGAGATTGCTCCCTCGTTCGGAGCCAAGTGGCCAGGAACCGCAGTCTTAGGCGTTCGTTTCGGCATTTTATCGACCTTTCTCTCGGAGTGAAAACCATCTGGCCCCGATAGTGCGGGCGGAATCATGTGGCCTTTCTGTGGACAACTGGATAGAGCGCAAAAGAAGGGCCAACTTCTTCTTTCAAAAGCTATCAGCTGGGAGACCGAAGGAGTATCGTCCGGGGCGGTGGCGCTCTTTTCGTCAGAGGACTTTGCGGTCCGGCGAGTGTCTCTGCCGCCGCGGCAGGTCGTGTTTCTTCGTCATTTGCTCGAGGCAAGTGAGGGGCTCGGTTTCTTGGTTGCCGAGTCAGGAGGTGAGCTTTTTGTGGTTTCTCCGCTGAGTCAGGAGCAGAACTTGAATTCCTTTCTTCAAGACCTTTCGGAGGAAGTCGATTTGCAGATCCACGAGTTCTGCTCTTCCGTCGAGCTTGAGCGGTTGATGCGCTGAACGTTTTCGTTCTGGGTGTGTCAGATTGGAGGAGAATGATGGCTCCGGATGATGGCGATCGAGAATCGGTCAATGAAGGATCGGAACGGTTGGGGAGCCCCCAGCAGGTGGACGACCGTTCTTATGCCGTGTGGAGGCAATGGCTCTCTTCGATGGCGTCTGATGCTGAAGCGGCTCTTGCGGCTGCGATTGCCTATCGGGATATGGACCCTGCGAGTCGGGAAACGCTCCTCGAGTCGCTCGAGGTTGACGCTCCCAACGTCGATGCTCCCCCCGTAGCCCTGTATGCTCCTCTTCTGTCCGTCGAGCGTGACGAAGAGCGGCGAGCGCGGTTGATCGAGGCGATTGGTCCGGATATCGAGCAGGCTCGGCCGAGAGCGCCTCATCGAGCTCTGAAGGGACAAGACCGTAGTGGCACGATCTACGTTCTCGTGATTCCTTTGTATCTAGACTTCGTCCAGGTTCTTGCTTGCGGCGTGCGTGATGGAGTATTTTTATGGGTTAAGCATGACCCAATCGTCGTTTTCTCCGACGCGCCCCGAGATGGTGAGGCCATTTCGGGAGTGGCTCTAGAAGCCACTCCTTTGCGTCCGGTGCTCGACGAGCTCGCTTTGGTGGTTGTTTCACATCGCCGGGACCGGGGGGAGTTGCCCGAGGCACTTGAAATTCTTGCAGACCTTTTCGGTCTCGATGCCTGAACCCGCCTTAAGGACGACGAGATCTGCTCTTGCTTGCCGAGTCAATCTGCTTTGCTGAGTCAACCGGCTTGTTCAACCGATCTGCTTGCTGGTCGATTTTGCTTGTCTATCTGTTCATTGGTCATGTCAGAAATGTTGCCCAGGGTGGGGGAGCTCTTGGTTTCCCGCCGAGGTTTCATGGGTTGGAGAGCAGGGGCTCTCCTGTTGTTGTTTTGCCTCTCCTGTTCTAGCGGACCAACGACGGCCGCTCAGTCGCCACAGGGAAAGGCACCAGTGGAGTTCTCCTTCGCCAGCGTGGGGGGAGAGCCGATCACGGACGAAAGTTTCCGCGGACGCGTGACGGTCATCTTGTTTGCCACGACATTCGATCTGCCGTCCCAGGCGCAAGCGAAGCGTCTTGAAGACATTTTTCGAACCCGCGCTCCGCGTATCAATGCTCTGCTGGTCATCCTCGAGGCTCCCCGCTATGTCGATCTGGCGCGGAGCTATCGGCGTGTACTCGGCCTGCACTATCCGGTAGCTATGGCCGATGCGGAAACTCGAAGCGGTCGCGGTCCGTTCGGCGACGTGCGGGCAGTGCCTTCTTGGGTGATTCTGGACGCACGAGGGCGAGTGACCTTTGCCGGGAGTGGTGAGTTGGAGCCCGCGAGGCTGCTGGAGTTGATCGAAAAGGCTCAGTGAGAGGAGAGAAGTCGATGCGAAATCCCCTGCGTCGGGTCGTTCGGGAGGCAGAAGCAATGCTCACCCAGGCGCGCTACTTGCCGTTCGATTTACGAGAGACACGAAGGCGTGGGTCGGGCGCGACGTGTGTCCTGCTTCATGGCCTGTACGCTTCAGCTGGGGTGTTTCGCCCGTTGCGGGAACGGCTGGAGCATGAGCTCAAATGTGCAACCTGTTCTTTCAGCTATTGGCCTGGGCCGGGACTGAACGAGCTTTCGGAACGGCTGGCGGGCTTGATCGCTACGATCGAATCGCCTTCCCCCATCCACTTGATCGGTCATAGCCTGGGAGGGTTGGTCGTCTGTCTCTATGTGAGCGGCCCGGCTCCGGATCCACGAATTCAGCAAACCGTAAGCCTTGCCGCTCCCTTTTTAGGCTCAGCCAGAAACTGGCTGGTTCCTGGCCAAGCGGGGAGAGACATCACGCCGGGTTCCGTTCTGCTCGAGCAGCTGCGGCGGGGAGAAGGGAGACGCCAAAATTTACCTCACCTGGCCATTGTCGCCGGTGAGGACGATATGATTCTTCCTGGCGCCTACCCAGACTTTGGGGATCACCTCCTCATTCCTCGAGCTGGCCACAACGGCGTTCTCTTTGAACCAGCGGCGCTTTCTGCGGTCGTCGAACGAGTCCGGTTTGCCACGGAGCGAAATGCGGCGGCGCCCCTTCCTGGAGTCCCTTCGGGGTGACGGGCCGGAGCGCCTTCGGGAGCTGTTGCAGCTAAGAAAACGCCGCAATGAAGCTGTCGAGATCTTCGCGTGTGTGTTGTTCCGTCACTGCAATGAGGAGATGGTTTTCGAGCTCGGGTTCGAGCTCCCCGAGGGCCACGCCGCCCAGGAAACCTTTCGATTCCAGATTGCGGAGAACGTCTCTGGCGCTACCACGACTTGGATCGATGCGCAGTGAGAACTCATTGAAATAGGGCGCATCTGAAAAACCCGCTTCGACGCCGGGAAGGGCCACGAGAGCGTCCCTCAAATAGTGTGCTTTAGCGAGACATTGTTTGGCCACTTCGACAAATCCTGTCTTGCCCAAAAGAGCGAGTCGGATAGCAAAGGATAAAGCCAACAGGCCTTGGTTTGTGCAGATGTTGCTTGTCGCTCGTTCCCGGCGAATGTGTTGCTCTCTCGTCGACAGAGTCAGAACGAAGCCACGCTTGTCTTGGCTGTCGACAGTTTCACCACATACCCGACCGGGGAGTTGCTGCAGGTACTTGCGATCGTCGCGGCAGGCGAGAAGGCCCACGCCGGGGCCGCCGAATTGAGGCGGACAAGCCAGCGGCTGGCCTTCTCCCACGACGATGTCTGCGCCGAGTTTTCCTGGGGGGGTGGCCAGGGCGAGAGCATAGGGCTCGACGACACAGGCGACGAGTAGGGCGCCTTTCTGATGACAGGCATCGGCGAGCTCGGTGAGGTCCTGCAAGGCACCTAGATAGGAAGGGTATCCGACCACGACGCACGCTGTTTGATCGGTGATGCGATCGACGAGCGCGGTAGTGTTGGCTGCGCCGGTCGGTGAGACGCCGACGCGTTCGACGGCCGCTGTCTCGGAACCGCCGAGATAGGCCTCGGTGGCGCCCCGGTAGTGGGGGTGAACGCACTGGCTTATCACGACGTGATCGCGCTTGGTCAAACGCCGAGCCATGAGCACACCCTCGGCCGTGGCACTGGCTCCGTCGTAGAGACTCGCGTTGGCCAAGGGCAACCCATAGAGCTCGCTCACCATTGTCTGGAATTCCCAGATGGCAAGCAGCGTCCCCTGCGCCACTTCCGGCTGATAGGGGGTGTAGGCGGTATAAAACTCGCTGCGCAGGAGCAGTTGGTCCACGGCTGGCGGGATATGATGGGCGTACATTCCGCACCCCAAAAAGGAGACCATCTGGGCCGCCTTGTTTTTCTCGCCAATGTCTTTGACATGCCGCATGAGCCGGCTTTCGCTCATTGGCTCGGGGACATTCAACTCTCCCGAAAATCGGGCGCTCTTGGGGATCGTGGCAAAGAGCTCCTCGATACTATCGCGGCCTGCTGCTTCCAGCATTGCGCGCACTTCGGACGGGGTATGAGGTAGATAGCGCATCAATCAATGGTGTTCGTGCTCAGGAGTGAGCGATCGAAAAGAAGGGGATCGCAGGGGCGACAAACGGGTCAATGATCGGAGGACTCGACGTGGCTTTGGTAGTCTGCGGGATTGAGCAGCTCGGTGCTTTCCCCCTCGCTATTCGGCTCGATTTCGATCATCCACCCTTTGTTCCAAGGGTCTTCGTTGATGAGCTCGGGCTCATTTTCGAGAGCTTCGTTGATCGAGACGACCTTGCCACTCATGGGAGCATAGAGATCGCTCAGAGTCTTGACGCTTTCGATGGTTCCGAATGCCTCTCCTGCTTTCACCTCGTCGCCCACACCGACGTCGAGGCCGACCAAGGTGATGTCACCCAATTGCTCGACGGCAAACGCCGTGATGCCAATAGTGACTTTCCCCTCCGCCTCGATCGCCCACTCGTGGTCCTTGGTGTATTTTCGGTCGTCTGGCGTCTGAATCTTTGTCATGGCTCGCCTGGCCTCTAGCCTCCATCCGACCCATTTGAAAGGGGGAGAGAGGATCAAAGGCGTCAACTGCGCCTGTAAAATGGAGTTTTGACTACCGTGGCCATGGCGGGCTTGCCGCGACAATCGATGCGCAGCTCGGTGCCGATTTCCGTCATTTCGATGGGAACCATCGCTAGACCAATCGGTTTCCCCAGAGTGGGGGAGGGGCAACCGGAGGTGACCTGGCCTAGAGCCGTGCCCTGAGCATCAACCACGGGATAGCCGTGGCGAGCTGCCGCACGTCCCTGCATCTCGAAGCCGACGATGCGGCGCTTGATCCCCTCCTCGGCCTGACGGGCCAGAGCCGCCTGACCCCGAAAATTGTCCTTGTGGAGCTTGACAGTCCAGGCGAGGCCCGCCTCGAGCGGCGTTGTCTCCTCGTCCAATTCATTGCCATACAGGGAAAGCCGCGCTTCGAGGCGAAGGGTGTCTCGAGCGCCAAGCCCGGCTGGAGCCAGGCCGCTCGTTTTCCCCGCATCCTGCAGGTGGACCCACAAAACCTCCGCGTCTTCGCTATGACAGAAGATTTCGACTCCATCTTCGCCGGTGTATCCGGTTCGGGCGATGGTCGCCTGTTTTTCGCAAAAATTCCCCTGCCAGAAGTGGAATGTGCGGAGCTCTTTGTCCAGCTCGGTGAGCGAGGGATCGGCCCGAGTCAGGATTTCGAAGGCGCGAGGTCCTTGCAAAGCGAGTAGTGCTGTTTGCTCGCTTTCGTCTTCAACGGTGACTTTCGGGAATTCTTTGGCCGCCTGATTGATGTGCTCCCAGATTTTAGCTCGGTTGGAAGCATTGCAGACGATCAACACGTCATCATCGGCGTGTTTATAACAAATGAGATCGTCGAGGATGCCCCCCTGTTCATTGCAAGCGCAACAATACATGGCTTGACTGACGGATATGGCACGGAGGTCGTTGGTGACGAGCTGATCGACAAAGTCCACAGCGCCGTGGCCACTCGCCCGGATCTGCCCCATATGCGAGACGTCGAACAGCCCTGCCGTCGTGCGAACCGCGTTGTGTTCCTTGACAATACCGCTGTATTGGATGGGAAGGAGGTATCCGGCAAAGGGGACCAGACGACCGCCGAGTTTCTCGTGTTGGGCCCAGAGCGGGGTCTTGCGGGGAGCGGAATCGGACATGGTCCGGAGGCTACTATCGTCCACAGCGGCGATAAACCATCCAAGGAACTTGCGCAGGGTCAGTTTTCGTCTCTAAAAAATTCCCTTCTCCAAAAAGGCGCTGCCTGCTCCGTCCGGCTATTGGAGATTTTGGGGATCGATGAGACTCCCGTCGGGGCGCATTCCGGCCCGTTCCCAGCGCTCGGCTTCAGTCAGACCCTGGAGAGGCTTTTTTTTCTCGATCTCGGTGATGATCAATCGAGTTTGAGCTCCTTCCTTGACGATTTCCATGCGGAAGAGATCGGGACCGCCACCTCGAATGCGAACTTTCGGAAAAATGTAGCGTCGTCCCTCGACCTGAACGTGGCGGGTGAGCACGCGCTTTCGCACATAGTCGCTCAGCTGGCGTTGCCCCACTTCCCCAAGGAGGTGGGCCCGATCGGCGAACTTGGCGTCGATCTTCATCCGTCGTGGAACTGGGAAGTCGTAGATGCGCTCCGTTCCTTCCAGGAGCTCCCCTGGAGGGAGGCGATCAGGTGTCTCGGGGGCGGGGGGAGCCTCTTCTGGGTGGCTTTCGGGCATCTGCGGTTCTTTGTCGTCGCAGCCCACAAGAGCTATCACTAAGGTGAGGGCTTGAGCCTGAAGAAGCTGGCGAACAGTCATTGAAGGATCGGCGCCCAGGATTCGATTGTGGAAGCGGTGCGAGGGGGGGCCACCTCGAGGCTTTCGAAGCCGGTCGTAAAACCGAGGTCTTCTTTGCTCGTTTCGGTGGTTCCGGTGTGAAATGTCAGCTTGAGCTGAGAAGAACTGATGTCTTCCATGTTGGTTTGGTTCCCTCCAATCCAATTGTCGCCTGGAGTCGTTGATTCGTAGCAGCTGGGCTCGTATTCGAGAGCCACACCAAAGATCAATGTCTCCCCGGGCAAGCCGAGCTCGGCCGCCGTGAGTTGCTGAACGTTGGGGGTCTCGTCAGAAATGGTCAGCATACCATCGCCCCCCAGCGAGAGGGTCGTCGAATCGCTCGGATCGCTTTCCGCGTTGAGGTAGTGAACTCCGAAGATCGTTGAATTTCCAGCAGAGCAGTAGTTGAGGGCGTTGTCGGGCGAGTACGTGGCATAGTAGAGAACCTCGCCCAACAGTTTGAAGGGTCCTAGCACGTGCTCACCTTGAGTGAGTTCCTCGTACCAGTTGACCGTGGTGACAAACCCATCGCTATCTGCGTTGATGGCTTCCCGGAGGGACCAAACATAGTTTTCGTCCGTTGGTCCTCCTGAAAGATCCTGATCGCCGGTGGCGAAGGCCACGGTGATTTGGCCTCGCTCATCGACCGAGAGCATAGGGGGAAGAATCACGGGGTGTCCCTCGATGGCGGCCACCGCTGGCGAGCTCGCGTCAGGATGCTTGGCATAGCCATCGAAAAAGAGCTCCATTGTCCAATTGACCGGATCGTCGGAGGACAAATCGACCCGCCAGAGCCTTCCATCCTGGTCGCCAACGAAGACCCTGTCGGAAATGGCACCTGGGCCCGCAGGATAGGCCGCCGGAGCCCCGGTGATGGGCGAATCGAGATCAGCGACCGCCACGAGCCCTGTTCCCGACGCAGCGTAGCTGCTCGATGCGTCGCGGAGAAAAGGCGCTTCGTCTTCGCTCCTTCTGAAGCTGCGGATGATTTCACCGCTGTCCAGTCGGACGATCGTCAACGAGCGTGCTCCAATATGGGTGACGTCATCGCCGCTATCGATCGTTCCGTCGTTGTCCTGATCGAGGTTGTAGCAACGTACCTCGGTGCGGGGATCAAAGCCGCTCTGGATCGAATAGCTCGTACTGCTCACGCTGCACGTGCCGGACGCCGGAGAACCATAGCCGCCGGGCAAGATGGCAACGGCCACTTCGTCTCCGTCGATGTTTAGCGTTGTGATGATTGGTGGAGCCGCTTGTTCACCAAAGATTGGGTTGCCATCCTCGTTGGTTGTGAGTTGCCAAAGAAAAGTAGGACCGTCGCCGGTAGGATCGGTAATGTCCATGGCAAAATAGCCGGCGTTGCTACCACCAAAGCTTTGCACCATGATAGTGCGCCAGCTTGTGTCGCTGCCCGAGGGATTGGTGCTCGTTCGTTCGAGTCGGAAGTCGTAGTGGCCTCCGCTGCTCGAGGTGGCGGTGGCAACGACGTCCTGAACGACGGGCGCGCCATCCAGGATCTTCTGTCGGGTGCTTGGATATTGGGACTGAATAAGAGGTAAAGTGGCTGGAGGGACGAAAGCAAAGCTCTCGTTGTTGTCCGTGTCGTTCACGGGGTCGGTGGAAGTATCGTTCGGCGAAAGGACGAAGCCGTGGAATACTCCATCGTTGCTCGAGGTGTAGGTCATCATGGGTCGATCAGCATTGGCCTCCACGAAGCCGGCGTAGCTTTCGTCCTCGACGTTGGCAGATGGCCGGTCGACAATGACCGGTGTGGAGTGCATGATGTCTCCGATCACACTGCAATCGTCGTCACTTGGCGAGCTGGGGACGCTCGGACAGCGATGCTCGTCCGTGCCATTGTCGAGTCCCACGTACCAAGGAAGGATAAGATCCTTGCAGGCGCTTTCGGAAAGGCCGCTACAGGGGCCGCTCGAGGTGTCGGGGCGTAGTGCCCCGGCGCTCACGTTGCTGACGAAGGTTGTGGGCTCCCCCTCGACGACGGAGCCCGTGTTTGCGCCGATTCCGTCTTCGGAAGTGCCAATGTTGGGGCGCACGCTGCGATCGGAATAGACGGTGCCCGAGGAAGCCGAGGGCACATAGGTGATGAATTTGCGGTCCGC
>CAYTRQ010000176.1:0-11278 GCA_964440025.1 uncultured Polyangiaceae bacterium | reverse complement strand
CACTTCTGGGAGTGCTTCGAAACCGCTCGAAACGTGAGTTGCCGAGGCACTAGCGAATGTGGGGACGGATAAGGAGGTGCGTGTGGATACTAGCGATTCAGCCGGTATTGTTTCTGGAGGTGGTTGGCGACAACGGAGTCGTCATGGGAAATGGAAATGAAAGAGATGTCTTCGTTTCATGATGCATTTCGGCGTATTTGCCATCTTTGCGGTTGGTATCTTGGGATAATTTCTGCTGTGCTATGGCTTTGCGTGGGCATTGAACTGTTAGTTGGTGTCCTTGTTTTCCATTTTTTGGTTGCGGAACCCAGCACGGAGAGAGCGGTTGACGTTCCTCGTGGGATGCCGGAGTGGTCTATGGCTCGTTTGCCAAAGACGTCCTCTGCTGCGCGCGACGAGGATGAAAGTCGCGGTGTGCAAACCGATCCTGAGTCAGAGGGGAATAAAAAGTTACGCTAGTTCGCATCCACAAAAGGATGCGAACCAACAAGCAACAAAGCGTAGTGGAGCACAATCCAGGCAAAAAAGCGGAGTCGCCCGCCCTTGCCCCGAAAGGGGCGGGCGACGAAGCGGCATTTGGAGACGCGAACTACGCTAAATCATTCCACGGGCCTTATCAAATGCAAGTGAGCGGCAGAATGGTGTGGGGCAGGTGGTCCAGTAACCCTTTCTCTAGCGCGGAGAGAGGCGAAAGAAGGCGGAGAGAAGACCTCCGGATCCCGAGGAGAAGCAGTAGCGCCTCGCACCATCGAGCTCCTGACGCTTCCGAGGTCGATGCGACCTGTGATGTGGAAGGAAGCGTGGCATCGGTAGCTATGCCAGGAAAAATTACTAGCAATACGACTTGCGGGATCTGAGGTTGCATCGAGAGTTATAGTCTGCCTGTGGGCAGTAGGGGGACATGCGAATACGATCTCGGTCGGCCCGTCGACCTCATTGACTTGGGTTCAGACGTTTTTGGCCTCTTCTATCAGGTGGAGGTCGTCTGGGACGGTCCAACAGGGCGGCTGCAAAGCTGCGTCGCCAAGCTTTGCCAGCGCCAGCAGAATCTTGCGACGTGGGACGACCTCCTACCCTGGGGTGGCGAATTGTGAGCAGTGCCTTCTTAATCCTCCGCTCGGGCTACCGGTTGTGTGCCCTTGCGATTGCACATGTGGAGGAGACGATGAGACCGTTGCCCATCGAACCTCTGCCCCAAGTGCCGCTTTGTGTGGTGGGCTCATCGATTGTAAGAGGAAAGATAACACCGATTGTGGATCTTCGTATTTTGCTCGGGGACGACGATCACGACGATCCCAAGCGCCTCGTGACACTACGACTTGATGAAGGGCGCTTGGTTGGTTTGCTCGTCGATGAGGTCCTGGGAATCGAGCGCGAGCTCAACGCGGATGTTCTGCCCCCCCTTGTCCAAGACGCGTCGGATGCATTCGTCGAGGACTTGGCGCGTCTCGACAACCAGGTCCTGACGGTGTTGCGGGCTGCGCATCTGCTGCCTGCCGGGATCGACCAGCGACTGTCTGAAGCGGAGGTCTCACAATGAGCAAGCCGTCCCATGCGGAAATCGAGTCGTTTCGCCTATTGCTGGCTCGAGAAGCTGGTTTGCGCTTTGACGAGGACAAGAACGCGCTTTTGGCCGAGGTGCTTACGTCACGCGTTCGCAAGACGGGCTGCTCCACGTCTTGCGCGTATCTCAACGGAGAGCTTTCCCGTGGAGAACTCGACGAGCTCGCCAGAGCCCTCACTGTGTCGGAGACTTACTTTTTCCGCAATCAAGACCAGTTTCGCGCTCTCGAGACGATTTTGGAGGCGCACAAAGCGTCGTCGAGCCGTCACTTTCGCGTCCTTTCGGCAGGCTGCTCATCGGGAGAAGAAGCCTATTCCATAGCGATCACGGTCCGGCGGACGATACCGGACGTCGATTCATGGAACATCTCGATCCTAGGTGTTGATCTGAATCCCGACGCTGTGAAGAAGGCTCGTGCCGCGACGTACACATCTTGGTCTCTCCGCGAAACACCTGACTTCATACGTGACCGTTTCTTGAGGCGCAACGGGACCCACTACACGCTGCACGACAGTGTGCGAGAGATGGCCCGCTTTGAGCACGCTAACCTCGTTCGCGAAAGCAGCCATGAATGGGGCCGGGAGACTTTCGACGTCATATTCTGCCGCAATGTCCTCATGTATTTCGCTCCAGAGGCCGCACGCCGCGTCGTTGCGATGCTCGCTCGGTCTCTGGCTCCGCGGGGCCATTTGTTTCTGGGACATGCAGAGAATCTCCGTGGTCTCTCCCACGCTTTTCACCTGAAACATTCACACGGAACCTTCTACTATTCGCGCCGCGACACGTTGCATCGAGGAGAAGAGCCTCCAGTTCCGTCGTTGGAGCAAGCGTCCCGTGCGCGTGTCACACCAGCTCTGATCGCTGACGACACTTCCTGGTATCAAGCCATCAATCAAGCTTCGCAGCGAATCGAGGCGATCTCCCGTGAAGCGCAATATCGTGCTGGCACGGCGGCTGGGTATGCCTCTAGTGCGGAGTCATCGAGTCCGGGACACCCTTCTCCGACGAAGCGACGGGACCTGTCGTTCGCGATGGATCTCATGAAACAGGAGAAATTCCACGAAGCTCTGCGGGCGCTCGCAGGTGATCCCTTGTTACCGAGCGAGCCCGATGAGCTGGTGCTGCGCGCGATGCTGCTCGTGAGTACTGGTGCTCTCCCTCAAGCCCAGGCCCTGTGCGAACAGATCCTTGCCCTCGACGAGCTGAATGCGGGTGCACACTACATCATGGCAATTTGCAACGAGCACCTGGGAGATGTCGAGGGAGCCATCGATCATAGCCAAACGGCCGTGTACCTAGACTCTGCTTTCGCCATGCCGCACCTGCAGCTCGGAAGGCTCGCGCACCGTCGGGATGAGTTGGCTACCGCCCGCCGCGAGTTGGATCTCGCCGCTGCACTCCTTGCCCGTGAGGACGTAGCCAGAATCGTGTTGTTCGGTGGTGGCTTCAGTCGCCAAGCGCTCGTAGAGCTTTGTCGCGCTGAGTTGAGGGCCTGCGGAGGTGAGACGTGAACGAAAGTACATTGGCTCAGAAATTGAGGGAAGCGTTTGACGAAACCTTCACACGGCCCGCCGTCAGTTGGAACGATGCGGTCGAAGATCTCCTTGCCATTCGGGTGGGCAAGAGCCAGCTGGCTCTACGCAGGTCAGAGATTGCGGCGATCATGAGGTGTCCACCACTGACACCTCTACCAAGTCGCAACCCGAGCTTCCGTGGACTTGGCAGTGTTCGTGGATCCTTGGTGGCGGCTTACAGCATCGGCTCGCTGCTCGGCTTGGAAGACCGCTCGCCCTCGAACGGATGGATCGTGCTCTGCGGGGCAGAGCGATCTGCGGCACTGCTCTTCGACGAATTGGTTGGATATTTCCGTCTACCGGCGAATGAGATCCACAGGGCTGACTCACCGGAGCAGGAAATTGGAGCCCACGAGGTTGTCCGAGTTAGCGGCACACTTCGTCCGGTGCTCGATGTCGCCAGGCTAATGTTCAATCTTCGCCGGGGCGGGCGACCGGCACAGAGGGGGACTTCTCAATGACGCGAACTTGGACTTTTGGGAAAAAACTCGGCGCTGGCTTCGGGCTGGTGCTCTTTCTGACGATCACCATGGGGGCGGTGGGTCTTTATGCGCTCAAGACCGTCGTTGAGGGTAAGGATCGAGTCATACGGGACTCCGGAGAGGACCTCATTGATGCCGAACGTATGCGTGCCGCGATGCAACGCGAAGTTGCCAATGTGCGAGGCTTTTTGCTCACCGAGGAGCGGCGTTACGTGGAGGGCATGCGCGAGGCGAATCGAGAGTTCGCCGCCGCCCTCACGAGCATCAAGGATCGCAAGTTGTCCGAGGAGTCCCAATCCCTGGTGGCTGCAATCGAGACAGCTGAGACAACCCACCAGAATGCAGTGCGACGCATCATCCAACGCCGAGAAACAACGGACGATCTTGCCGTTCTCGTCGCAGAGTTCGACCAGAGCGTGATACCAAAGTTCCGCGCTCTCGCAGAAAAGATGCAAAACTTCGTCACCCAAGCCGAGAAAGAACGCGAGAAGGGCCGCCAACGTGCTTCGGACACTGCGAGCAGCGCGATTGCGGTCCTCGTAGGAGTGGGTATCGGCACCGTGCTCGTTGCCGTCGTGAGCGCCGTGATATTGACGCGAACGCTGGGCCGGCAGATCGGTGCCTCTGTCCAACACATTCGCACCTCATCCGCTGAGCTACAGTCGGCTGCAACCCAGCAGGCCTCCGGTGCGAAGGAGCAAACCACAGCTATGAGTGAGATCACCACGACGATTGGTGAGATCCTGGCGACCTCCCGGCAGATCGAGCAAAGCGGTCAACATGTCGCGAAGATGGCTGCGGACAGCGCTGAGAGCGCACGTTCGGGTCAGGAGGCTGTGGACAAAGCGCGGGAAGCAGTCGGCAACATCCGCGAGCAGGTCGATACGATCGTGCAGCACATGCTCGATCTTGGAAAGAAGTCCCAGCAGATCGGCGGCATCCTCGACATCATCAACGAGCTTGCCGAACAGACGAACATCTTGGCCATCAATGCGACCATCGAGGCTACGGGTGCGGGGGAGTCCGGGCGCCGTTTTTCCGTCGTGGGGGAGGAAATCCGCAAGCTGGCCGACCGGGTCGGAGGCGCGACCAAAGAAGTCCGCAAACTGATCGAAGAGATCCGTGCGGCCGTCAATGCCACCGTCATGGCCACCGAAACCGGTTCTAAGACCGTGGAGTCGGGAACACAACGGTTCGAGGAGCTCCAGTCGGTGTTTTCTCGAATCGGTGAGTTAATCGCTTCGACCAGTGAGGCCGGCAAGGAAATCGAGCTGTCGACCAAGCAGCAGTCCACGGCGGTGGAGCAGGTCAACACGGCCATATCGAATGCCGCTCAAGCAACCAAGGAGACGGAAGCGAGCTCCGAACAGACACTCCAGACCGCCTCCCAGCTCGCAACCTTATCCGACGATCTCGCGCGAATCGTGCAGGTCGAACAGGCTTGAGAGATGGCCACGGATCCCTACCGCTATTTCCGCATCGAAGCGCAAGAGCTCATCGAGAGTCTCGCCGAGGGATTCCTTGCACTCGAAAAGAAGCCGTCCGACTTCGAGTTGATGCGACGTTTGCTGCGCGAGGCGCATACCTTCAAAGGCGCGTCACGGGTCGTCAAGAGATCCGACATCGGAGATCGCGCACACCGAATCGAGGACATCCTATCTTCACATCACAAGGCCGAAGAACTCGTCCCTGCAGAGTCGCTCGATCGTGCACTTGGTCTTCTCGATGAAATCAAACGCCTAGTGGCGGCGCTTGGCAGCGAGCAAGAGGCAGACAGCCAGATATCGGCAACGCCCGACGAAGCCCCGCCCCCGCCGATGGAGCGGGAAGAACAACAGACGGTGCGCGTAGCCGTCAGCCAACTGGACGCGTTGCTAGAGAGCGCATCCGAAGCGCACATTGCAGTGGCGGCACTTCGGAACATGAATGAGCAGCTACCTCGGATTCGTACGAGCCGTCGGAGTCTAGTGGGGGCGGCGGGGCTCTCGGACCACCAGACCACTCTCTTCAACGATCTTCTGGGTGATCTGGACCAAGTATACCGATCTCTTGGCCGCCAGATCGACCAGGCACTCGGCGAGATCGATAACACCAAAAACACAGCTTCAGAGCTCAGGTTGGTGCCTGCCCAGAGTCTGATGAGTGATCTCGAGCGGGTGGTGCGGGACGGGGCGCGAGAAGCGGACAAGCAGGTTGAGTTTCGAGTCACGGGGGCGCGTACAGACATCGACGCGCATGTCCTGGCCGGTCTACGGACAGCCTTGGTCCACATCGTTCGCAATAGCGTAGCGCACGGAATTGAGCTCCCTTCGGAACGCCGGAAGGCGGGTAAGGTAGCGAAGGGCCGGGTCGATATTGTCATTGAACGTCGCGGCCATCGCGTAGCGATCCTTTGCCGCGATGACGGCCAAGGATTGGACCTCGACGCGGTGAGACGGGTTGCAGTGGCCCGAGGGCTCGCCAGCGCCGAGACAGCCGAGGCGATGGATGAAAGCGCTCTGGGACAGCTCCTGTTGCGTGGTGGAGTTTCCACGAGTCGTTCCCTAACAGGTCTCTCGGGTCGGGGCTTGGGGTTGGAGGCAGTTCGGCATGCCGTAGAGGCGCTGAAGGGAGAGATCAAGATTCGTAGCCGAGCCGGTCAGGGCACCGAGGTCGAGGTCTTCGTACCGCTTACCCTGGCGTCCGTCCCGACACTTTCAATGCAAGTCGACGGTGATACGGTCCTGCTTCCTCTCGACAGTGTGAAAAGAACCCTTCGCCTTTCAAGCGAAGACATTTCGCAGAATGGTGACACCGAGCAAGTCGTGATCGAAGGGCGGGTCGTTCCGTTTTTGCCGCTCCGACGGGCATTGAAGGGAGCCACTTCCTCATCCACATCCAAGCAGAGTGCCGTTGTGATTGAGGCGGAGGGGTGCTTCGCAGCTCTTGGCGTTGATGGCATCGGAGCTGCACGAATCGTGATCGTCAGAAACATCCCCGAGCACGCCGACGTTGATCCCATTGTTT
This sequence comes from uncultured Polyangiaceae bacterium, assembly GCA_964440025.1. GTDB lineage: Bacteria > Myxococcota_A > Polyangia > Polyangiales > Polyangiaceae > NIC37A-2. The sequence goes on along the minus strand of CAYTRQ010000176.1, from coordinate 4,652 downwards.
CTGGGGTAGCTCTTGATGAGTATGGTGCTCCGCAGGCGGTCCTGGCACCTCCTGCTCTGCTTCATGCCGTCTCCGCTTTGACTCCAAGTCCTGGTGAGCCCATTGTGCCGGCGCGAGCTCCTATCCTGGTCATTGACGACTCGCTGACCACTCGGACGCTGGAGCAAAGCATCTTGGAATCGGCTGGTTACGAGGTGGACCTGGCGGTATCCGGGGAGGATGCACTGCAGAAGGCCCGAGAAAAGAGTTATGGATTGTTCATCGTAGACGTGGAGATGCCGGGAATGAGCGGGTTCGAGTTCATCGCGAGAGCGCGCAGCAATCCCGAGCTCCGTGAAACGCCGTCCATTCTCGTCACTTCTCGGGAGGATCCGGAAGATAAACGCCGGGGCAAGGACGTGGGGGCACGAGCGTACATTGTCAAGAGCGAGTTCGATCAGGCTGAGCTTCTCGAAGGTATCCGGAGGTTGGTCGGATGAGTGCTCCGCTTCGTGTTCTGGTCGTGGAAGACTCCATCACCGTCCGCAAACATATTGTGGATGTGCTCGTCGCGAGCGGCGGAGTTGAAGTCGTGGGAGAGGCTCCGGACGGCAAAGCGGCCATCAGACTTTGCCAGCAGCTAAAGCCTGACGTGATCACGATGGACATGATGCTCCCTATCATGACCGGAGTGTCGGCTACGGAGTACATTATGGCCTACTGCCCGACCCCGATCCTCATCGTTTCGGCGTCCACCAACCGTGGTGAGTTGTTCAAGACCTACGACGCGCTTGCCGCTGGAGCGATCGATGTTCTCGAAAAGCCGTTAGGCATTGAGTCGGATACAGACTGGGAGCAACGCCTCGTTGCCGCCGTGCGCATGGTCGCGCGCATCCGAGCCATCAGGCATCCCCGAGCGCGCCTGGGGCGTCTTGGTCAATCGCGGCCTTCGAGCACGGAGAATCGGGTCCCCGTTTCCGCAGGAACCCGTGTTGTTGCCTTTGGTGCATCAACCGGCGGACCGAATGCGCTGCTCAACGTGCTTCGTGGATTACCCGCCGCCTTTCCCCTGCCCATACTCGTGGTCCTTCATATCTCGGAACCCTTTGCGCCTGCTTTGGCCGAGTGGCTGGACACGCAGCTCCCTTTACAGGTCCGCTATGCAATAGACGGAGAGCCGCTTCCCGTTCATGGTTGCGTCGTGATGGCACCGCCGAACCGCCATCTAGAACTTTCCCACGGTCGCCTCAAGCTGACCCAAGGAGATGAGCGTCATTCGTGCCGTCCTTCCGTCGATGTCTTGTTCGAGTCGATCGCTTTGGATAGGGGAGCCGGAAGCGTCGCTTGTCTCCTCACTGGTATGGGACGGGATGGGGCGCAGGGCCTGCTTGCCATAAGACAACAAGGTGGGATCACTGTCGCTCAGGACGAGGCAACCTCCGTCGTCTTTGGAATGCCCGCCGAGGCGATCAAGCTGAATTCCGCTATGCATGTGCTGCCACTCGGTGACATCCCGTCGCTCCTGCACCGAGTAGCCTGGGGGCGTGAGGAGGTGTTTCCATGAGCAAACCCGTTGTGGTCATCGACGACAGTTTGACCGTCCGCATGGACCTGGGTGAAGTTTTCCGCGAGGCAGGATTCGAGACCCTTCTCTGTGGGACTGCCGCTGAGGCGCGGGCGACGCTCGAGGCCACCGAGCCCGTTCTGATCGTGTTAGATGTGCTGCTTCCTGATGCAGACGGCGTCGAGTTGCTCGCTGAGATTCGTGAGAAACACACGACGAAGAGCGCTCCTGTCATGCTGCTCTCGAGTGAGGCTGAGGTCCAAGACCGCGTTCGGGGTCTGGCTGGTGGAGCTAACGAATACGTAGGCAAGCCCTACGACACTGCCTATGTGGTTGCTCGTGCCCGGGAGCTGCTTCGAGATACAGATGAGGAAAACCCGCCCACTGTGCTCGTGATTGACGACAGCTTGACCTATCGAGAAGAGCTCTCCGAGACGCTCCGGGGTTCGGGGTTCATGGCTCACGTTGCAGCATCCGGAGAGGAAGGTTTGGAGAAGGCAGCTGTTTTGCGTCCAGACGCCATTATCGTCGATGGCGTGATGCCCGGGATAGATGGTACGGCTGTCGTTCGACGGATTCGGCTCGACCCGGGCCTGCATGCGACGCCGTGTCTGTTGTTGACAGCGTCAGAGGGGGCCGCCAGTGAGGTCGTCGCGCTCGATTCCGGAGCCGATGCCTTTGTGCGCAAAGGGGAAGGCACCGAGGTGATTTTGGCGCGTCTCGGGGCGATGTTGCGCACTGCCCGGGAATCACGAGAGCGCGCTTACGCGGCTAGCCTGATGGGCCCCAAGCGGATCTTGGCGGTCGATGACAGCCTGACCTATTTGGAAGAAGTCGCCGACCAGCTGAGCGAGGACGGCTATGAGGTGGTCAAGGCGCGATCTGGAGAAGATGCGCTCGAGCGTTTGAACTCAGATCAGATTGATTGCATTCTCCTCGATCTCTTGATGCCCGGACTGTCCGGGACCGAGACGTGCAAGCGCATCAAGAGCTCACCCGTCCTTCGGAATATTCCGCTGATCATGCTCACGGCGCTTGAGGAACCTGGGGCTGTGATCGACGGAATGAACGCTGGTGCTGACGACTATGTCGCCAAGTCGGTGGACTTTGATGTCATCAAGGCGCGTCTTCGGGCTCAGCTCAGGCGCAAACAGTTCGAGGACGAAAACCGCCGGGTGCGAGAACGGATTCTAAAAAAGGATGCCGAAGCGCAGGTGGCTCGCGAGAGAGCTGAGGCACGGGCGACATTACTGCAAGACCTCGAGGCAAAGAACCGCGACTTGAAGCTTCTCAACAAGGAGCTTCAGATGTTCGCGTATTCGGTGTCCCATGACCTCCGACAGCCGCTGCGAAGCCTGGACGGTTTTAGTCAAGTATTGTTGGAAGAATATGTGGGTCAGATAGACGACCGGGGCAAGCACTACCTTCAACGCATCCGGTCGGGGGCGCAGCGTATGGGGGACTTGATCGATGGGCTTCTGGTGTTGTCGCGCGTCACGCGGAAGGACCTCCATCCAGCTCGCGTTCGCATCGATACCCTGGCAAATGGTGTTCTGAAGCGACTTCGCGAAGCAGAAAGCGAACGAGAAGTTGAGGCCGAAGTCCATGGTCCCATTGAGGCTGTGGCGGATGCGCAGCTCGTCGAGGCGGTGCTCGAAAATCTCTTGGGTAACGCCTGGAAGTTCACACGCGAGCGAGTTCCTGGCCGCATCACTGTGGGCGTGGAGAGCGCAGAAGGTGTTGAGGTGTATTTTGTTCGAGACAATGGGGCTGGCTTTAAAATGGACTACGCTGAGAAGCTATTTGTGCCTTTTCAGCGCCTTCATTCTGACAAGGACTTTTCAGGCACGGGGATCGGTCTGGCGACGACCCAGCGTATCGTGCATCGACACGGGGGAGAAATTTGGGCGAAGGGTAAGCCCGGTGAAGGAGCGACCTTCTATTTTACGCTTGCGCCTGATTCGAAGGGATCCATCACATGAGCACGAAGCGCCCACCCATCCTGTTGGTCGAGGATAGCGAGGATGACGCCGAGCTTGCGACGCTCACCTTCCAGCAATGTGGAATGAGCGCTCCCATCGTAGTGGTGCGCGACGGCGAAGAGGCTCTCGACTATCTTTTCGGAGACAACGTGACCAGCAAGCAGCGCATACCGTTTCTCGTGCTCCTCGACATCAGCCTTCCAAAGATCGACGGCTTTGAGGTCTTGCGACGAATTCGATCGAACGAAGAGACGAGACGACTGCCAACTGTGATGTTCAGCTCCTCCAATGTGCCGGAGGACGTCGAACGCGCATATGATATCGGAGCGAATAGCTACGTGCGCAAACCGGTTGAGTTTTCGAGGTATTCCGACACATTGCGCCAGGTTGGGCAGTACTGGATCAACCTGAATGAAGTGGTCAAGGGCGATTTCAAGGGAGAAGAGTGATGAGAGTGCCGCTGCGCTTGCTGTTGATCGAGGATTCGGAGGACGACGCTGAGCTCATATGCCTAGAGCTCGAACGGGGCGGCTTCGAGCTTGATTGGCGGCGGGTCGAAACGGAGGAGACTTTCCGCGCTGCGCTCGATGGCCCCTGGGATGTAATTATCTCGGATTTTCAGATGCCTGAATTCGACGGATTGCACGCTTTTTCCTTGTACAAGGACCGCAAGCTGGACACACCCTTCATCTTTGTTTCGGGGGCCTTGGGTGAGGAGCGAGCCGTCGAGGCGATGCGCGCTGGCGCCCGCGACTACTTGCTCAAGGGCAACCTTGCACGGCTCAATGTAGCCGTTCGGCGGGAACTCTCCGAGGCACGAACACGTCAGGCACAGCGTGCGGCTGAAGAGGCGACGCGGCGAGAGCAGAGGCGACTCGCCATGGCGGTTCAGGCGAGCGGTGCGGGCGTTTTCGAGTACAGAATTCCTCCGGGTGCGGACACCCATCACAGCGAGCGTTGGGCGGAAATCCTGGGCTATACGAGGAGCGAGCTGCCTTCGTATGACCGGTTTTTGGGGTGGTTCTTCGAGCAGGTCCATCCAGACGATAGAGCGACAGTCCAGGCAGCCTATGACGTCTTTATCTCTGGTCGCACGGTACGTTAGGCGGTAGAGATCCGCTTGCGTC
>CAYTRQ010000175.1:0-11297 GCA_964440025.1 uncultured Polyangiaceae bacterium | reverse complement strand
GGAAGGAACGCCGGTATCGGGCAGGCGCAGGTGGCTGCATGGCCTCTGCCGGCGGCATGCGAATCACCTTACGTACGGAGAGCCAAGCTCCAACAATCGCCGCCGCGACACTGACGCCCACGGAAAACCCGACGGCACCGGGCGAAAGAATGTACTTGGGGTCGGGGAACCGAAAGAATTCTCCCGTATAAAGTCCCATCATTTCCTTGCCTAGCCAAGCGCCCGCCACAACACCCAAAACGGCGCCCAAAGTCACGATCACGCTCACCAACTTCAAATAATGAAGACCGATGGTGAAGTTCCGGTATCCTACGGCCTTGAGAGTTGCGATGACTCCCCGTTGCAACTGAATCAGCCGGGACAGGACCACGTTGACGAGGAGCGCCGCGACCGAGAGGAACAAATAGGGAACGAAGCCAGCCATGCTCTCCAGCTGGGTCAGCTCACCACTCAGCATGTAGTTGGATTGCTGTCTTTCCCGGCTCACACTTCCCACGCCTCCATAGGATTCGAGAGCCCGGTCGATTCTGGACTGCACCGCCGGGAGAGAGGCGTCACGCGCCAACCGAAATGTGGCACTATTGAAAGCTCCCTCCATCTGATACGCCGCTTCCAGAGCGCTTTCATTCATCCACAGGACCGGGGACAGCGATGGATCGTAGCTCAGCTGCCCCGGCGCCAAGGTCATCACGTATTCGGGAGACAGGGCAATTCCGGCAACGCGGAGTTCTCTGAGCGCGCCGTTGATGACAGCTTCGAGAGAATCACCCGGCTGGAGTCCGTGAGCATCGGCAAAACCCTCGATCACGAGGACTTCACTCCCTCGCTGAGGATCGAGCCTGCGCCCCCGTTTGATGTGAACTTGATTGAGCCGTGTTTCACCGTGGCTGGCAAGCCCCACGATCGTGCCGGTGGCGGGACGCGGCTTTCCCGAAAGGGGAACCAACACGCTCTCGACCACGCGAGTTTGTACTTCCGCAACCCCTTCGATGGCCGACAGCCGTGAGGCCACCGCTCGAGGCGCACGCTTCAGGGTCGCGAACACATCGGCAAAGCGGTTATCTTCGTAGTACTCGTCGCGGGACGCGAGCAAGGAGTCATACGCAGTGCGCATCGTGATGTAGCTCGTGATGCCGCAAGCAACGACGAGAGCGATCGTGATCACCTGTCCGCGCAGCGAGCCGATGTCGCGCAACAGTTTCCTATCGAGGACGCTTACCACGAGACCTCTCTGGCGCTTTTTCTTTCCGCATTGACCTCATCGGAAAGGATCTGGCCATCCGCCAAGCTCACCACCCGATCCGCCATTTGGGCGACCGGTGCGTTGTGAGTGATCACCGCGGTCGAGGTGCCCATCTCTCGATTGACGCGTTCGATAACCTCGAGGACCTGCACGCCAGTTCGATAATCGAGAGCCCCGGTCGGCTCATCGCACAAAAGAATATTCGGTTGTTTGGCGATGGCGCGGGCGATTGCCACACGCTGCTGCTCTCCGCCGGAGAGCTGGGCCGGAAAGTGATCGGCTCGCGGAGCCAGCCCCACGAGATCGAGTGCATCCTTGGGTCGAAGGCTCGACTCGGAAATGTCGGTCACCAGGGCGACGTTCTCACTCGCCGTCAGGCTCGGGATCAGGTTGTAGAACTGAAAAACGAAACCAACGTGCTTGCGACGATAATCGGTCAGCTCGGCATCGGACGCGCGGCTCAGTTCCCAGTTTTCGTAGAAGACCGTGCCGGCACTTGGCACATCGAGCCCACCAACGATGTTCAGGAGCGTCGACTTCCCACTGCCCGAGGCGCCCAGCAACACGAGCAGCTCCCCGCGACGCAACGAGAAATCGACTCCCCGCAGAGCGTGCACGAGCACCTCGCCCATCTGGTAGACTTTCCCGAGCTGGCGCGCTGTGAGGACCTCCTCAAAGCTCGCTTCGATCCCTGCAGCATCTGCCTTGACCACGTGCCCATGATGCTAGAACGCCAGCACGGAACCTCCAAAAGGCTCCGCCGATGCTCCCGAGCGAGCGACTTTCGCGCTCGCTCTATCGAGGCCTCTCTTCAGAGGGCGCAACAAGCGGCCGGACGAGCAACCAAGCAAGACGCCCACAACGGCCGCGCCGACTTCACGAGCGCGGCCCCGCTCGAGAAGTCGGCGCTGTGTCCCGGCGTTCTACAAGAGCGATTTGAGGAGCAGCTCTCGGTAGTCCGTGCCGGGAGCAAAGTAGGAAGCAAGCACCATGTCGGGCTTGTCCGCTCCTTTGTCGGTGCGGTCGACCAACACCTTGCCCCCTTTGGTCACGGCCACGCTGCGCAGGGAATCGGGGGTCACTCGATAGATGATCCGATCACCGTCCTTGAAGCCTCTCGCCTTCACCGGCTTGAACCAGCGAGGCAGTCCGTCGCTCACCTGCTTGCGCAAGGAAGGCTTGATGAGTCCCGCATTTTGCGCCTTCTTCAAGCTTTCTCGCACCCCATCAATCCATTGATTGAGAGAGACGGAACGCACGAACTTCAATTGGATCACAGCGTTGTCCGCATTCAGGGCGATCTTGGCCAGCTTCGCTTCCAAAGCCGGAGAGTAGCTCTTGCCGCTGGCCACGCGCTTGAATTTCGCTTGCGTCCCCTTGTCGACCGCAACGTCGATCAAAGCCACGTCGACGTTGAGAATCGTCTTCTCGAGCAACATGTGCATGCGCGAGAACTTGCCGCTGGCCAGCTCGCCGAGGGAAGGGATCCCTGCGGCCCAAGCAACACCAGCCGTGAGCGCGAGCGTCAAAACACCGGCGCTCAAAAGAGCGCCCAACCGGGAAATCATCTTGCTGACTGTCATTTTTCCTTACCGCGAGAGTGAAGCACATTGGTTCTTCGGGCGCCCAGGTGAACAGAAGCATCGCCCGTTGGATTTCCGCAGCGCTTGAACGTTTGACATAAATTATGACTGTGAATGAAATGAGCCGAGAGCAGAGACGGTGACCACGAGTCGCCAGCACTTGGATTTTTTACTGGTTCAGGTTACCGCACGGTCGTGAACACTACCCTGCAGAGGATGCGGAGCCTCTATCGAGTTTTCCGCAAAGTCCATGGCATCCGGGTCATCCCACTCTTTCTAGCACTGGTTTTCGCCTTTTTGCGGACCATGGTGTGGATGTTTATGTCCCTCGACCACCTTTTCTTCCCTTCGTTGCGGAAGAAAGCGGCCAAGAGGCCCATCGTCCTCGTGGGCAATCCCCGGACGGGCACCACATTTCTGCAGCGCTTTCTCTCCGACGCCGGGTTCGGGTCGGGGATGGAGCTCTTCCTCATGCTCTATCCCTCCCTGACGCTACAGACCTTGCTCAAACCGGTCCTGCCACTCTTGGAAAAGGCCAATCCCGCGCAGTTTCACTCCACGGCGGTTCATGAAACCAGCCTGACCTCCGTCGAGACGGACGACGTCGCGCTGCTATTCCGCTATCTCGATGGCTTTTTTTTCTATGGCTTCTTTCTCGCCTTCGAGGAAGAAGATCTGTGGGAGGATTTCGATCCGCGGGTGCGCGATACCTCGCAGCGGGACTTCGACTGGCTCGAAGCGCTGTGGACACGCAGCTTGATCAAGCACGGCGGCCAGCGCAACGTGGCCAAGCTGTTTTCACTCTCTACCCGTTTGCCACAGTTCCTGGAGCGCTTCCCCGAGGCGCAGATCCTCTACATGGTGCGCGATCCCGTCGACATCATTCCCAGCACCATGAGCCTGGTGACGGGCCCTCTCGATAAGGCGTTCGGCTTTTGGTCCAAGCCAGAGCATATTCAACGCCGTTTTCTCGACCGCCTCTATGCAGGCCTGGTGAAGATCATGGAGCGTTTTCACGATGATTGGACTGCTGGACGCATCGACAAGAGCCGCGTCTATTTCGTTCGCTATGATCGCATGATGAGTGAGTTCGAGACGGTGGTCGACGAAATGTGCGCCTTTTTGGGACACGAGATGACCCCCGAGCTCAAGACCAAGGTCAACGAGATCGCCGATAAGCAAAGAGCTTACAAATCAGGACACAAGTATGATCTCTCCAAGTACGGCCTGACCGAAGAGCAAATCCGCAGCGACTGCGCATTTCTCTACGAGACGTTCCTTCCGCCTCTCTCCACTCCCTCTCATCAAGGAGCAACCCCCGCCCAGGCTCCCGCGGGCTCTCCTGCCGAGTGATCACTCCGACCCGTCAACGCTCACTCGGAGCGACTGCGTCGCTGGCTGGGCGACCCGTCAGCGCTCGCGGCAAGCGCATAGCTCGGAGCGACCACGTTGCTGGCTCGGCAGCGGCAAGCACTCAGCTCTGAACAAACGTGTCGCCGGCTCGGCAGTCGCCAGCTCCTCGGAACGACCAAGTCGGTGGCTCGGCGGTCGCCGCGTGCTCGGTCCCATGCGATGCACTTGGCACTCACCGCCCCACACGACACGAGACCAGCTCCGAACACCTCGAAGCTAGCCTCGTTCGCAGCGAAAAAATGGGCACTTCACCGCTCGTGATCCGTGAGCGAGCGTGACCTTCGCGCCACCTTTTTCCCCCGCCCAGGGCCGCCGACTCCGAGCGCCGCTCGAAGCGGGCCTCGGCTCTGGCGATACGGCAAGTCACGGCCTCTCAAGATAGCGCCGCGTGAAGTACTCGTCCTTGGTGTTGGGAACGAACTTGATCTGCTTGGTATCGAAGATCGACTTCCGTCCATTTTGGACGTTGGTCATCTCCATCCGCAGTGCTCGCACGCGGCCTTTCTTCGGATCGAGAACCTTGATCTTGCTCGCACTCAATTCCTTGAGCTTCTTGCCCTTCAGATCGTAGAAGATGCCCTTCAAAACAGCGTGGTTCTTCTTGCTGATCCAGTAGATCTTCTTCGAATACCCTTCGGACTTGGCAATGCTGCCGTTCTTGGGCTTCACCTCGATGACGTAGGCCGGCTCCCCGCCCACACTCTCCTCCTTGAGAGTTTTGTAGGTGTACTCGTCAAGCTCCGGAATGTTGAGATCCGCATAAGAGAACTCGCTGCCCATGAAGCTCTTGCTGCGCTGCGAGCTGACGATGCGACGCGTCTTGCGAAGCGCCGGCAGAAACACCCAGGTGTCATCGGCTTTGTTCTCGTAGTCGTAGACCAAAACCCCCGTTCCCTTCACGTCTGCAGGGGCCAAAAAGCGATAGATCCGCTTTTCTGTTTTGCCCCCGTCGAAGAGCTTGGTGGCCATGGAGATCTTTCGGGTCCGCGTTCTGCCGCCGTCGATGATCTTCATCTCCACCACGGCTTCGGAGCCCTCGAGCTTTCGGGACTCCGCCCACTTGTTCATGATGGAACGCGCGCTCGCGCCGGCCTCGGCTTCTGGGACCTGGCCTATCAGGCCAATTCCACATGCTGCAGCCAAGGCGAGGGCTGCCACTCTGCGCGAAAATTGATGTTGTCGCATTCTGATATCCTCCAAGGACCGCTCAATGAGTGCTTCGGGTGGTGCTACGGATGCCGACAAGAGCATCTTCCCTATTTGCTAGTGCTCTCGTGCTGGGGCTCGAACCACCGGGGGAACGATCGGTGCGTTCGCTCCTCCACTCGGACCGTAACCGAGGAAAGAGGGAAGTGCATGGCCTCAACGCCCATTTCCAGTACCTCTCCTTCCTATTTCAGCTCAAAAAGAATACTGTGCCGGAGGAAGAATCGGTCGCCGGAGAGACACGAAAAGGAGCGCGCCCGAACGCAGGGAGCTCAGCCGGAGGGAGCCCAGCCGGAGGGAGCCCAGCCGGAGGAAGCTCAGCCGGAGGGAGCCCAGCCGGAGGGAGCTCAGCCGGAGAGAGCTCAGCCGGAGGAAGCTCAGCCGGAGGAAGCTCAGCCGGACAATGCCCAGCTGCAGCGAGCGCGCAGGGGCGCGTCCCGCACGGGAGCCCCTGCGGGATGATGTGTGGACGTTCTAGAAGGAGAGAATCGCATCGAGGGAAGCGGTGTGGGAAAAGGCCTCGTGCCGACCCGCGTTGACCGTAGGTGCCGGTTGGCCTGCTTGAGCAAGCTCATCGTTGCACGGATCGGTCATCCCGGGGGGATCACAGTTGCTGGACGGCACCTCTTGATAGACGCGGCCCTCCTCTGCGCTCACGGTGATGGGCAGCTGTCGTCGGTAGCCATAGGCCGCAGCCAGCTCCAACGGCCCGAGATGCACGGACGCACCGAGGGCGCCGGTGAGGTGATGCCCGGAGGAGAAGTCCACATGAGCATAGGCCGGATCGGCAACTGGACTCTCGTAGGCCACCCCGGCCCGGGCGGTCAGTAGCTCCGGCAAAACCTGCCAGTCTCCCCCCAACCGAACCGTGAGCGTATTCTTCCACTGCTTATCGATGACCACGTCATCGATGTCCGTGGTGCCAACCGTTTCGATCTCCGCCTCTAGACCGTTCGTCGCGACATTGAAGGAGTCGACGCGGGACCACGTTTGATAAATCAGGTCGAGCTCGATATCGAAGTTCGGCTGGAGATAGCGGACTCCCAGGCGCGCCGTCATGGGAAGCGGCAGCGTCAAGTTCACGTCGTTGGCAGGATAGCCGTTCCGGGAGGTCACGACATCGTCTTCGATGTTGAGGGTCTCCATGGAAATCTGGCTCTCCGTTTCGATTTGGGAGGGAATGATCTGACCAGAGACGCCTACCTCCAAAAAGGGCAAGGGACGCACCCAACCGCCCAGCACCGCGTTGAACGTGAAGGGATCCGACCCGGTCACCGTGGACAGGATATCGTAGGTACTCGAGACAGGATTGGCTCCCCCCTGAAAGGGCCACCCGTCCACGACGAGTGAGTATTCGAGGTGCGGCACGTGGATCCACTGCAAGGTCGCCCCAACCCCGAGAAGGTCTTTGAACTTCCATGCAGCACTCGCGGCATAGACCAAGATCTGGGCATCTCTCTCCACCATCATATAGCGCTGGCCCCCGTTGAGCGGCCCCATCTCGGGATCGCTATCGTCGGGACCCATCGGAAAAGAGATGCGGCCCACTCCAGGAGGGGCATACGCGCTGAGCGCAAATCCCCAATCCTCGAGACCAAAATCGGCGGCCACCCCCAAGAGCGGGTCAATGCCCTGAAGAGGCAGCTGATTTTCTACGCGCTGAAACTCGTAGACCTCGCCATTTTCCCAATCTTGCTGGGTGGGAGTTGCCCCGATGTCCCCTTCCGCCGGGGCTCTCGTGAAAGCCACTTGGTTGTAGGAAAACCGATTGCTCAGCTGAACGGTATAACCGCTCATTCGAGCAAAGCCGGCAGGATTGTATTCCGCCGCAGAGAGATCGTCGGCCTTGGCCACGAACGCTCCCGCACGTCCCGCCACGCGCGCTCCCTTGGACCCTGCGAAATAGCCCTGCGCAAATACCGAGGGAGCCAACAGAGTCGAGTCCATAAGAGTCAAAAACGGAACGAGTCGAGCTGGGGCGGACAGAAGAGCTTTCAAGTTGGTCACCTTGCTGAAAAACGGCTGGCCCTCCACGACGGCCTCCGGGCCAATGCGGCGTGAGCATAAATGAGCGAGCGCGAAAGTCGATCGCTCAAAAACCAGCAAGGACCATGGCTATAGCTATTCGACTCCTGAGCCGGTTTCAATTCGCCCGAAGATTTCCAGCACGACACGCCTCGCTCCCGTTCATGCCAAGCCCGCTTTCGAACGGCCGCTCACGAGGCACAGCGAGATGAGGACCCAGCGCGGCAAGATGACGAAATGCACCCGACCGCGAAGAAGAACGAGGCGAAGAAATGCACCTGATTCGCACACAACGACGAGATGCCTTCAGCAAGTCGTTGAAGAAGTTATTGAGAAAGTCGTTCAGCATGCCACGACAAAGCTCAACATGACACCGCTTCCTCGGTTGAATGCTCAAAGCTCGTCCGGGTACAAAGGAGGAGATAATCTTTTGACCTTTTGACCGGGTCAGGCAACCCTCCTAGCTTGAAAAGCATTCTTCTGCCCCAGGGCTTCGTAACCCGGGGCGGCACCATCCGAAAAGGACGACCCAGTGCGACGACTTTCCTCGAGACCCTTTCTGCGACTTCTGAGTGCAACCTTTCTCACTCTCCCGCTGTCCCTTGCCTGCGGTGATCCGGGCAACATGCAAGATGGTTCTGGCGGCTCCTCTGGCTCGGGCGGCTCCGGCAATTCCGGAGGCTCCAGCTCGGGAGGTTCCAGCAATCTCACCCCCAGTAGCTGCGGAGATGGTTCGAGCCCGTTCGTCGTTTCTGCAGCCGAGGAGAACAACCTGGACTTTTCGAGCACCATCACGCTCGATCCAGTCATGGTTGCTCCCGAATCCGTGCCTCAGTTCGACTGGAGCGGCCTGACCCAGAACTTCCTCGGGCATACCCTGGAGGAAGGGGACGTCACCCACATGATCTTGGTGGTCTGGCAAGCGACGCCCGCTGAGATCGCGGACATGATCAACACCGACGATCCAGACATCAATGACTTTGCAGCCTATTCGCTGCGATTTCCCGTCGAAGGCGGCGTGACGAGCGCAAGCGCCGCCGACTTCAACCTGTCTGGCTCGGATGTGACGGAAGAGGAAATCCGGAGCTACCTCGACCCCGCTGAGTGGGATCCCGAGATCTACAGCTATACCCTGATCGCCCAGGGAAGCATCACGCCCGGGCAGGATGCACAAATGATTCAGTCCTTCCAGGTCGATGAGGACACCACGAATGAAACCGTGGCCATCGGCGATACATCGACGGATCTGACCTATACGGCCGATCTGCCCGAAGATCAGCCGACTCTCGTACCTGCCGATGAACCGAACGTGACCATGAGCTGGAACATGATCGACCAGCATAGCTATGGCGGGGAAGGATCCTTCGTCTCCAACCAGATCACCCAGGTCCTCGTGGGCCGCTACTCACTCACGCCTCAGGAAATCGAAGAGGACTTCCTGAGTCTGGAGTTGATCGCCGACGACATCTGGAGAGCCGACGTGCAGTTCGGCACCGATCTGGATCTCTCGACCCTCGAGCACGAAGAGGATGGCAGCACATTCCCTGGTGTGACCGACGACGGAAGTACTTGGGCCATCGCGCTGCTTTGCACCGACTGCGTCAACCCGACCCCTTGGTACGTCTCGATCCTCGAAACCTGCGAATAGGTGCAAGTCGATCCAGACGATCGATGGCTCCAGCGACAACGGGGCGCGCCGATAGCGGCCGCGCTCCTTTCACGTCACTTGACTACACTGCCACCAGGACAGTCCTTCGACCGTTTGCGGCATTGCCCCCGTTTGCCAGCCCCTTCTCTGCGATCGAGCTCCCCGCGGCGCTAGCAATCCTCGACCGCCAATGCGAAACTAGAATACCTTGAGCCTTCCCACTCTCTACCTTTCCAAACCTGGCATCTGCTTCCCCGAAACTCGTGTCGACAATGTGGAAGTTATCCAGCGCGTCCGGGACAATTTCCGCGGAACCGAGGAAGAATGGCAGGCCATCGAATCCGGCATCGAAAAGGTGTTTGCACTGTGTAGCACCGAGACACGTTACCTCGAACATGACCTCGATGCGCGCGTGGCCGACTACGCTGTCGCTGCGGCCAAGGCTTGCCTCGCCGAAAACGACGCCACGCTCGATGAGATCGATCTCCTCATTTGCGGCTCGATTCCCCGACAATATTTCGAACCGGCAACGGCGATGGAGATCTCCGCCAAGCTCGGAATCGACAAAACCCATGCCTTCGATGTCACCGAGGCGTGCGTCGGCCATCTCGAAGCGATCCAGACCGCGGCGGCCTACATGGCGCTGCACGAAAACTACCGCTCCGCACTCGTTTGTACGGCTGAGCTGACCTACGACTATCTCAGCTACGACATCCAGCACGTGCGGGAGCTGAGGATGAAGTCCGCCGGTCTGACCGTAGGCAACGCCGCCGCCTGCGTATTGCTGCGCCGCACGCCCTGGCCAGGGGGTGGGATCCGACTCATGGGCATCAACACCTATACGGCGCCCAGCCACTGGGAGCTGTGCCAGGTGCCCATTGGAGGCACTTTTTCCTCTTCCTCCGTGGAGCTCATGCGCCTGGGTCAGCTCATTCCTCCCGTGACGAGTCGAAATCTGGATGCTTTGGGCTTGACCGCAGAAGACATCGATCACTACGTCTTCCATCAGCCGAGCGAAGTGATGGTCAAAAAGATCCTCACAGATATCGGCGCCAATCCTGAAAAGGGGGTGTATACACACCACCTGTACGGGAACACCGCCAGCGCAAGCGTTGGAGTGACGTATCATCATCTTCTCCAAAACCGAGAGGTCAAGCCTGGAGATCTGTTAGTCCTTGGCAGTGCTGCTGCCGGATTTTCCGCGGTGATGCTCACCGGCGAGTGGACCACCTCCTAGGCTCTCCCAATACCCTAAGGACCACCGTGACATCGAAGAACGAACGCGCCGTCCCGATCCCCCGGGCGAGCCTCACGCAGCTGTGTGCACTCCTCCCCTTCCTCGCCTGCCTCCCCCTCGCGCAGCAGGCCCACGCGCAGGAGGAAATCCGTGCCCCCCTCGAAGAAAGCCCTCTGGAGTCCGAGGAAACTCCCGAAACCGTCGAGGACACCCCACAGGAAGCTCCCAATGACGGCACCGAGGAGAGTCCCGGGATGCCCGAGGCGCAAGACCTAGACGCCCCAAGTCCAACCTCTCCAGGGGGCTCGGCACCACAAGAAGGAGCAACCGGCGAGGAGGACGCGGAAGAAGCCGCGGACTCCACCGCCGACGAGACCGAGGAGCCAGTCGTCGTCACCGAGGACAGCGAGGACCCAGTTGTCGTCACCGAAGGGGAAGGCGGACTGTTCGAGGCGAGCCTGGATGGCGAAGCGGATCTGGAGGACGGAGGAGAAGGCGCCGCGGAAGGGCTTTCGTTCGATCTCGGAGGCTACGTCCGCGGTGACACGTATGTCGGCGTGATCCCAGGCACCAGCGAGCCGGGCATTCAGGCCGCCTACAGCGAGCTGTCTCTTCAACTCACGGCCCGAGCCGGCAGCTTTGGCGACGCGTTCGCCGAGACGCGTCTTCGCTACGGCCAGCAGCTCGACGAGAAGCGGCTGTTCGTCGATCTGCGAGAAGCCTACGTCAACGGCTACTTTGGCCCGCTCGACATCCGCCTGGGCAAACAGATCGTGGTCTGGGGGCGCGCAGACGCCTTCAATCCGACCAACAATCTCAACCCGGTGGACTTTCGCATCCGCTCCCCCATCGAGGACGACAAAAGGGTGGGCAAATTCGGCGGACGAGCCTTCCTCAACTTCCGTCCTTTTCGGCTGGAAGGGGTCTGGATGCCCCTCTACG
>CAYTRQ010000174.1:2742-11360 GCA_964440025.1 uncultured Polyangiaceae bacterium | reverse complement strand
TTCTGGGAGTGCTTCGAAACCGCTCGAAACGTGAGTTGCCGAGGCACTAGAACTTAAGACGACGGGGTCGCCTCAGACTCCGCGTCCCGCCAGCATACCTGACAAAGCCCTCGGAGCTCATGGACATGATCATCGAGGCGATACCCGTAGCGCTCGGCAATTTCTCGTTGGATCGCCTCAAGCGTCTCCGAATAGAACTCGACCACACGACCGCATTTCGTGCAGATGAGATGGTCGTGATGGTCCCGTTCGAATACACACTCGTAGAGCTGACTGTCCCCTTGCGAAATGAGAGCGGGTTCGACAATGCCAGCCTCCACAAGCAATGGCATCGAACGGTAAATGGTCGCAGTGTGGGCGTTTTTGACCCCCAAATCACGGACCGCGCGCATCAGATCTTCTACGGAGAAATGCCCAGGCTCGGTCAGAGCCGCACGCACAATCATCTCCCGCACTTGAGAGTTCTTGAGCCCCTTGTGCCGCACGTGTTGTCGCAAGCGTTGCAGCGCTCGCTCAATCATTGCCTCGTTCGTGGGCGGGGGCTCTTCGAAGGTCCGCACCTCTGAAGGCTGCGTTTTCCTTTCTCCGTCGTCAATTGTCACTCAGTTTTGAAAGACGACAACCCAATTACAATGAAGACGAAATTCTCAAAAAGGCTTCACCTCCTGCTTCGACGCCGCTCCTCGACTGGGGCTCCCTAACCACAGAAGCCGCAATCGCTCTTCGGTGGGGTTCAAAGTTCGACTTTGGCGCCACCTTGAATCCAGAGGGGAGCGTTGGGGCGCGCCCCAAAGGGCCGGTGGGCCATGATCCCCTGGTAGTCGAAGAGATTGCGCGCGTTGAGATAAAACTCGAGGAATGGCAGGACCTCTGCGGATGCCCCAGCTCCCAGCGTAACGAGCGGATCGGTGCTCAACGAGTCCTCGAAAGGCTCTGTCCCTGCTTCTTCTCTGACCGCAGAGACATAGTTCCCAACGATGTACGCTTCGAAGCGATCATACTCGAAGGCTACTTGGGCGTTGAGCTGGTGCCGAGGTACGTAGGGAAGCTCATCGCCAGCTTCAACGGCGCCATAAATGGGGTCTGCGGACTGGAAAGAGCTCCGGAATTCCCCAAAGTTCAAGGTATAGGCCGCGGAAAGAGGAAGGGTCACGGCTCCCACCGACAGCTCATGGGAGGCAAGTGCCTCGAGGCCATAGATATGCGCTTGGCCAGCGTCGAACTGTCGGTCGAGGTTCTCATCGAGGCAGCCGCTCGAGAACGTACATATATCGGTCAGGTTCGAATAGTCGTTGAAAAAGCCAATGAGCTCCGCTTTCGTGTCGCTTGCCGAATAGCGCGTCCCCAACTCATAATTGACGCTCGTCTCGGGCTGGACCGAGTCGCTACTTCCCGGCGCAGGAGGACTAAAACCGCGATAGGCACCCGCCAGAAGTCCCCAATCCTTGGTCAGTGCGTAGTAGGCTCCAAGGCCGGGCATCAAGGCGACCAGCGCGCGCTCGTCGGTCGTGGCAGCCAGGTAATCATGTAATTGAGAGTAGATCCCTTCCAGCCGGATCCCCGGAATCAGCGTGAGTCGTCGATAAGAGATAGCATCAGTGAGGTGCACCGAAAGAGCATGACTCGAAGCGAAGTTGCTCGTCGTGGTCATACTTGGCTCATTCGCCGATATAAGATCGCCTTCGCTCATCAAAAACGCTTCTTCAGAGTGATCTCGCTCGATGGAATCATGATGCAAGCGCAACCCCGCCTCGATCTTATGGGACAGATCTCCCGATTGCAGCTCCCAGCGAAACCTCGAGGAAATCCCCTGGCTGACAAATTCGCGCTGATTAGGGCCGATCCAAAGCGTATCGAGTGCGCTCGAGCTGTCCGCCTGGCCCGAAAGCACTGCATAGTAAGCAGCATTCGTTGGATCCCCAGGATTGGTCAATACCGATGCCGCAGAGGCGCCTCCGAGACGGTTGAACTTGCGCCAAATCCGAAAAAAGTCGTTTCGATAAATCGTCGTCCGAAGCTCATAGTCGTCTTTGTAGGACTTGAGTTCGTGGGTCAACGAGAGCGAGGTGCGGTGGTTGTCCATGCGATCCAACTTGCTCGCTGGATACCTTTGATTGGGATCGTCATCAAAATCGGCATCGGTCAGTCCAAGGTAAGTTTCGTTGGACGCCTCCTCGGAATAGCCAAGTTTAACGAAAAATTGATTGGATACCTGAGCAGTCGGATCCACCAAATAGGACCCCTTGACCATCCACTCATTCCGCGCCGCGCCCGTGTTCGTGCCGTCCGGAAGATGCTTGAAACCATCGTTTCCGACATGAACTCCTTCGAGCAGAAATCCGAATTGCTCGTTGCTCGTGCCAGCAAAGGCGTGGGCCTTCCTATATCCATATTGACCGTACCCCAGGTCGAGCCCTGCACGCGGCCCAACTGGGATGGACCGCGTCATCAAGTCTACGGCTCCCCCCACCGTTTGCGGACCAAAGGCGACCGCTCCAGGCCCCTTGATCACACGCACCTGGGTGATCCGAGTCATCATCGGGAAATAGTACGCAGCCGGAGCAGAGTAGGGAGCCGGCCCGAAAAGCACTCCATCCTCCATCAGAGTCACTTTCTTGCTGCGGTCGGGGTTCGCACCGCGCATGGAGATATTCGGGCGCAAGCCCACACCATCCTCTTCACGTACGAAAACACCGGGCACCTGCCGAAGGACCGAGTGCGGATCATCGTACTCGAGCCTCTCCAGTTTTTTCTTGCCAATCACCTGAACGGCTCCAGCCATTTCGGAGCTCCGCGTGCCGGTGACAATCACGACATCCTGCTCGTTCTCGGTCGATGAACCGTCTTGGTCCTGGGCGGTCTTCCTGTCGCGAGCAGGAGCAGCGGGCCCCGCTTGAATTTCGACGACCGGTTCTTGAGGCGTGGAGGCCGCCGGATGAGCTCCGGTTTCGCCAGCGTCATCGTCTGGTGCCTGCTCACTTGTCTCTTCCCTCACCGAGGGCTTGGTTGCCCCCGACTTCACTTGAGCCGACTCGTTGGCTGGTGACGACGTTTCTTGAGACGGCAGCGATTCGGTTCGGCCGGGATCTGCGCTCTGCTCTGCCGCCCGCCTCTGACGCGTCTCCTCCGAGCGCCGCCGGGGTTCGTCACCAGTTTCGGCCGTACTCTCGCTTTCTCCCCCACTGGCCTCGCCATCGACAGCATCGGCCGATTCACTCTTGGAACCTCCAGCCTCGCCGTCAGGGGCATCGGTGGTCGGTTCACTCTTGGAACCGTCAGCCTCATCATCAGAGTCAACGGCGGGCTCGGTCTTTGCACCGTCCACCTCGTCATCATCGGCTTCGGCTGGTTCGCTCTCTGCGGCATCGACCTCGTCGTCATCGGCTTCAGCAGGAGTGGTCTCTGCCTCGTCGCCGTCGACCGTATCGTCGGTCTTGGACGTTCGAGGGGCGCCCTCGTCCGGCATGCTCTCGTCAGCTGCTTGTGCCTGCGCGGGAGACGCCACCACGAGGGAGATGAGCGCGGGGAGAAGAAAGAGCGGAATGCGAGTCACTGAACTTGGAGCTTTCGTCTGAAACGGGCTGATGGAAGAAGAAGAGGACATAACCACGACTCACAGCACTGGCCTGGTGTGATGGGGCGGATCCTTCGGAGCTTCCGCGACCCAGTCAAAGGGCCAGAGACCATCACGGCGAGACGTCAAATCGACGTGCGGAGGGACAAAAGTAGCGCTTCGTCGCCCATTGAGGGAGATTCGGGAATCAACGCGAACCGCCACGTCCTTCCAGCCCCGATTCTCGTATTCGTGCGCGAGATGATGAGCGAACTGTAGAAGAAGATCTGGACGGCTGACCATCTCCGACTCTTGCAGATCCGTCAGATAGTGCCGCGGATCCACATAGGCGCGGCGATCAGAACCTGGTTCCTCCACGACGAACCTCGCGCTTCCCCCCTTTGCGCGGAGCATCACTCGCCACGAAAATCGCATTCCCTGCTCATGCCACATCACGTTGCCACCATAGGCCAGGAAACGTAGGGGCAGCGCAAGCTGGAGCACACAGTAGACCGCACCCGCACTGACCAAAAGACGCTTTCGCCACCGTGGCTCGTCTTGAGAAGCTCGATGAGAAATGGGCAAGTACCTGGACCAGGCAGACCCGCTGCTCGGGCCAGCGTCACGACCCAAGCGGGCTTCGAACCAATCTTCGACATATCGCCTCATCCTTCGAAGGCGTCTCACCACTCGGCGCGGCCAGTCGGGCTCGAAAAAGACCAGGGCCGCAAGACTCATGATGATGGGAAACATCCCGATCGGAAAGAGCACGCGCGTTAGCGTGTGAAAGACCAGGACGACGAGATAGGCAACTGCGCGCGTCCGCCGTCGAGAAAGCCAAAAGACAATCGTGAGATCAAACAAAAAGCCCGCCCAACTCATCAAGAGCGGGACACCTTCAATAGCGAATAGGGGTCCTATCAAAGGAAGATGCGTCCTCGCGCCCAGCCAGATCCGCAAGGGCTGCGCGTGAATCAGCCAATCCGAATTGAACTTGGCAAGTCCTGCGAAAAAGTAGACGGCACCTACCTGAAAACGCAGCAAATAGAGCCAAAAAAGAGCAACACCCTGGTCGCCGGGGTCCCTTTGAGCCTTCTGACTTCGACCGACACGGAGCCGTCGCTGACTCAAGAAGCGATCGACGCTCCACACCTGTCCAGCAGGAGAGACCGCCAAGAGAAAAGAAAGCAACGCTGCAAGATAGTAGTGGTTGAGATAGGTCGTGACGTCGATCAGTTGTACGTAGGTGAGACCAACAGCAAAAAGAAGCGACGCCACTCGAAAACAGAAACCGGCTGCCACACACGCAGAGAGAGCCACCAACATGAAAAAGAGAGCGTACATGCCAGAGGCGCTCAGAGGCTCTACCCAACCAAATCCCCAATATTTGAAAAAGAAGGTGGGTTCGAGGAAAAAGCGCGAGACCCATCCGTAGACGAGGAAACGGATCATCGACACACACATCGTCAGCCCAAAGAGAACTCGAAATGCGCCCAGCCATGCTCCGTCCACTCTGCAAAAGAGATGCGTTGGTGAAACGGGAAAATTGACTGCTTTTTGCCGATGAATCATGACGTTCCTTCAGCTCAATCAGTATCTCCCTCGACAGACGTGGGGAGAGTGAGTCCCAGCGGACTGCCCTGCCCAAAGAGATCGTTTTTCAGAAGATCGGTGAGCTGCTTCAACGTTGCGTGCAGCTCGATGAGTTCTTGAACCGAGGCCTCCGCCAGCTCCGGAAATTGTGCAACGGCCACCTCAGCGGCCTCGAGCGCCGCAAGGATATCGGCCGCCAGATCTCCATGCCCCGCCTCGTTGAGCCAATCGTCAAAACCAAGCCCCTGGCCCCCACAACCCTGAAAAAGATCGCGAAATCCGGCCAAATTGGCAGCGAGAAGTTCGGTCCCTCCACCGGCAAAGGAAACCTCGGGACGTTCCAGCGGAGCGTCCTCATACACGCCTGCAGGAGAGCCCACTTTGTAGTCCTTGACCTCCTCCTCGACATACAACATCGCACGGGCCACCGTGTTGAGGGCATGTTGTTGGTCCATATAGGCCGAAGCAGAAGTGAGATCAGCTAGGAAATCACCCTGCTCTGGATCCCAAGCCTGGTGCAACTGTACCGCTCTGGCAGCCACGTCGCTAGAGACCGCGCTGAGATAGGTCCGTTTGAGCTCCGTGAGCTCTGCTGCACTCGTGCTTTCCCAAGCATCATTTTCATTGGTCACCGAAAACTGTGTACAGACGTTGTCGGATCCTTCGTAGAAGACCAAGTACTCCACGGCAAACAGGCCGCGCGAATTGATAGGAACCTGGACCAGGTTGTCGAATCCGGCCTCTGTATAGCTTTGACCGAACAATTGTTCCTCAACACGACAACGGCTGACGTTCGGCCAAGAATAGATCAAGTCACGGAGCCCCTGTCCGTTGTCCATATCGTCGGCAGAGCTGGCAGCCGGCCCGAATTGAAAAAGCTCAGCACGGGACCAGCTCTTCATGCTCTCCCTGAACGCGGCTTTGAGAGAGGTCTTTCGTTCTTCTGTGGGAGCGTCGACGTACTCCGTCGCACGGGCAGCCAGCTCCCTAGCGAAGATCTCGAACTCACAATAGCGAAGCTCGGCGCACTCTCCCGCAGAGCGAAGAAGATTTCGCTTGGAAAAGGCAAGGGTCGCATCGGGTCCCGATCCGCATATCGACGCAGTTTCACCGGCGCCCCCACCCCCTAGTCCCACATCCACATCCGGCGCCGGTGGAGCGGCCGTTGCTCCCCCGCCGCCGATGGAGCCGTTGGGAGGGGCACGCCTTCCTTCCCGGGGACGCGGTGGTGAACACGCAAAACTCCATAGATAGGCGGCGGCCAAAATGGAAACGAAGCCGTAGATGGAAGTCTTCATCAAAAATCAAATCGGCACGGCGCGCGCAGACTTTGCGCAAACCGTGCCTGCTCGGAGACCAGTGAAAGAGGGGGGACCCGCCCAGGCCGTATCTCATCACCCCAAAGGGGCTCCCGAGATACGTTCCAATAAGAAACACGACACATCGAATCAAGCGCTGGAAAAGGCCCCGCACGAGTTCGCCTCACCCAGCGGGTGAGCGACGCTCATGTCAATCACGCTGAGTTTCGCAAGAGCTCCGTTTGCGATCCCTTTTTCTCTGATGGGAAACGCCGGCACATTCATCCCAGTGGATACGCGCCGGCGTTCTGGAACAGATCTCTTTGGCTCCTCCTACTCGGCCAGCTGAAAGATGGCCAAAAAGGCTTCGGTACCGCTGCCTCCGTCACCGACGGCAGCAACGACTCCATCCTGAACCGCAACGCCTCGGAAATTTCCATCGTGGCCAGGATAGCTCAGCAGACCACTTTGGCCGAATCCCTCCCAGAGAGCTCCATCGGCATCCGTCAGATAGAGTGCAGCAACTCCGTCATACTTGCCGACATGGACGAGCCGACCGTCGGCGAGCACTTCGACGTCGCGCCCACGGTCCTCGCCACCGCTGTCTTGAATGAAGCCGCCGGCGGTGCCGTAGCTCGCATCCATCGACGTCGCATCAAAGCGGAAGCTGAGGAGATCCTGCTCGGTCCCCGAATCAACTACAGCCTCACCGTAGCCACTCGTGACATACTGTCCGCTTTCCTGGACGACAACCGAGTATGCCTCGGCATACCCCTCTCCGATAAAGGGATTGCTACACAGCACACCGTCCTGAGCGGTTCCACAAGCGCTGTCTTCATCAGCAAACCCCACGTCACTCAGGGGGACCCCGCTCGCATCGAGATGCAAAAGGAAGATGTGATGCATATCGGTCTCGTATTCCGTATAGCCAGACGAAACCACCGATCCATCCGCCATCATGTAGCCACGACGCGCGTTGTCCGAGCCTTCCTTTTCCCCGAAGTCGATCGAGAAGGCGCCACCATCAGCGTAGTCCGTATCCACCGAACCGTCACTCACCATCAGGCGCACGACATAGCGATCGCTATCGACACGGCCAGTACTCATCGGAGCCGGAGCCGCTCCCAAAACGAGAAGTCTATCCTCACTGCCGCTCGTGTCGAGGAGCACATCATAGGCAGAGTCGCTAGGAACTCCTTCTCCACCGGCATCGGTCCAATCCTGACCCTCGGTCCAATCGGTCATGGGCACGGGCGCCAGACCATCCGTTCCGAAGTCAGTGTCGAGGTTTCCGTCCGCGTCGAGGCGGGCCAACACGACCTCCCTTCCGAGACTGCCATCGTTCTTGTTGATAGCCACCACTGCCCCACCATCAGCCAAAGCGGCTATCGAGGTCGTGCTCTCGCTACCAGGAGTGTCGGCGCTACCATCGTCGTCTGCCGCGGCAATGGTGTTAATTGTAACAAAACCATCACCACCACCGAAGGCCGTATCGAGGCTGCCGTCACTCGAATATCGGGCCACGACAATTTCCGGGTCATTGTTCATCTCCGTCGTGCTCCCGGTCACGTAGATCAGCCCGTCGTCCGTAAAGGAAACTCCGTAGAGATCTTCGGCAACGCCAACCTGATCGGCAAACACTTCGCTCAAATCGGCCAGGCCACCGCCCATGCCGCCCATGCCGCCGGTACCGCCAGTGCCGCCGGTACCACCGGTGCCGGCAGTTCCTCCAGTGCCGCCGCTGCCTCCGGAGTCACCCCCCGTTCCTCCGACAGCACCGGTTCCACCGGTGTCCCCACCGGTTCCATCGAGACCGCCGCTTCCATCCGTGTCGCCACCAGTGCCGCCGGTGCCGTCGTCTCCGCCGTCGTCTCCGCACGCGGTCATGCCAAGACCCACAGTCAATGCCATAGCGCAGCTCAACGCGCCCATTCGATTCAAAGTCATCAATTGCCCTTTCTCGTCCTCACACCGGCGGCTCACTGGGCACGCCGGGATTTCATCGCACTTGATTTTCGATTTCACTCGAAAAATCGAAAGAAAGACCTGCTCGCCTACTTGACGCAAATTTGTCGCATGCTGTAGGCCGGTTTTGAAAACGAATATCATTATCAAGCGAGGGCTGCAAGGCCAACCTGACCCACTTGAGGAGGCACCCCGCGCGGCCGAGGGCG
>CAYTRQ010000174.1:0-2642 GCA_964440025.1 uncultured Polyangiaceae bacterium | reverse complement strand
GGGCTGCAAGGCCAACCTGACCCACTTGAGGAGGCACCCCGCGCGGCCGAGGGCGAGCGACTTCGCGTTTTCCTCTGGATTGTGCCACTCACTCCTCATTCCTATTTTGTTCGCGTCCGAAAAGGATGCGAACCCAACAAGCAACGCAGAGTTCGACGGCAAAAAAGTGGGCAAAAAGCGACCGGCGCCCGCCCTTGCCCTGAAGGGCCCGTCTTTCGCCGCGAACGAACTAGGACAGTCTCATGAAGCTTCTCCTGACCCTGCTGATCTCCGCTGGCATTTTGAGCATCGCCTGCAGCAATGCTCCTCCCCCCGAAGCCCCCGCCAATCCCGATCGCCCAACCGAAAACGAAAGGGCTGCCCCACAATCCACGAAGCCCAGCGGGCCCCGCGTGGTTACCGTCGAGCAAGTCGACGCTCGAGGCAGCTTCCTTCCTCCACTTCCGCAAGCAGTGACTAGCTTCGGTGCAGCAGTGGGTCACGATGAGATCGTCATACTCGGTGGCTACTTCGGAGAGCCTCACGAATATTCGCGAGAAGGGCAGTCCGTAGACGTCTTGGCTCTCCCCGTGTCTGCTGAGAGGAATGGGAGCGCCAATGGCTCGAGCCAGGGCCAAACCAAGACGAAAAAAGAATGGACGAGGATCGCCCGGCTCGACCGCGGACTCCAGGGCCTAGCCGCAGTCCACTACGAGGGAAAAGCGTGCTACTTCGGAGGGAGCCACGCAAAGAACGAGGCAGGGGCAGAAACCGAAATGATTTCCGTCCGCGATGCTCGTTGCCTCGACCTCGAAACCGGCGCATGGCAGGAGCTCCCTCCGCTTCCTGCAGGCCGATCCTCCCACGGTGCTGCGCTGATCGGCAGCACCGCGTATCTGGTAGGAGGTTGGGAGCTCAAGGGGGATCCCCGAAAAGGTCACTTTGCAACCGACATTTGGAGCCTCGACTTGAGCGATCCTGAAGCCGACTGGTCGAGCATCGAAGCTCCATTTCAACGACGCGCCTTGGGGGTGACCTCATTGGGCGACCAGCTCGTCGTTGTGGGTGGCATGACAGCTGATCGTCAGCTTTCCACCGAAGTCGATGTCTATGACACACAGACCAAAAAGTGGTCCAAAGGGGCTCGCTATCCGGACGACGCCTTCGGCATCGCGGTTACGGCAGGGCCTCGGCCGAGACAGAGGACAACGAACGGTTCGGAACCCCAAGCTCCCCAGCCAGCCGTCTTCGCCTCCGGCCGGGACGGGATGCTGCGACGCTGGAGCCCCGGAGCCAAACAATGGGAAACCGTGCGCCCCCTGGGCCTCGTGCGCTTCTTCCATGAGATGCGCCCATTGGGGAACGAACTTGTTGTGCTGGGAGGGATCGGAGGCATGCACACCCGTGGCCGGACGCGGGTCGTCGAACGACTGCCCCTCGATGGCCGACTGGCCTACGGCCAGCTGGAGTTTGCGACTCCCGGCTTGGCCAAAAACCGCCAAGGATTGCTGGCTCGAGGCGAGCTCATTTATCTATTCGGCGGGAATACCAGCCTCGGCCAACACGACTTTGCGCCCAGCAACTTCACGGACGCGGGATGGTTTCTCGATCTGGCCACGCTTCGCTTCGTCGAAGCGAGCCCATTTCCCGTACGTCGCCAAAGCATGCGAACCTTGAATACCGACGCCGGCGGCCTGGCCCTGGGAGGGTTCGGACACCAGACCATTCAATCGAAGAACCAACAGCCCAAAGAAGCACAGAGCGGATCACCGACTGGACGAGCCCAAAAAGCGCCCTCCGGTCGTTCCGCTCGTGAATCTTCGGGGGATTCCGTGGAGACGGGCGATTCCGGGAAGACCGGCGAGTCGAAGGGGAAGACTGAGAAGACGACCCAAGCAAAGACTCATGCGGACATCTTGAGTTATTCGTGGGATGACGATGAGTGGAAGCACGTCGGCCGCCTTCCCAGTGGGCGCACACAATTTGGACTCACGCATGGCTCCGAAAAACTCTGGATCTTCGGCGGACTCAACTACGATCCAAGCCGCAAGCAAGCCTTTCGCCATGATCGCAGCATTTGGATCGCCGAGGATCCAACGGATCCGGCATTTTCCGTCGCGGACGTCGACCTCCCCGGACCACGGAGGGCGTTTGCAAGCGCAGCGCTCGACGGGAAATTCTACATGGTTGGTGGGATGGAAGAAGGCTTCCAACTGGTCGACGACTGCAAGGTCTTCGATTTCTCGAGCCGAGAATTCGCGGAAATGCCCTGCCCCAAGGAACCACGTCTGTCGGGCGATCTGATTTCCGCAAAAGGCAAACTCTATCTCGTCGGCGGCTCCGTCCGCACTCAAGAAGGTATCGTGGAAAGCCGGAATGTCGATGTCTACGATCCGAAAACCCAAGAGTGGGATCGGATCGACTTCCAGATCCCCTTCGGGACGAAGCATCTTCGTGCTCTCCCTTTTCGCGATCAAATCCTGCTCCTCTCAACTCACCAAAAGGCAGACAGAATAACGGTGGGGCTCCTGAGTCCGTGAGCCAAGCCTTCGTCGATGCTCGCCTCGCCCTTCCGCGGGTGAGCGGCGGCGAGCGCCTTCGAGGTTGGGTGCTGGGGCTCTAGTGCTGCGACCACATAAAAGTGGTCGGTAGGGAGACCACTT
>CAYTRQ010000173.1:2947-11414 GCA_964440025.1 uncultured Polyangiaceae bacterium | reverse complement strand
CCACATCTGCCGACCCCACGTTCGCCGACACTCAGTCAGCCGGCGCCGACACTCAGTCGGCCCGCGCCGACTTCGAGGCTCTGCTCCGCGCAGCCTTGGCGATGTAGCTCCGTTCCTGCTACCTGGATGTTGTTCTTTCCGAACTGACTCATCTTGCACCTCGAACTTGTTGCGAGCGTAGTAGCCGCGCTCGCGGCCTGAGCCCCGGGGCGCCATCACACCGCAATGACGTCAACCACGGCCCGGAAGTGCTGCTGCAGCCTCTGCATGTCGCTCGGGTCGGAAGTGAAGACGCGGTCACCTCGCTGTGCAGCCGAAGCCATTACCGTCGCGTCCACCGTCGTCGCCCCAGGGACCTTGCCCAGAGCCTCGCCGGCGGCCTTGATGATCGGTTCGGTGAGCGGTTCCAGTGTACCCAACTCGAGAATCGCGGACTGGCCGTGTCCTTTGCGCCACCACTCGACTATCGCATTCGCCGGAAACGTGATCGGAACGCCCGCGCGATGCAGAACGCGGAGCTTGAGCGCCATCCCGAGGTCACGCCGCTCGAGCGCGATCAACGCGCCCGTATCGAAGGTCGCTCCGATCATTCGGTGGCGTCCGAGCTGCCGAAGATCTCACGAAGCGCTTCCGCGCTTCGCGCCTCGATCTCTTCTGCCGACAGTCCGGCAAGTGCCTTTTCCAGGTAGCGCTCCCGTGCCTGATGCTGCCGCTGCAGCGCCAGCGCTTCGGCGACGACGGCGGACAGCGTCATTCGACGCTTCCTGGCGGCGCTTCGTGCCCACTTCATCAGGTCTTCGTCTACGGTCACGCTGATTTTCTCGGCCGCCACGTCCCAATCCTACCCCGGGTAGGATTGACGGACAAGGGCCCTTCCTCGCAGGGCGGCCACGATGCTGCCCTCGTCGTCTGCCGCCACCAGGCGCAGAGCGTCGTCACCGCTGCCGCCGAATTGAAGGCTCCACTTGGTTTCGCCTGACTGGAGGTCCAATGCGACGACGAAACCGTCTTGTTTGGGAAGATGTCGGTGGGGTGGGCTTTGAAGGAGTCGCCTCGCGAAGCTGTGTGCCAACCTGACAGCTGAGAGCGAACAACCCGGTAACAACGATGGAGCGCTGCATGGATTCCAAGTTAGTCCAATGCGGGGTAACGGTCATCGAACCGACGCTCGACAGCTGTTCATATGGAGACCGGGCCGGTGCTGGAGGGGGCTTCCAGCTCTCGTGCGAAGTCGTCTCTTCGCGTGTCAGCAAGGGCAACCCACGGAAGTCGTACGCGTGACCCATCGCGCAGCCGCAGCCAGGCCGTCGGCTTCGCAAACTCGACTTCGCAAAAGAAAAGGCCCCGCCAACCGGCGGGGCCTTTTCGATGTTGGGCAGGGATGGTCGGCTCTCCACTACCACCAAATGCTGGCCTGGAGCTTGATGACGTTTTCATCCGGCAACAAGGTCGAGGCACCGCGGTCACCGGCCGTTTGGTTGGTGGTGTGCGAGCCGAAGCCGTAAGGGATGTTTCCCGAGGGGGCTGGCTGCGTGCAATAGGCGCGAAGCGGCATGCCCGTAACGGGATTGGTTTGGTTGAAGAGTGCGCCGGTCGTGTTTCCTGGTGCTGCGCCCATGGGGAACGGATCAGCGGCGGGGCTAGCCACGACCGTCGTGCCGTCGGCCCCAGTCGCTTGGCACTGGCGCTGGGCGTAGAAGTACCGCGAGTATTGGATGCTGAATTCCTCGTGGGTGACCATGGCCGAGCGGAAAGAAACCCGAGGTGAGAGGATGGTGAAGGCCTGCTCGGGAACTTTGCTGTGGGGGCGCAAGTGATCGGCTCGAATACCAGCACTGAACCAATCGGTAGCAAAGAACTCCGCATCCATACCGAACTTGACCTTGATGGTACCATCCTGCCGGATGTCATCCAGTTCAGGGGCCTGAGCAAGGCCCTGAGCCGCGTCGATCAGAGGCTGCAGGTACTCAACTTCTTTGTCGCCTACATTCACGTAGTTGAGCATCCCGTAAAGCGCGATCTTCAGATCTTGCGCTCCGGGAAAGACGCCAAAATTGGCGAGCCCGAGTTCGTACTGGAGCATTGCACTGCCGATATTGCCGTTGCCGCCCGAGCAGGACTCGTTGTCGGCCTGTGCGCTGTCGCAAAAGGGGGACTCCAAATAGTTGTCGACGGCGCCGATAGAATACTCGCCAGCACCCAGGGAGTGGATGCTTTCGATGGCGTCGCCCACGGTGAGTGCATTAGAGAGGAACATGTGGGAGTAACCGAGGAATAAGTAGCCGGCGAGACCAAGATCGAACTTGGCGTCGATACCTGCAACGGTCTGGGAGCCGTTGGGGTATTCGGGGCCCCATACGCCCATGGCACCATCCACACCGCCTACGAACTCGTCCGTTACGTAGTTCCACTCCTCTTCTTGATACGCGGGCGTGCGCGCAGGAAAGTTAGGAACCACTTCTTGGGCTGACCAGGCGTGGAGG
The DNA here is from genome assembly GCA_964440025.1 of uncultured Polyangiaceae bacterium. GTDB lineage: Bacteria > Myxococcota_A > Polyangia > Polyangiales > Polyangiaceae > NIC37A-2. The sequence goes on along the minus strand of CAYTRQ010000173.1, from coordinate 8,931 downwards.
AGATGGACTCCCATGTCGACGGTCGGCAATTCGAGGAAACCGTGGCCGTGCGCGAGGGTGGTAAAGCGGGTTCGGTTGAACATGTCCGGGTTCGACTCGTTGGTACCGACACCGCCTTCAGCACCGACACTGATTCCTCCCAGATCGACATCCACCCGGGCGGTGCCGCCGAGGACGTGCGTACGACCCACGATATACGTGTCGTATTCACCTGAGTCGTAGACGCCAGCAAGGCCGTAGCGGTTCCAGTGAGAGCCCACCTTGGCGTTGAACTTCACGTTTTCGTAGCCAAGATCGTGGTTGAGCTCGACCCAGCCTTGCCCAATGCCGAACTGAGCGTTGTTTCGCTTCCAACTCGAGTCGGTGAACTGGAATGCCTGAATGGCCAGGTTGCCGCTGACAACGCCGTTGCCGACCGAAAAGAACATCTCCGCCCAGGACCGCTTGTTGTGTCCTGTGAACTGCCAGGATGGATACTGGTCGTCGGGGATCACGGGGCTATGGAGGGTGAGCTGTTTGGGGTGATACTGGGGGTTACCGTCCGCTTCCCCGACGTGGACGAGATCTCCGTCTTCGTCCAGCCCGTACTCCGGGACGCGGCCCTGTTCGTTGACTCCATCTTCGAAAAACTGGGGCCCACCACTCTCGCCGATACCGACCCGCATGGGGGCACGCATATAGCCAGCATAGCCAAACTCCCACTTGCCGGTCTCAGGGCCACCACCACGGGTCCTGGGGGGAGACGGACGGGCTTCAGCTGCTTCGCTGTTGCCAGCGGGCGCCCCTGGAGCCGAGGTGGGCTTTCCTCCTTCAGACGCTGTCGTCAGAGGTGCATTTCCCTCCGCTGCCGGGGCGGCCGACGGCTCTGGCGGAGCCGGGGTTGAGGTCTCCGCTGCCGCCTCTTCCTCGGCGGTTTCGACCTCAACGCTAGCCTCGGTTCCCACGTCGGCTTCGGCTTCGGCTTCGGCCTCGACGTTGGTCGTATCGGCGTCGTCAGCCTCTTGTGCTTCTTCCGCTTCTTCCGCAGGGGCCTCGGCCTCTTCAGCGGGCTCCTCGGCGAGGGCAGGATCCTGAGCTAGGGCAAGTGCTGGTGAAAATGTCGTGAGAAGAATGAGGGAGGTCTTAAGAGTCCGCATGGGTCCTTCCAAAGTCAGGGTTCTTTCGGCCTAGAAAGCGCTACCACCCATAAAGGGGGCGCACCTTGCCGCACAACCGCGGGCTGGCGATTGTTACCAGCATTCTTCCTTCGCTGGAAGAGCTTTTTTACAACGATTTTCGCGGTGTTGCGCGGCCCACTTTCTCATGTGTGGAAGCGAGAGAAAATGCGCTTGATCGGGTTGGGGGCGAAGGATCCCACCCGCGGCGGGTGAGTGGCAGAGACCGAGCGGTGGGCAAAGGACCTACACGGCGGCGTCTGCGGGGTGTGTCGACTCCAGCACCTCGGGCTCCCGAACTTGAGTTCCCTGAACCTCGGGTTCCCGAAATTCATGTCCCAGCACGGGGAGCTCCCTTCGATCGATGTGCCCCCGAACCACCCGCATCCGGTCGTCAATCCCCACGATATCCCCGGGCGAGAGCTCGATCCAGACGTTTTCCCCCTGGAGGGGCTCGCTGGAGATGATGAGATGATTCACGTATCCCGACGTCGTCGGTGCTTCGCATTCGGCGGAAAGGCTGGGGCACCGATCCCGATCGACGCATCTCGTTTTGTAGCTCGAGTAGTAGAGCTGCTTACCTCCTTGAGTCGCCACGAGGTTTTCCCCGTCGGTCAGCATGAGGGTCAGTAGAGCTTGGTGCCCGTCCCCATCGCAGATTTCCCGTGTTCGAGCGACCGTCTCCTTGAGAGCGCTGACGATGTCCTTGAGTTGATGGCTTTTCGAAAGTGGCCCCCGCTCGCGCAGCCTGGAAAGAAACTGATAAAAGAGCAGCTCGCTGTCGGTGTCTCCCAGGATATAGCGTCGCAAAGCCGGCGACACCTCGCGCCGCAGTGCCTCTCGGACCTGTTGGAGATTGGGAATGTCTCCGTTATGGGCTCCTACCCAACGGCCATGCTGAAACGGATGGCTATTGAGGATGCTGTTCTTTCCCCGAGTTGCCTGACGAACGTGGGCGAGGACGGTCTCGGCAGCCACGACGCCGCTCAGCCGATGAAACAGCGCATCTCCCAGGGCGGTTTGCTGACTTTTCGTGACGTGAGGACATCCATCGACGTAAAATGCAACGCCCCAGCCGTCTGGATGTGCATCGCTTTGCACCCCGAGTGCGTTGTCAGCCATTACCAGGGATCGGTGCACCTGGCTCGGAATCACTCTACGAAATCAGAAAAGCCTGCACATCTTCTTTCCTTGGCATCAAAAAATGACCCTCTTTCCATCGAAAGCACTGCAAACAGCAACCGAGCGCAACGGTGATACGTTATCTACCTTAGCATGACTCGTATTGATATGGACAGAGCGATTCGGCGGCGGCGCTTTCTTCAGCAAGCCACCGCGGGAACGACCATCGTCGCCTTGGGAGGTGGCGCCTACATCATCTCAGATGAGCTCACTCAAGCTGCAGCCGCCGCACAGCGTCCCGACGGGCGTCCTCGGCTGCCGCCTGGACAGCGGGTTCTTCAAAAGCTCAAGCCGATGGGCGGACGACCAGGGGATCCAAGGGCCAGCGCCTTTTCACTCAAGATCCACGGGTTGGTCGAACGTCCCTTTTCTCTCGACTTTTCCCAGCTTCTCGAGGCGGGCGCCGTTACACTTCCCCTCGATGTTCATTGTGTGACCGGATGGTCGGTCCTTGGTGCGCGTTTCAAGGGAGTCCGGATCCGCGATCTGGCAAAACGCGCCGGAGTGTCCTCAGCGGCGCGGCACGTGATTTTCGAGGCGGCGCACGGCTACACGGCCAATGTTCGCTTGGACGACGCTCTTCAGCCTGACAATCTGATCGCCTGGGAGCTCGACGGGCGCCGCCTCCCCCGTGCCCATGGCGGCCCCGCACGCGCCGTCATTCCTGACCTTTACTTCTGGAAGAGCGCCAAATGGATGACGGGCATCCGTTTTGTGCGACGGGACGAACCTGGATACTGGGAGACGCGTGGCTATCACAATCATGCCGATCCATGGAAGGAGGAGCGCCACGGATGAGCTCCCGGCCCAAGGACTCCCAGCCCCGAAAAAAAGCCCAGCCCAAAAAGAAACCTTGGCGACGCTGGCTTCGTGCCTTGCACCGTGATGCGGGCTATTTGGCGGTGGGACTCACATTTGTCTATGCTGTCAGTGGACTGGCGGTCAACCATATCAAGGATTGGGACCCGAATTTCACTCAAATCGAGAAAACGCATTCTTTTCACCCACCGGCAAAGCCGGAGCAGCTCCAGATCACCAAAAGCGAACAAGCTGCCTCGCGTCTCGCCGAATCTGTGTTGACCAACCTCGGGCGGCAGGAAGAACCGATCGATGTCTACGCCGTGGACAACGAGCACCTTGATATTACCTTGGAGCAATCCACCCTTTATGTGGACGTTGCGAACGGCGAGATCCGAGAGGAAGGTCAGAAGGAGAGAATTCTTCTCCGCATGGCAAACTGGCTCCATCTCAACCGCGGGAAGAAAGCCTGGACCTACATCGCCGACGCCTATGCGATCGGGCTTCTCTTTCTGGCTACCAGTGGTCTCTTGATGATTCCTGGCAAGAAGGGCATCCGGGGCCGTGGAGCGCTGCTGGCCAGTGTCGGCGCCCTCATCCCCATCCTTTATGTCACCCTCAGCGGCGGCCCATAAATGAATTGTTATGCCCGAGCCTCGCTGGAACGTCGTGCCTGGACTCCACTGCACCAAACGCTGGCCCGCTCCTTTCCATCGAGCCAAAGCTTGAATGGAATGGCTCGTTCAACGATCGGGGAAGACAAGGATTTTCGCGCCCTCACCGCCGAGACGAACCGGAACGTGACAGGCGATGCACGCTGATCAACGGGCCATTCTAGAAGATTCTAGCAAAAGGCGCCCTGCTTGTTGAAAGGAACTGGGAGTGCTCAAATAGGACTTGAAGATGCTTTTGGGCCGTCTCATGGCAGTAGTGCTCCTCGGCTTGGCTTGGCTGAAGACCCTGCTGTCGCTCCCATTTCGCAGGAAACGAGCGGTCCATAATTTCTTGCGGGCCTATGGCCCCGAGTCGCTATTTCCCACGAGCCCCGAGGTTCATCGGCTTCTCGTCCAGCCATCCCCGTGCACTGGCTGTGGCCGCTGTGATCGAGTGGCTCGTGCTCCGGGGCCCGGAGTGAGTCATCTGGTTCTGGGGGCCAGCAGGTCGCTTCCGGATGCGGATTTGGCGCATCACGGCTTTTCCCGTTTTTCCGAACAGGACCTGGCCAGAGCGGAAGCTCTTTGTCCGGTCGGTGTGCCCATCCGTCGTATTGCCCGCCGCGCCGCGCTGCAAGCCCAGGCCATGGAAGAGGCGAGCGATGCGCGGGACCTGACTGAATTCGAGGTCGTGCAGAAACAGGAGCCGCGCCGGCACGGATGAGTGCCGGCCCGGGTCTCTATCGCACCACCCGCAGGTGGGGCATGGCTCCATAGGCCGCGAGATGGCCACTTTCCTCGGCGATGTAGACGTTGCAGCTCTCGTCGACACGGATGAGATCAGGAATGAGATCACAGGGCACCTCCCCAATCAATTCGCCGTCCGCGGGACGGAGGACTTGGACCTGATGTTGCGGGACGAAGAGGGCGCCATTTTGAACAACAGGCTCGAGGCGCCGCGGTTGGTCGGCATCGACTTGACGGGAAAAGATGTGATTGTACCGCACCATACCTGTGGCCCCATCGAGACAGAGGAGGGCTCCCGAAGCGCTATTGGCCACGAGGGTGTCTGGGAGCGCGAGCCACGCCGTGGCAGCGGCTGTGAGACCTGGCTCGTGATCCCAAAGATGCTTCCCTGAATGCTGGTCGAGGGCCATGGCTCCCACTCCGCGCCGGTCTCGAGTGACGACAACGACCGACCCGGCAGAGATCAGAGGAACCTGACCGAACACGGGGGTCTCCTCGACGAAAGCGGTCCAGTGGGTGACCCCCGACCAAAGATCGATGTGGTGCAGTCGTGCCGCCCCGACGGCGCTCGTGGACAGAGCAAAAGCACTGTCGCCCGTGACGGCAATGTCCCCGCTAAAGGGGAGGCGATCCCGCACGCGCCAAACGACTTCTCCCGTTGCAACGTCGAGAGCCGTGAGGGCCGAATCGCCTCCCGTCACCAGAACGAGTCGCCCGGCTCGCCGCATCCTAAAATGAGCGGGTCGTGAGGCCTTGTGCCTCCAGCGTACGTCTCCCGTAGCGAGATCCACGGCCGTGATGGCGCGGTCGCCCTCGGCAACCAAGAGAAGTCGGGGCAGGCCAGGGGTGTTGACGAGCGCGCCGGCGGCTCCACCCCCTGCACGGGGAAGCAAACGTGTGACGGAGCGGACGTCGCCGGTTGCCAAATCGTGCATGCGAAGACGGCCATCGGCATGCAATCTGGCGAGCCCGACGGGGGTGGCTACCGTTGCCGCGCGATCGCTGTGGATGCGCCAACTGACCGCGCCGGTTTTTGGCTCGAGACAAGCAACTTCCCGAGTGGAGCCAACGATCAGTCTGCTCCCGTAGAGGAAGGTCGAACGCAGATCAACGCTAGGCACTGCTGCCACCCAACGCGGAGAAAACCGCATGCTGCCGCCGTGTGCCCAAACCCCCTCTGTGCGCGGTCGAACTTGAGGCAGACCATAGCTTCGGTAACTCTCTCGTTCTCCGTTGGTTAAAACGTCATCCTGTCGGAGCTCGGCCAAGCGCTCGCGAAGGATGAAGGAGCTCTCGCGGAGGACGTTGAGGCGGAGATTGGCAGCCTGTGCCGGATCGTGGGCGACAAAGCGCTCTCCCAAGTTTTCTGCAAATTGGGCCACGCCGTAGACGAAGTCCGTTGTGTCGATGGAAGACAGCGTCAAACTGCGGGTAGGCTCTTCCTTGCCTG
>CAYTRQ010000173.1:792-2937 GCA_964440025.1 uncultured Polyangiaceae bacterium | reverse complement strand
ACCGCCACGGTCAGCGCCAAGGGCGCGTCCCCTGGACCGCGGCGGATCCCCAAGCGTACCCCTTCGACCTCGACTCGCCGGAACAAAGGACGAGCCGCCTGCCAGCTTTCCAGTGCATCTTCGGCAAGCCACACCAAACGCTCGCTCAGGAGAAACAATTGGGTGTGGCTGAGGGTCATGCTGCGCCGGCCCATGCTGATGCGGAAGTCGCCGGGGAGTAGCAGCCCGTGAAGATCCGATCGTTCCACGTTGCTTTCGCGTCCGAGCTGGGAGCCCCCCACGCGGAACTTGCAGTCGGCTCGGAACTCGAGTTCGGAACCGGTCCGTACGCAGATACGATCGTGGACCAGGCCGCGCGGAAGGGATTTGGCGACCTTCTTGCGAGAAAGCTGGCTCTGAGCCGCCTCTAAGACAGAGCGGTGTCCTGGCGGCAAGTGAGCGTTCAGCGCGGCGTCGAGAGCCCCAGCAAGCGCTGCGTGCAACTCGCCCATCCCCACGCGTCTCTCATGCACGGCCACTTCGGGGCACGGTCCGGAGCGGAATACAGAGAGCAGGACTTGCCCCCCGTCGGCCTCGAGCCCGAGCTCCCACGTTTCGCCGTCGGCGCACAGTTGAGCCGTGGCTCGCTGGGTTCGCCCACGGCGAAGTCCGGCCACCGAGTGCGCCAGTTCCGCGAGGAGCGTCAGCCCCTGGGTTTCGCCGGCTCGTGCCGTAAGATTGACGCCATCAACCACGATATCCAGAACCCCTCGCAGGGGGCTTCGACTGGATGAATCGTGGGGACCGGAGCGCAAGACGACATGTACGGGTGACATCCGGGTGTAATCCTAGGAATTCATGGTGATAGACCCCAACTTTCAACCGAGATAGCAAGAGATTGGACTTGTTTGTCAGATGACGCTAGGGCCGCTTTGGCTGCTTACTCTGCCCGTGTCTTGGTTGAAAAGTCGCCTGATGGGCGCCGTTGGAGCACTGCTCCTGACGGTTCCGCTGTTGGTGGGACTGCTGGGATTTTCTGTCGATGACGCCTGGATTGTGCGCCGCGTCGCTCAGCGAGGGGCGGCGGGGGAGGGGTTTTCTTTCAACCCTGCCGATCCGACGGACGCGGTGACCCCGCTCGGGTTTGCTCGATTGGTGGGCCTTCTGTCTGCCATCGGCCAGCTCGATCCCTTTCTTGTCGCCCGCGGTCTCGGGACCCTGAGCCTGATTGTTGCGCTGGCCATTGCGGGAGCCGAGGCGTTTTCGAGTACGCCGGGCGTCGTCGATCCGCTCCGGCCCGTGTCACGGAGCGGCCGCCTTGCCGTTTGGGGAGGGACGGTGGCAACTTGCGCCCCTCTGGGGGCATGGGCTTCTGCCGGATTGGCCACCGGCTTGGTCACGCTCCTCGTCGCCGGCGGTTGTGCCAGCTTGGAGAGGCCGCCTTCTCCGGGAGTCCGCTGGATGGGAATGACGTTGTTGGGTCTTGCCGGAGCGTTGCGTCCGGAGCTGCTCCCATTCTGTGTCGCCTTCGCAGTGGAGCGAAGCCTAGGGAGCAGAGCGAGTTCGACGCCAAAAGATGGGCTAAAAACGGCGTCGACTGTCCTCGACCCACGAGGGGCGGGCGACGGCGTCCGTCGCCGGGCTTTCTGTGCCGTGGCGTTGGTGTTCGTGCCGGTACTCCTCTGGATGGCGGTCAGATGGAGCCTCTTTGGCACGGTGATTCCGCTTTCTGCAGTGGCCAAGGCCCCCGATCTCGGATTGGGGATTCGCTATGCTCTAGGTGGCGCGCTCTTCTGTGGTCCTCTGGTTCTTCTATGGACCCATCTTTTCGGAGCTTCCCGCAGGCGTGTCATTCCCTTTCTCGTCCATGGGGGAGCCGTGGCTTTGGCTGGGGGAGACTGGATGCCTTTTTACCGCCTCTGGGTGCCGGTGCTGCCTTGGGCGGCCGCGTTGGCGATTCGGGAGCTCGAGGTGCTCCGGTTTCGAGTGTTGCCTGCGGTCGGAGGGCTCGCCGTCAATCTCTTGCTCCTTTTCGCGTGGGGAGCTGACGCACGCCGCGTTGTGCAGCGGCGGAACGAGATGATCGCGACGGCCGCGCCGTTTCTTTCAGGGCAGAAGGTCGTTGCAACGGTCGATGTGGGGTGGGTGGGGGCAGCGACGCGGGGA
>CAYTRQ010000173.1:0-782 GCA_964440025.1 uncultured Polyangiaceae bacterium | reverse complement strand
TGGCGGAGGGCGAGTCCAACAACCTCCCGCGGCAGTATCGCGCGGGCGGCGCGGTTTCTTTCAGGGCAGTTGGTGGTTGCATCGGTCGATGTGGGGTGGGGGGGGGCTGCGAGGCGGGTAACCGTCGTCGACTTGGCTGGAGTCACCGATCCTCGGGTCGCCGCCCTTCCGGGGGGGCACACTTCGAAAAAGATTTCTCCAGGCTTCTTCTCCGACCAAAACGTCCAGGCGTGGGTCGTTCGAGCTCGGGACGACAGCTATTCGCCTGGGGATCCACCCGCCAGCATTGCTGCCTCTTACGTAGTGGATGCGCGGCTGTTGCGGCGCTGCGAGAATCTCGGATTTGTGGGTATCGCTACCGTTCCTCTCGAGGGAACTCCGGGGCAGTACGTCATTTTGGTTCATGAGGAACACCGAAACCCGTAGCTTTTCCACTCGCCGCGCCGACTTCCTCTGCGGTGGAGCCCTTCGACGGATCGATTCGATGCGCCCCGTTGTTTGCGGGCAGTGCCGGCCCGCGAGCCCTTCGAGGGTTTTTGAGCCGGCGTTCTAAGCAACCTGGTGTTTAGGCAACCTGGTGGGGCGAGCCGCCTGCTTTTCGGCGTCCCTTGTCCGCGGCGGTGAGAAGTTTCTTCAGCTGGGTGACGACCTCTAAGGCGTCTTTGGGTCGTGCTTTGGGATCCACAGAAGTCATTTGGTGAACGAGCCGAACCAGTTTGGCTTCGAGTGGATCGCGTGGATGCTGACCGTCCCCGGGGGGGCGACTGGCTCGGAGTCGCGAG
>CAYTRQ010000172.1:0-11426 GCA_964440025.1 uncultured Polyangiaceae bacterium | reverse complement strand
GAAAGGTCGACGCGCACCTGTCGCAACCGCTCGTCCCGGCGGCCGGTGAATGCGGCCCAGACACGCCCCTCGCTGAGAATGGCGACGCCTACCTGCTGCCCGAAGTGCGTCCCTTCACCCCCTCCGACTCGAAAGCTCAGCCAATCTCCTTCGGAAACGGAAAGGGCAGGCGATGTCAGCGTGCCCTCCGCAACGTCACCGAGCACGTCAGGGGCGGTCATCCGAAAGCTGTTGACGAAGGGGCCCCGCTTCTTCTCGATCACCCCTTGGCCCAGTCGACGCTTCTTCGTTCGCGCGCTGCCAAACGCCTCCCCTTGCACGGTCCACTCCCCAAAGCTCGTCCCGGATGGAAACAGTCGTTTCTTCTGGGCCTTTCGAAGGTGGCCGACCGAACGGGGCTCCTGGAGCTCGATCTGCCGGACCACTCGCCCCTCCCCTGGGGAGGACCCAGCAAGCTGATGCAGCACCAGCTCCTCAACCCGCGTGGTGAGCAGCGGCGATCGAACCTGCAAACGAAGGGACGAGGCGAGGTCGAGCTGAAAACGCGCGGCGCTGCCAGTGACGGCACGCAACCCTCTTTTCTTGCCCAAGCTTTGAACTCTCACTTGCAACAGCGGGTTCTCTGGAATCACATCCAGGTCGTAGCGTCCTGCCGGCAAGTTCTGCAGGGTCAACTCCATTGTAGTCTGCCCCCGCAGCTCTCCCACCAGATCGCCATCCAGATTGGGGACGGCGCGCACTTTGCCCCGCAGCATGTAACCCGGAATGCGGAAACCGCCCTGTTCCAATTCTTCGATGCCAACGCGCCCGAACTTGCGCACATAACTCAGGGACTCCATCACGTGCGGCTCATACGTCTGAAAGGTGACCGGTTGGTAGTCCCTCCGAAATTGCCGTTCGCGGTCCATCTCATGACCCGACTTGTAGATGGGCTTCGAGCCCGTCGGTAAGCCAAAGGTGATCAGATCCGGTTTTCGACGCAGAACGTAGCGCCCATCGCCGTGCTGGTGGGCCAACGGAAGGTGCGGATCCGGGGAAACCCCGGCAATGTGCGCATCGTTCAGGCCCAACATATCGAGCGCAGGGAAGCCCGAAAAATATGGCATGCAGCCAGCGGCCGTCACCGCCCAAAGAGGCTGTTCCTCTTTGAACGCGCTCTTTAGCGTGTGCCCCAGGGCTTTGCCATCCCACTGCCAACGCGCACCCCGAGCCACGGAAATTCGCGGATGGGTTCTTTGGGAGATCAGGTAAAACGGAGCTCCCGCCATCAACAGTGCCGTTACCGCCGCCACAACCAGCTGCGGCTTTCTCTTGGGCCCCAGCCTCGAGACAGCTGCTCTCGCGCCCAAAACGCCCAAGAAGGCGCACAGCACATGAACCGGCAGCAGGTGCCGATATCCAGGGAAATGATCGCCGCCAATGCAGGCGACGTAGGCAAGCCAGAAGAAGGCGGCGATCGCTATCACCACGGCAACGCCCCGCGTCCGCTCGCTGATGAGCGCGATCAAGAGCCCCACGACTCCCATCACACCAATGAGCCAGGTGACCTGAAAGCCGTCCATCACGTACTGCAGACCTTCTTCGAGTCGGGCCGCGGTGAAGCGAGCCTTGACGTGAGCGGTATTGGGCACCCATTGGCCGTAGTAGGTCCGGCGAAACGCCAACTGCAGCGCGAACCCTGCAAAAGGAATTCCCGCCACCGCCGCAAACACTTTTGCTCCGGTGACCCCTCGCTTGGCTCTCCGGGCGAGGGCGGCAGCCCCGATCGAATAGACCGCAACAAATAAAGGGCTATCGGGCCGCGTCCACACGAGCAACGTCAACGCCGCGGCCATGCCGAGCACCGCCGTGCGCAAACGTCTTCCTTCGCGCAAGCGCTCCCGCAGATCGATCAACGTCACGGAAGCCCCCGCCAGACACGCTCCCACCAAGGGCTGCTCGAGCGCGCCCATGGCCCACACGGGCAGAGATGCCGTGGCTCCCAACACCGCGCCGACCCCCAACACCGCACCACCGGGCAGGCGCAGCGCTCGACCGGCCAGCGCTAGGCACCAGAAGCTCACGCCAATACTGGCGAACGTCAGGATGCGCGCCGCCAGGATCAAATCGAGGCCCAGCAGTCCTAAAAATGCATTGAGCAACACCCAAAGCAAATTGGAGTACCCCTCGACCCGCTCACCGTTCGTCCAGGTCAGTCCCTCTCCGGCGAGCAGACGTTGCGCATAACGCAGGCTGATGAGCGTGTCGTCTTCAATGAAGTTGCCAATCCAGACCGCACCCCAGACGACGAACCCCAGGCCAACCGCCACGATCAAAAACGACCAGGAGTGCGCCCACTTGTGCGAACCGGTTGCTCCGGCGGTTGAAAAGGATGTCACGTCGTCGATCGCCCGAGAGGCCTGCAAGGAGGTCACTAGTGCGCTCAAAGCCCTCGGTCAAACGTTTTTCCGGAACTGACAGGTGATGAAACGCTGAGCAGCACCCGCCGGCGTCGTGTGAGTCGTCTCGACGCTCGAGAGCAACTCGAAGTCCGGGCCCAACTCCTGAGCGAGGGTCTCCGCACCGTAACGAACCACCTCCAGACCACTGCATCGGGTCGGCCCAGCCAGTGAGAACGTTGCGATGATGACCGTCCCGCCCACAACGACGCTTCGACGCAGGTTGTCAACATACGACTCACGTTGGGCCTTGTCGGTCAGAAAGTGAAATACCGCTCGGTCGTGCCAGAGGTCGAAGGCGTCCTCGGGGAGCCGGCTCGACGTGATATCGGCGTCAAGCCATTGGACCGAGTCCGCCCGCTCGCCCAGGCGCTCCCGAGCCACGCCGAGCGCTGCAGCGGAGATGTCGAGCACCGAAACGTTTTCGTAACCCAGATTCAGAAGATCGTCGACGAGTGTAGAGGCGCCCCCGCCGACATCGATGAGACGCGCCTCCTTTGGTGCAGCATCGGTGATCATCCGAAGCGAGTGTTCCAGGTGGGGAGCGTACCAACTCACCTCCATCGTGCCCTTACTTCGGTAGACACTCTCCCAATGGTTTTCCATGCTCATCGTTCTGTTCCTCCGACGGATCTCCTGGTGGGCCCGAGCCGCACACTTTTCTCGTCGCGAGCACCTGCACCGCCTCGAGCCATATCATAGACGCGCTCAAGGGCTATGAGATTCCAGTATCTCAGAAGCTCCTCCTCTCAAACCCTCAAAGCTCGCGGCATCCGTTCGTCGAGAAAGCGCCGGATGGCTATTTGTTCTTCGGGGGGCACGGCGAAAAGACGAAAAACCGCGTCATCGAGCTGCCCACGGAGCATGTCGCTCAGTCCTGTCGCGGTCATCTCGGCACTCACTCGGCGCACCTCTTCACGCCCGTCCACCGATGGCGGAGGAAAGGGCAAGCGCCGGAGGTGCGAGACTTTGACTTGAGGAAACGTGGCTTGCCGAGCATCCCGCTGACCTCTGACGTGCATCGCCCGGTAGAGGCAAGAGTTGAGCAAGCCCACGAGAAGATCGGGATCACAATCGTCCACTTCATAGCCTGCGATGAGTGAGTTGCGAAAGGCGATGCCACTTTCGTGACGCGCCGCAATCGTGAACGCAGCGGTCTGACGAACCAAGAACTTCGCCCGAGCGAAATCATGAAGAGGACGCAAACGGCACCCCACTTCGCGGAGCTTCTCCGGATCGGAGTCCATAAATAGCCGCGGTGGCGAGACAGAGAAGGACGACACGTTGCGACCTTCCAGCAGGGGAAACGTAAACGGCGCCCGAGGATCCCTTTGGCGAAGAAAAAGCTCTCGAGTAGCCCGACGATTGCTTTGAAATCCCAGTTCGCCAAAGCATTCGCGGGGAAGAGACGGCATCTGGGTCAGCTGCTCGAGGAACTCAGGGGGCGGCGCACTCGCGCTGATCTGATGACGATTGGCTCGTTCTTCGAGAAGCCAAGGCCGCCCCGGATCCTGCTCCGACTCACCCGCGCGCGGCTCCGCCACCAACCCGAAACAGGGTTGCACGACACCCTGAAACGCATCCTCGCCATACTCGAGCAGGGGCTCACAGGGGCGGTGACTCATCATCAAACACTCACGTGCAGCTCGATAACCTTCGAGATCAGAGAGAGAGCTAGGAAGCAACAACGAGACAACGCCCTGGGGAGCCACCTCGGCCGCACGTTCGACGAACAGAGCATGCAAAGTGCGGTAGCCGCGGAACGCTCGGTAGTTTTCCCGGAACTCAGCGCGGCGCTGCGGCGCCAACTTCTGCGCCGCCCGGCCCTGGAAGGCAACCCAAGGCGGGTTACCAATCACCCAATCGAAACTCGGAGGGCGCCAGACACACCGATCGAGCGCATCGGTGGTCACGAGGCGTGCACCGTCTGGATCGCTACATCCCGTAAGAACCCACAGCGCAGCTTCTGCCGTCGCCGTGGCGAGCTGGCTGACGTCTGCCCCGTACAGGTTTCTCCCTATTGCGGCGAGGCGTTCCTCTGCATCCTCGATTCCACCTCGAGCCTTGACGATGCCCACCACCGCTTCAATCAGGAAGGCACCGGCTCCCATAGCCGGGTCGCCCACCAATGCATTGGCTTCCCGGCATCGCTCGAGAAACGGGGCCTGCAGGCTCCTTTTGACGAGGGAAGCCGCAACGGCCGACGGAGTATAGTAGCTGCCCAGCGTGCGTCTCAGCGCCTTATCACCACTGCGGAAGCCGACGGTCTCGACGGCATGAAGGAGATCGAGAACGCGCCCCATCTCGTGGGCGGCCCGGCGCCGCCGCTCCAACCAATCCGCAGAAGTGCCTCGTCTGCTTTCGTCGGGAAGCTCGGTCGAGGACGCATTTTCGCCCAACGGATTTTTTCCCAACGCGGCGCTCACTCGAGGCAATCCCTTGCGCTCGGCACGCCGGAGACCTGCAGCTTCGGCCATTGCCACGAGGCGCAGCTCGTCAGGAACACGCAGCCCCAAGCGGCAAGCAGCAGACTCAAGGGCCTCGAGAACAATCGCGGAGCGCGTCGCGTCACTCGGGTGCTCTCGACGAAGCCACCTTCGATAGTCCTTGGCGAACTCCTTCAGTCCACGATTTTCCTCGAGTGCTTCCATGCTGGCTGACGAGCGCGACCTCCTCTCAATAGACGCCCTGGGGGACGCGACGCCGAGAGTGACCGAGAACTCGCGCGAGACGTGTCGCGGCCTCCATCCCTTCACCACCAGCCACGCCTCGACCGGCGATGTCATAGGCGGTGCCGTGATCGACCGAGGTGCGTACGATGGAAAGTCCTTGCGTCACGTTCACCGATCCCCCGAAATCGAGGAGCTTCATCGGGATCGTAGCCTGATCATGATAAATAGCCACGACTCCGTCATATCCCCCCGATGCTCCCTTGCGGTACGCCGTTTCGGCACCGATGGGCCCCAGAACCGTAGCTTTTCGAGCCAAGACCTCGCGAGCTTGCTCGACACCAGGCAAAATCGCCTCGGCCTCTTCACGGCCTAGCAATTGTCCTTCCCCTGCGTGCGGATTGAACGAGCAAACCGCGATCTTGGGTCGCCTTCGGATGTCGGCCTCGCGGCACCTCAGAACCAAGTCGGCCAGTTCCACGGTCGCACGTGAAACCCAATCGGCGCTCATCAGTCGGCTCACCCGCGCCAGCGGCACATGAGTCGTCACCAGCGACGTGAGCAACCGAGACGAGGCAAAGCACATGACCGAGTAGGGGGCGCCATCGAGTGCCTCGAGCCATTCGGTATGGCCCCGAAAGTTCTTGGCGCGCCTTAAACCGCTCTTGGCTATAGCCTCCTTGCTGACCGGTCCGGTCACGAGCGGCCATCCCGTTTTCTTGGCTAGAGCAAAGCCGGCCTCGATGAACTCGAGCTGCGCTCGGCCGGTTCGCTCGGTGGGCCGACCTGGCCGTCGATCGCTAGCTCGCAGGGCAGTCACGGGCTCGAGCACGACCGCCTGATCGATAACCCCGTTTTCTTCGTAGGCGAGCAACGCATCGACCCAAGCTGGATCCAGCTGCGTCGCATGCGCCGCACGAAATAGGCTTCCTCGATCACCCACGATCACGCAAGGCGCTGCCGTCCCTTGAGCCAGCGCCCGGAGAGTGACCTCCGGACCTATCCCAGACGGACACCCCGTCGTGATGATCAAGGGCTTGTCGGCCGCCATTCCAGAACCTTTCTCATCATCTCAGAAGGGTCCAGCATCGCTTTCCCGCACGCGGGACAAACCCGGGAACAGGTAAGGTCGCGCGAGCGGGTGAGGGCCCGCAAAGGGGAGGTCCTGCAAGCAGGCGTTCTAATCGGGATGGCCGAACTCTTCTTCCTCGTCGTCGTCGGCATCGGGCGCCTTGAGCTTGTACCCAGAGCCACGGAGAGTTTCCAGAGGGAGCGCGTCACCCAGCTTGGCGCGCAACCTGCGGACGTGAATGTCGACCGTCCTCGGCCCCCCGTCATACCGGTTGCCCCAAACCCGCGCGAGCAGATGGTCCCGCGAAAGCACCTTGCCACGCCGTTCACACATGTAGGCGAGCAACGCAAACTCTTTGGCCGTGAGATTGACTGGCCGACCACCAACGCTGACTTCATGACCAGCCTTGTCGACCACCACGGTGCCGACCTTGTGCCGCTCCTCGGTGGCGAATTCACTGCGTCGCCATTCGAGAGCTCGAATGCGACCGTAGAGCTCCTCGGGAACGTAGGGGTGGAGAACAAAGTCATCGAACCCGCTCGACGGTTCGATCCGAGCCACTTGCCCCACCGTGACTGCCACGATGGCTCCTACATTGTCGAAGTAGGGCTCTTTCCGCACCGCTCGCAAGGCGGCCACAGCTAAATCGGGCCGATCCAGTGCCTCGAACACGAGAGCCCGAGGCTTGACATCGTCCTCCTCGTCTTCGTCGGTGATCAGATTCACCGGATCATCCCAAAGATCGAGCGATCTCGTGTTCGCCCCAAGCTGCCGAAGCGTTGCCACGGCTCCTTCTTCTCGATCGAGCATCGGACCATGGCCGATGACGGCTACATAACTTCTGCTTTTCGAAGATCTTTCAACCAATGTCGGTACCGCCTACAGTGATTTTCGCGATCTTGACGGTGGGACATCCCACCCCCACGGGCACACTTTGCCCGTCTTTTCCGCACGTCCAGATACCGTCTGAGAGCGCTACGTCGTTGCCCAACATTGATACATCGCGGAGTGTTTCAGGGCCATTTCCAATGAGGTTCACCCCTTTGAGAGGAGTCGTAATTTTCCCGTCTTCAATGAGGTAGCTCTCAGTCAGAGAGAACACGAAATCACCATTGGAGATATCCACTTGACCGCCACCGAAGGTTTTGGCGTAAACGCCACGCTTCACGCTGCGCACGACCTCTTCCGGGTCATGGGGACCAGCCTGCAGAATCGTGTTCGTCATCCGCGGCATCGGAGCCGACTGAAAGGACTCGCGCCGTCCGTTCCCCGTCGGTGCCACCTTGAAGTGCTGCGCACTCATGCGGTCGTGCATGTATCCGGACAAGACTCCGTCCTCGATCAGCACATGTTTTTCTGGCTCGTTCCCTTCGTCATCGACATTGATGGCACCCCGACTTTGCACGAGACTGGGATCGTCCACGACGGTACAAAGGGGGCTTGCGACGACCTTCCCCAGTTGATCCGTGTAGTTGCTCGTCCGTTTCCGGTTGAAGTCGGCCTCGAGTCCGTGCCCCACTGCTTCATGCAATAAAATTCCGCTGTCTCCTGGAGCGAGAACCACCTCGAGCTGTCCAGCAGGGGCGGGCCTGGCATCGAGCAGGGTCAGAGCCTGTCGAGCAGCCACCTCGGCGTGCTGCTCCGGGGAGCACAACTCAAAGTAGCCCAAGCTCATTCGGCCCCCCCCTCCGCTGCGACCAGATTCTCGTCGTTCACCACGCCGAGCCAGCGCACTCACCCCAAATCGCATCATGGGTTGGATGTCATGGGCCCACCGCCCATCACTGGTCACGATCAAAATCTCGCGGATCCCTTCGGAAAAAGAGGCCTGGGCCTTTTCGATGGCCGTATCGACCTCCATGGCACGTCGTGCCGCGCGCTCCAGGAGATCTCTCTTGGCCGCGCCGGGCTGGGACAGGGTGGGTTCCCCCAGTGCATACCGGGCCGGAAGATCCAACGGCTCGATCCGTGCCGAGGAGCGACTGCCCCCTCCCGAGGCGATCCGCGCCGCCGTTTGCGCGGCCCGGCGCATGGCCTCGAAGCTCAAGTCCTCCACATGGGCATACCCGGTCGCCTCCCCTTTGAGAACGCGAACGCCGAGGCCCACACTGACGGATCGCGAAGCGCTCCGCGTGATGCCTTCTTCGAAGGAAAGCCCCCCTGAAGCCGTGTACTCGAAAAAGAGATCGGCGTAGTCGCCCCCCTGGCTCAGAGCCTCATCGAGCAACTTCCGTGCGATTTCTTCATCGATGGGGTGACTCTGGCCCGTGGCAAAAGGTGCGCGGTAATCCGTCAAGTTGTCCGTTTTCATCCAGTTCTCAAACATGCGCCCAGGGCCGGACTCCTGCAAGGTGCCGGCTCCCCAAAGGGCCGAACCGTGGCCTTCGGTCCTGGCGTCCGAATGGGAGACCAAGAGCCTCGAGAGAGGAGACTGGCGAGCTCGAGAGGAGCACAAGAGAGGCAAAAAAAGAACAACGAACTCCCACCTCCGATCATGATCGCGCGTTGACCGCTTTTGACCTCGTCCCTACGCTCGCAAAAGGGGCAAGCCTGTCGGCGTTGACTTCCCCCATTCGACCAAAGTGGCCAACGATCGCGAAAAGCTCCTTCAGTCTGCCGCAAAGCTGGCAGAGAAGAAGAAGTACGACAAAGCAATCGCAGAGTATCAGCGAATCATCGAGGATGATCCAACCGATACCCGCACGATGCTGAAGGTGGGCGATCTGCAATCGCGTACGGGGGATTTCGCCGGAGCCATTGCAACCTACAACACCGTGGCGGAGCTCTACGCCCGGGATGGCTTCTTTCTCAAGGCCATCGCCGTCTACAAACAGATCCGCGAGCTGCTCAAAAAGCACGCTCCCGAGCTCGCACCTCACTACTCCTATGTCACCCCCCGCCTCGCCGAGATCTACGCGAAGCTCGATCTGGTCAGCGATGCCCTCGCCGCCTACGACGAGGTGGCCACGAATCTCCAAAAAGCGGGACGCGACGAGGAAGCCGTCGAGATCTTCAAGAAGACGGTCGAGCTCGATTCCCGGAACCCACTTCCTCACCTTCGCTTAGCGGAAGCAAACTGCAAGATCCAAAGGATCGACAACGCCGTGGGCTCCTTTTGGACGGCAGCACAACTGCTCTTGGAACTGGAGCGGCCCGACGATGCGTTGAAGGTCATCGAGCGCATCCTCCACTTTCGAACGACTCCCCAATTCGCACGAGCCGCCGCACAGCTTTATATTAAAAAAAACGATCAACAGTCGGGAATGCAGGCGCTGGCCAAGCTCCAACTCGCGTTCCAGGCCGATCCTAAAGACTTGGATACGCTGGCGCTGCTTGCCCAAGCATTCGAAGTCATCGAACAACCCGACAAGGCCCTCGCCGTACATATCGAAATGGCTCGCTTGGCTCGGGATCAGAACAGGACGCAGCTGTGGACGCAGATCATGGCGCACCTGACCAGCGTTGCGCCGGAAAACCCGGAGGTGATGGCCCTCCAAAAAGCCGGTCCCCCGCGCGCCGAAGGACCTTCCGAACATCCCGCCGCGGAACATCGAGCCGCCCCCCCTGCTCAGGAAGCCGGACAACAAGCACCTCCTGCGCCAGCCGTTCCGCCGGCGATGGTCGAGCTCGACGTGGAGCCCGAGCCCGAATCACCGGCAGCTCCTGCCTACGAGACCGCCACCGGTGGCGCCCAGCAGGAAGCGCCCCAGCCCGTCGATCTGGATACAGATCTGGAATACATCGACGACGCGGAGGAGGGGCGCGTCAGCGCTCCGCCGGTGCACGACGATAGTGTAGAAATCAGGGACGTTGCCAATATGGACGTCGTTGAATCGGCGGCTCCTTCTGCTCCCGAGCCGTTTCAGGCTTCCGCCCATGCTCATAAAGCTATCGTCGATGCCGAGTCGTTCCGTCGCCTCGGCCTGCTCGACAAAGCCGTGGAAGCTCTCCACATCGCCCTTGAGATCGATCCCAACTCGGTCCCCATCAGAGAGAAACTGCGCGAGATCCTCGTGGATGCCGGGGAGCGTGACTCGGCGATTCAAGAGACAATCAACATCGCGATCATCCACCTTCACAACCAGCAACCGGATCTCGCCGAACCCCTCGCACAAGAAGTCCTCGAGCTCGAACCCGAGCACCCCGACGCACGAACAATCCTCTATCACGTCAATGCCCAACGAGAGGCGCAGGAACAGTTGCGTCCCGAAGGGGGAGGCCATTTGGAATCCTTCGATCTCGAAGGAGTCAGACCTTCCAGTGCCTTCAGCGAACCTCTCGACGCCCCGCTTCCCTCCTTTCCATTGGAGGATGAAGAAGGCGCCTCCGCCGACAGACCCACTCCCGAGGCCATCGAAGAGGTCCTGGAAGAAGCCGAGTTTTTCGCGGCCCAAGGCCTGTTCTCCGATGCCGAGGCCATCCTGCTCGATACCCTCAAGCGAGCTCCCGATCACATTCTTCTGCGTGAACGCCTGGCCGAGGTTCAGGCGGGAAGAGCCGTCGCCGAAGGCGAACACCCGAGTGCGTCCGATGCCACCGCTCCCAGCGATCACGCTTTCGATATCGCCGCCTCCCTCGACGCCCTCGATGATTTCGACGAGCCCCAGCCCCAGGTGGAAGCCCCATCCGATACCATTGATGTCGATCAGGTCTTTGCGAAGTTCAAGGAAGGCGTCAAAGCAACGGTCGATGAAAGTGACGCGTCCACGCACTATGATCTGGGTGTGGCTTACAAAGAGATGGGCCTATTTGCGGACGCCATCAGCGAATTTCAGCTGGCGGCCCAGGAGCCGTCCCGCACCTGCACCTGTTATGCGATGATTGGAATCATCCACCGAAACCAGGGCGAGCTCGATCTGGCGGCCCAAGCGTTCGAAACCGCACTCCGCGGCGAGCAGAAAACCGTGGACCAGGAAAAGAACCTCACCTACGATCTGGCGCTGCTGGCCCAGGAGCGAGGTCATCAGCAGGAGTACGCCCAGCACTTGGTCGATCTTGCCAAGTTGGATCCAGGCTTCCGGGACGTCACGGAGCGACTCGAGGCGCTCGGAAAAAGCATCCCTCCTCCCGGCGAAGGAGGAGAGGACGACGATCTGGAGGCTGCGTTCCACAACCTGCTTGGCTAGAACCTGCTCGGAGAGAACCGGCCTTCGGTGGGCAACTCGCCCGCTGTCGGCTCGGGCTGCGGCTCCGATGACTCAACGGAGCCCCCGGTCGCCTCGCCTCCCGCGGAGGGACCGTCGCCCC
>CAYTRQ010000171.1:0-11457 GCA_964440025.1 uncultured Polyangiaceae bacterium | reverse complement strand
GAAGAAAGGCGCGGCGAAGAAGAAGGTTTCGTCAAAGAAGGCGGCCGTGAAGAAGGCGGCGTCATCGAAGAAAGGCGCGGCGAAGAAGAAGGTTTCGTCAAAGAAGGCGGCCGTGAAGAAGGCGGCGTCATCGAAGAAAGGCGCGGCGAAGAAGAAGGTTTCGTCAAAGAAGGCGGCCGTGAAGAAGACAACAAGTCGGAAGGCGCCCGCGAAGAAGGCAGCCGTGAAGAAGAAGGTTTCGTCGAAGAAGGCGCCCGCGAAGAAGGCAGCCGTGAAGAAGAAAGCGCCTGCGAAGAAAGCAACGAGTCGGAAAGCACCTGCGAAGAAGGCTTCTCGTCGCAAGAGGCGTTAGAGGGTTCGCGGTTTCCGTCCGGAGAGATGATCGCCCTGTCGATCCCGCTGCCAGGCTTGAACGAACGCGCGCACTCCACTGAGCTCTCGTTCCTGCCTGGCAGGAGGGAGCGCGGCGAGCAGGCGTCGCCCATAGCTCTTACTATGGATTCTTTCGTCGAGGAGAGCGACGACTCCATGATCGTCGCGCCGGCGGATCAGCCTTCCGAACCCTTGCTTCAGAGTAATCGCCGCTTGGGGAATCGCCAGGTGAGCGAAACCACTCTTTCCTTGCGCTTCGAGTGCATCGCTGCGGGCGCGAAACAGGGGATCTTGGGGAACGGCAAAGGGGACCTTTTCTAGGACGAGCAGACGCAGCGCTTCACCGGGCACGTCGACTCCCTGCCAAAAGCTCGAGGTGGCGACCAAGACACCATCTCGCTGGGCACGAAATGCCGAAAGGAGGGCATCCTTGGGTTTTTGCCCTTGCATCCAGATCGTTCGCTCGGGCAGGAGGGTCACAAGCGCTTTGTACAGGGCATTCATGGAAAATACGGATGTCGTCAAAACGAAAGCACCTCCGTCGGTGATCTCGACGAGTTCCGCCGTACGCTCCGCCGCGCGCTTTCTGAATTCGGCTGCTGAAGGAGAAGGAAGGTCGCGCGGAACATAGAGCAGACACTGCTGCTCATAGTTGAATGGCGAGGAAACGGAGAGCTCCTCGGTACGCAATGTCTCATCAATCCCCAAGCGAGAGCGTACGAATTCAAATCCCTTGGTGCCTGCGTCGGTTTTGAGCGTTGCGCTCAAGAGGGCGACCGCCGGAGTCTGTTCGAAGAGTCGTTCCCGGAGAAGTTGCGACAGATCCACAGGGGTGCTGCTCAGTGCTATTTGCGCGTTGTTGCGCTCCACCCAGGTGACGCACCCCTTCTGGTCGTCGGCGATCTGCTCAAGGTTCTTTCTCTGCTTTGCCGTGCGTTTGGCGAGGTGCTCGAGCCGGTCCCTCTTGGTCAGATCTCCTTCGGTGTCCGCTTGGCTTCTCAAACTCGCTTCGAGATCGTCCAACCGGCCGTCGAGCGAGAGGTAAGCGTCTCTCATGGGGCCTTGCCAGTGCTCTTCTGTAACGATTGCTCGGCCGCTGGCCGAAAGATCGGTCAGTCGATCGAAAATAGCCCTGAGTGCTGTGTCCACCGCCTTTGGTGTCGTCGCCCGAGGCAGCAAACGCTCTGCTTCGGTGAGCAATCGCGAAAGTTGGCTGTTGCTGACCCGAACGCCGAAGAAGGTCGCGGCAGTGTCTTCGATTTGGTGGGCCTCGTCCAAGATCACGCAGTCGTAGTCGGGAAGAACGCGACCGGGGTGGGGGCCTCGCAGGGCAAGATCTGCGAAAAAGAGATGATGGTTGACGATCACGACTTGGGCCGCCTCGGCTTCTTCCTTCATCTTCGTGACAAAGCAGTCCCGGTGGTAGGGACATGGGGGGCCGAGTCGGGTGTCGCTCGATGATGCGATTTGCAGGCGCGTGGGAGAGTTCTCTGAGATTGTGACCAGTTCGGCGAGATCTCCGGTCTCGGTGTGTCCCAGCCAATCCTGGATGGTGAGAAGCGGACCGTGATGGAGAGGCCGGATGGCCTCTTGGCTCAGTTGAAACTCTGCGTGTCTTCGTCGACAGAAATAGTTAGAAAGCCCTTTCATCACGGTGGTTTCTACGGGCAAGCCGAGGATGTGCAGAGCACGGGGGAGATCTCTTCCTGCGATTTGATCCTGGAGATTCCTCGTTGCAGTGGAGATAACGACTTTCCTGCCGGAAAGGAGCGCAGGAACGAGGTAAGCGAACGTCTTGCCAATGCCGGTGCCTGCTTCACACAGAAGGATCCCGTCCCGCTCAAGCAGTCGCGCGACGCTGCCGGCGACTTCCTGCTGGCCGACCCGCGCCTCGTAGTTTCCCAAATGTTTGGCAAACGGGCCCGTGGGTCCGAGCAGCTCACTCGCTGCAGACAGATGAGGAGAGGGCAAAAGAGACCTTCAAGCCGGTGGATAGCTCGAAGAGGGCACTTCTCCGGCCTCCACATCGAGAAATTGCATTCCTGCGATCTGACCGTCCGTTTCGTCGCGAACCCAAACTACGCGCGCCGGTCGATAACCGTGGTCCCCAACACGGACTTCATATTCCGCTCCGACGGTGATTGGGTCCTGAACGACGACTCGCAGGCCGCCACGACTGACATTGAGGGTCCACGCTTCGGTTTTGCTTTCGTGATGACGGATCATCACGCGTTCTGATGCCTCCCGGCGTGGTCCCCCGAAACTCCTCCGCTGTGACACGCGGGAAGTATAGCATCTGCTTGACGCTACAGAATCCCTCTGCGAAGTTGTCGACTCCTGCAAAAGGCCAGAAGTTGCATTGACTGGCCTGTTTCGAGGTCACTCTCCAGATTTTACGTTCTTTGCCGCTTGCAGCTGCGGCACCAGCTCATGTTTGCCGTCGCCGATGCCCTCTACCGACTCTGCTGAATTGAAACGTCGGCTCCGAGCTGCAGGGTTCGAGATTTACCGAACGCGCTCGGGGCGGGTCGTGCTGGCCGAGCGAATCCGCGACAACCTAATTATGGATAGCGGCGTTGCAGTGGCTTTGGGCGACAATGAGGAGCCTCCTACGGTCATCGTGGTGGTACGCGCTCAAGCGACGCATTTTCCCGGCGTATCTCACGAAGCTGTTTTGAGTCAGGCGTGGGCACTTGCGTCTCCCTTCCAAAGTCGGGGATATCAGGCAGGGGAGCCAGTGACGCTGCCCTTGAGTGATCCGGCGAATCCCGAGAGGACTCTGGATACCTCCTTTGAGATCCCTCTTCATCGGCAACTTCGACTGCAGGAGGTCCGGCCCGGAACCCAACAATCCGGAGCCGTTCAGCCGACGGCGGCGGCAGGCAGCTCTGAAGAGGCGCGCTCGAGGGATCTCGAGGAGGCGCTGTTCGAGGAGCTTCGGGCCGTTCTTGGAATGCCAAGAAGTTCCAGCGACGACTGAAAAGCACGGTTCGTCCCGCGAGGTTCGTTCCGCGAGGTTCGTTCCGCGAGGTTCGTTCCGCGAGGTTCGTCCCGCACGGTTTGTCCCGCAAGCTCCCCATTGAGGCGGATTTTGCTGACGTCAAGCGCGCAAAGGGCCAAGAACAGAGTGGGTCTGCTGCAAACCCTTCGAAGCCCCCTTTCGTGAGGGTTTCGAAGGGCGAAAGGCAGACACCTGTTGCCAAAAAGCTTTGGAGCACACCTCACCCGCTCGAAAGCCGCCGCCGCTTCCGAGCGGGTGGGAGACGAGCCTCGGCAGATTGTCGTCGAAAACTGTCCTTTCGGGCATTCGCGCTTCGCGACGGGCGTGGTATGGGCGGCGAACCGATGCTCCCGCAACTTCATGGGAGCCCCATCCAGTCGGTTTACCTTTTGTCATGGTTCGTGCCCTTCGAGAGAGCCTTCTCGGCCAGATATTTCTTGGCGCCATTGTCGTGGCGATCATTGCGGCGTTCGCCCTCAGCGGGACCACTGCCGGCGCGCCGGGGGTGGCCTCGGATTGTGCGGTCGAGGTTGGTGGTCACTGTGTTTCCCCAAAAGAGTTCCAAGCTTCCTACGGTCTTGTGACCTCGATTGGCATTCGTGAACAGGCTGCGGAACGCCTCAACCTCAGAAAACAAGTTGCTCGGGGCTTGGCCGAACGAGAAGTGTTGGTCCAGCGGGCCCGTGAATTGGGTATTGCGACCAGCAAGAAAGACGTGGATGCCGAGCTTGCTGAGGGGCGTGCTCGTGTCTCATTGCCGGCAGATGGAGCGGAGCGTTTGGCGCTCAGCCTGGCTCTTTGTGTGGAGGGACCGAGTGGTTGTGCTCCGGGCAGTATCGGAGTTCGTTCTTTGCCGGTGAAAACCGACGGTGTCTTCGACTACGAGCGATATAAGCGGACCGTTCGCGTGGCTACCGGTCGCAGCCCGGGGCATTTCAAAGAGGCCCAACAACGTGAGCACACCGCCGAGCGCCTGCGTGACTTCATTCGGAGTCAGGTGAAGGTCTCTGAGGAGGAAGCCTTTTTGGCTTATCGGCGGGCCCGGTCGCAAGCGACCGCTCGGATCGCGCGGGTTCCGCAGTCGTGGTTCTCCCGCTACGTCGTTGAGCTTTCGAACGAGGAAGTCGATGAGTGGGCGGCGGACAACGAGCAGGCGGTCGACGACGCCGTCAAGGCTTTGAAAGAGGGGTGGGAAGTTGGTTGTCCGATCGTGTCGGAGATTCGTCTTTCCCCGGGGGCGGCGACTTCTGCAGAAGACGAGACGGCGAGCTCACCTTCTGCCCGGCTCGCCGAAGTGCGGCGCCAGGTGCGTTCGGGAAAGAGTTTTTCACTTCTGGCGCGTCGTCTCAGTCAGGCCGATTCCGCCAACCTTGGCGGTTTTGTGGGATGCTTGGATGAAACCTACGGCCCGAATCATGATGCGCTTTTGGCTGAGATAGGCGAGCTCGAAGAAGGTGCTCTCTCTCCTGTCATCGACACGGCCGAGGGCCCGACGCTGGTTCGCTTGGAAGGTCGTGTGACCGAGGGCAACCGAGAGGATGAGCTTCGCTCTTTTGTAGCTCGCCAGCTTGCCACAGAGGAGGCAGCGCGAACGGCTGCGCGCGAGTTTGCTGGCGAGTTGATCGAACGACTCGAGGGTGGGGCGCCCATCGTGAAGGCTACCGAAGAACTCACGACTGAGGCGCTAGCGCGGGGACCGCTCGAGGAGGAAGAGAGTCCTGGAGCTTCTGCCGAAAATCGTCCGACGACGGATATCTCGAGGCCATTCACTATTGCACAGAGTCCTCTTTCGGATGCAGCGCCGGATGTTCTCGCGGCGAAACTGGTTTTTGATCTCGAGGAGGCGGATGATGTTGTCCAAGAACCGGTCGAGATTGAAGATGGGGTCGCAGTTCTGCAGCTCAAGGAAAAGGACATGGCGACTCGTGAGGATTTCGCCGAGGATCGCGATCAAGTCCTGACTCAGCTTCGGTCACGAAAAGCAGAAGAGGCCCTTGCCGCCTTTGTTGCCAAACTGATCGAGAAAGGGGGAGGGGTCAGATACGACGAGACATTCGTGCCTCCGCCCGAAGAGAACGGCGAAAAGGGTGAGGAAGTGCCTCCTACTGGCTCCTGATGCTCGAAAATCCCCAGCCGCGGTCAGCTCGACTTTCCACCGGTCTTTCGATGCTGGCGACGCGCATGGCCAATCGTCGGCAAGCGGTGGTGACTGCTTACTTTCGGACGGGCTCGCGGTTCGAGAGCGAGGCCGAAAACGGCATCAGTCATTTTTTGGAGCACATGTTGTTCCGGGGCACCCCCAGCTTCCCGAATTCTCGGCTCCTTGCGGAAGCCTTCGAGGATCTCGGTGGCACTCTCGAGGCGAGCACGGCGGCAGATCATGGCAATCTGGCGATTGCAATTCCCAGAGAAAACCTGGGGTCGGTGCTTCGTTTGATGTCCGAGGTGTTCCAAGCACCACTCCTGCGGGACGTCGAGGTTGAGAAGGCAATCATCCGCGAGGAAATTCTCGAGGATTTCGACGATGCGGGACGACTCATCGACGGTGCAAGCGTAATTCGTCGTTTGGCGTTTGGTCGGGGTGGCCTCGGGCAATTGATCACGGGACCGGTCGATAATCTGGAACGTTTTTCCCATGAGCAGCTTCGGGCTCATCATCGGCGCACCCACATTGCCAACCACCTTGTGATTTCTGTAGCTGGGGATGTGGATGAGGAGCAGTGTCTTACCGAACTGGAAAGAAGTTTTGGAGCCGTCCTTCCTGGAAGACCGTTGGAAATGATTTCTCCCGAGCCGCAGAGGCAGGCGCGCTTCGAGCTGGTTCCCCATTCAGGAAGTAGCCAAACGGCCCTTCACATTGGCTACCGATGTCCTGGGCTCAATTCCGAGCTCGAGCCGTCTTTGGAGCTCCTGTTGCGATTGATCGATGATGGAATGTCGACTCGGCTGTATCAGCGGCTCTGCGACAAAAGCGGTCTTTGCTACGATGCTTCAGCAAGTTATGAAGCCTACGATGATGTTGGCCTGATTGAATTTGAAGCCGATACGGCGCATACCACAAGTGATGCAGTCGCCAGGGAAGTTCTCAATCTCACGAGTGAGCTTTCTGCGCAGAAGGTGAGCTCCGCCGAGCTGGATCGCATTCGTCGGCGAGTCCGTTGGCAGTACGAAGCTCTGTTTGACGATCCAGCAGAAGTTGCGGACGTACTGGCTCTGTCCTGCCTTCAGGGGACGGCTTGGCCTGAGGAACGGCTGGAGCGGCTTCTTGATGTGACGGCGGATGATGTGCTCGGCGCAGCCCAGCGGGTTTTTCGCCCTCAAGGAAGAAATGTGGTGGTGATTGGGGCGCCTCCAGCTGAGAGGGCCCAGAGGCTCGAGGATTTAGCCCTCGCGACTTGAGATGGTGAGATGGGGCGTTGTTGGAGGGGTTGAAGAAATGGGGTTCCGAGGCGGTGGCAAGGACGTGACGTTGATGTTTTTCTGTTCTTGAAGCGACCAAGCCGGTGCTTTTTTGCATTGCAGCCCTTGCAAGATGAGCGAGCGGTTGCCATCTTGAGCCTGACAAGCCGCTGTGCTAGGCTGATGTTGGGTTGAGGCAGTGGCCAAGCATGCGCTGCCTCCCGGGCGCCTCGCGAGAAGGCCCCTTTCTGCAGGATTTACCTGTCAGGACCCAGCCAGGATCGACTGGAGCTTGAATCTCGGGCAATCCTGAATTCCACGCCCTGAATTCTACGCAGAGTATCCGACAATCTACTTTTCAAGGTGCACATTCGAGGTCCATTGGTGGACCAATGTAAGACCCAAAGTGAGAGCTCCTCACGGAGCTCACACGTTTCATGCGACTCGATGCCATTGCTCATTGCCCCCCTCAATCCTTGCCAGAGTCGCTGTCATTTCGACGTGCTGCGGTCCAGTGAGCAACCTTGGATTCTTGCCCGAGCCAGGTGGTCCGAGTCAGGCTCATCAAGAGCAAAAATAGAGTGAGCTCTTCGGAAATGGAGTCTACTTTTGAGTTTTCGATTTCTGTTGAATTCGAAATATGATTCGAAAAATCACGCTCAATTGGTTGAGAAAATCGAGCCAATTACCCAATCTTAAGAAGTAGGTCGAAGCAGATTCAGCCAGATGAGCGAACCCATCAGATTGGCATCAATGCCAACTCGCTGTTGCTTTTCGTAGCAAGCCAGTCAAGCCCGGCCGGAAATCAAAAAAGGCCAGTTGAAACATCGTCAGGTTATGGACGCACAACCGAATCATGGTGGACGCCGCAGGCGCCGCCGCAAGAAGTCACCCCAAAAAGCAAACCAAAAGGTCGCTCCCGCAGAGCCCGTATTGATCGCGGCACGCCGTCCGGATTCGCCTCGGTTGGAGAAGCCCACTCGTCGAATGAAGGCGGCTTCAGCGAAGCCACGGTCCCTGAGAGGGGCCTCTTTTCAGGAGCACGGGCTTTCTGACGGGACGGTTGCTGGCGCTACCGAGCCGGCATTGAAGAAGCGCCGGCAGGCCCGCATCGTTCAAAGGTCGACGGAACAAATCGACGAGGTGGAGCGGAGCCGGTTGCGACTTCTCAGTCGGCTCATGGCCAGCGAAGGACGAGCCGCTATCACACGAGCTGTGGACGAATACCTGGCGCAGGGGTTCGAGCTTCCTGCCGAGCAGGACGTGCAGCTCAAGTTGCTTGAGCACTTTGACGAGGCAAAGGCGCGGCAAGCGATCAAGCAGCTGGCCGAGCTGATCCAGTCGGAGGCTCCTCGTCAGCTCCCGCTATTTCGGCAGCGACTTCGGCGCCTCGAGGATCACGCTGACGATGTGGTTACGCGGGAGGCGGCTGCTGAGCTCCGTCGTTCTCTTCCGGCCTGAATGTCGGAAGGGGCTTCGGTCCAAGGCTTCTGCTTCCGGGGGCCTGGCGCGGCCCAGAGCTGATCTCTTCTTCAAGGGCCTTCGGGAAGAAAGAGGCCGCGTTTTGTGTGGAGAGGTGCGTGTCGGAGGAATCCAAGAGTCTTTCGAGTGCAGGGAGCGGTTCAAGCCCCCCCGCAGGCTGGGATCCAGCCCTAGAGGCTCTTTGGCAGCAAGTCCTCACCTATTGGGGCGAGGATGCCCCCCACGATGCATTTTTACAGGCGGCTCGAGAGAAGGGGCAGCTTGGCGCAGCTGCTGGCCGCTACCGCGAAATGGCCTCCGATGAGGAGCGAAGGGATCGGGCCGAGGAGAAGCTGTCGGCTATTTTTGCGATGGCCCTGACCCAGCTTTCCGCAAAGCGACCCTCTCAGAGCCCCGTTCGACGCAAAATCAGCCTTTTGGCCTGGTGTCTGGGGGGCTTGATCCTTCTACTCATTGCGGGTTTAGTCCGGGCCATGGTCCCGTAGTCGCCCCTGGGAAAAAGTCCATTTTTCGTGAGGGCTCTTGCAACCTGGCACGAATTCGGCGTACGGGGCCTTTGGCGGGAAAGTCCTGCTTTCTGGAGGAGTGATCGATGATGCCGATGAAGCGAAGAAACCTTTGGTTCTGTTCAGTTCTAGCTGGAGCTACGTTGCTCGCGGCTTGTGGGAAAAAAGCAACGCCTCCTCCGGAGACCCCGACTGAAGTCGAGGAAGAGCCGGAGCCAGCTCCCCCGGAGCCGGAAGAGGAAATGCCGAGCAAAGATCCCGCCAAGTCGAACATCAACGTGTCCGAGACGATTCGGAAGGCCTGTGGGCTGACTGATACCGAGGCACACTTCGGCTATAATTCGGCGGCCGTCCGGCAATCCGATCGGCAGACGCTCAAGAAGATTGCCGATTGCTTCATGACCGGACCTCTCAAGGGGCAGACGGTGCGCATTGTTGGTCATGCCGATCCCCGCGGAGATTCGGAATATAATATGGTTCTTGGGGGGCGCCGTGCAGACAACGTGGCAGCCGCCCTCGGCCGGGCTGGTCTCGATGAAGGCCAAATGACCACGAGCAGTCGCGGCGAAATGGATGCGACGGGCACCGACGAGGAAAGCTGGGCCAGAGACCGCCGCGTCGAGCTTTTCGTGGCTGAGGAATAAGAGAGAAAATGGTGATTGCTGCAACCGACGGGATCGATCTTGTCGACGTGATGCAACAGGCGTCACTTCCGGGGCAAATCGTCCTTGGGCTTTTGGTCTTGGCATCCCTTTTGGTGTGGATGATCTGGCTTGCCAAATGGTTGCAGCTCAACCGCCTTCAAGCGCTTCATCAAAAGCTGGAAAGGGCTGCCTCCATGGCCAAGAGCAGCCAAGAGTTGCTCGAGCTGGCCGAGGCTCTGCGTGCTGCTCCCGGTGCTCAAGTGATCCGCGCCGTTTCGGCGAGGATGCAAGAGAGGAATCTCAATCATCGCCTCATGCAGGCCGTGGCCAGGAGAGCTATCGCTGCAGAAGAGCAAAGGGCATCGACACTGATGCCTACGCTCTCCAGCATCGCTTCGGCGTCCCCCTTCATTGGGCTGTTTGGAACGGTCTGGGGAATCATGCTTGCGTTTCAGCGAATTGGTCTGGAAAAGAGCGCGTCGCTTCCGGTTGTGGCACCTGCCATTGGTGAAGCGCTCATCGCGACTGCGTTTGGTCTGGTTGCGGCCATTCCGGCAACCATTGGCTACAATTACGTCGATCGGCGTATCGCTGATTTAATCGATGAGCTGACTGCCTCGAGCGATGTTTGGGTAGCCCAGCTCTCGGGCGGAGCGGGAAAGGCCTGATGGGAGCGGCCGTCGGACAACGCGGTCGAAAACGGGGTGGGTTTTCCCAAATCAATGTCACTCCACTCGTGGACGTGATGTTGGTGCTCCTCGTGGCCTTCATGGTCACGGCGCCGCTTCTGACTGCGGGGCTTCGCATCGATCTTCCGGAAGTCGAGGCCGCGTCCGCTCCAGTGAAGGACTCGAGACTTCTGATCACTGTCACCAAAGACGGTCGCGTCCTCTTTGGCGAAAAGGACATCACTGGCCAGGTCCCGGAGACCTTGCGAAAAAGCGCTCGCGTCCAGAAGGAGCAGCAACTGTTCGTTCGGGCAGACAAGGAAGCCCAATACGGCGTGGTCGCACATGTCGTTGCGGCGGCGCGCAGCAACGGCGTCTCCTCGCTCAATTTGCTCGTTCAGCCCGAACTCGAATCGACGATGCCAGAGCAGAAGGATTCGCTCGCCGGTGCTGACGCTCCCCAGGATGCGGAGTCCGTTGGTTCCGGGGCTGCAGAGAAGGATTGATTCATGGCGACCGGTGAGTTGCCAGCGTTTTCTCAGCGCGAGATCGTTCTCGCTGCCGTATTTGGCTGCTTGATTGAGTTTGCTCTGCTTTTCGGAGTGTTTTTGGCCGGAGACTCCGGCCTTCGAATCGAAGAAAAAGAGGAAGAGCAGGAAGAGCTCGTCCCCATCGAGGTGCAACCCGTTCTGGACGAAGCGCCTCTCTTGAAGTTGGGGTCGAAGAAGGAAAAAACTCAGAAACTTCCCGATATCTGGAAAAAGCGTGAGCCCGTTCCCGTCAAACGGCTGGAGGAACGAAGTGCTCCGAGTGAAGAGGCTCAGGACGATCCGGAGGAGATCCCGGAGAGTGAGCTCGCCGACGAGGAACATGAGGCTCCGACGGAAGAGGACGAGATCGTCAAAGAAGCTCCCGAACTCGACGACGAGGAGGAACCGCCCGAGGAGGCTCCCGAGCTCGAGGGGGAAGGCACTCCGGATGGGGCGGAGCAAGGAACGGAAACGGATCCTTTGAAGGGACGGGCGGTGAACCTTTACCGCTTGAAGATCTCGAGTTGGTTCAATGCGCGGTTTCATCCTCCGAAGGGGGAAATCCCATGTGAAGTTCTCAAGGGTCTTTCTGCCGGTGTCTCGGTCCAGGTGGGGGGGGATCGGAGCATTTCTGGCTATCAGGTGACGTCACCGAGCGGAAACGCCACCTTCGATGCTCGAGTTCGTTCGACTCTTCAAGGACTCGTCGGCCAGAAACTCCCTCCGCCCCCCCCGCTCTACCCGGAAATTCTGGGCCAGGTCGTCTATCCGCGGCTTTCCGGTTCCGGAGTCTCATGCGACTAGTGCTGCGACCACATAAAAGTGGTCGGTAGGGAGACCACTTTTGTCTCGAAA
>CAYTRQ010000170.1:0-11461 GCA_964440025.1 uncultured Polyangiaceae bacterium | reverse complement strand
GAGAGAAAAGTGGTCTCCCTACCGACCACTTTTATGTGGTCGCAGCACTAGGACGTCCGCAGGCTGCGGTGTCCCCGGCCTAGTCAACAAAATTGAGCGAACGAGGCCCGTGAGAGCGCCCGCGATCATTTGAACCAAGGTGCATCGAACTTGAGCGCCCACAGGCCGCGGTGCCGCGGCCTAGCGAACAACGAGACCTCGCCAACGAGATCTAGCGAACGAGGGTGTCATCGAGCACGATACCGCAGTTCGTAAACTCCAGCGTTGTGTCGACTCGGAAGTTGGAGCCGTATGTGCGGCGTTCCGCGTGAAAGAGGTCAAGGGGATAAACCTGGCCGACCTCGAGATCCAGATCGTCGAGTGCGATCTCGTCTTCCAAGATGGGATGCAGGCCGCCGAGATCGATCACGAGCTCGCCGTTGATGAAAACCCAGAGATCGTCATCGCCTTCAAAGCGAAACGTTTCACCCCCGCGATAGACGAACTTGGTGTGGATCTCCGTGGTGAAATGGTAGTTGTGCCTGAGCTCCTGATTGCCGAAACCCTGCTCGTCAATGGGAAAGAAGGCGCTGCTGTCGAATGTTAGCACTCCATCATTGGGCTCGAAAACAAAGGACGTGAGGAAGGCGATGTTTTCGTCTTCCGTCGTTCGATACCACAGGTCGAAGTCCGCCTCGCTGGTAGTGAACTCGTGGTCGCCTGCTGCGTGAACGGGTTTCCGATCCTCCCCGAGCTGGGCCTCGACGATGCCGGTCTCGCCCGCACCGCCATAGGTTTCGAAATCGGGGTGTCCGTCCCATCCTTCGTCTCCGCGTCGGAAGTCGCGCACAACCCCCAGGATTTCCGTGCCGCAGCTCCCGTCTTCGTTGCCGTCCTCGGTGGCTTCGCTCGGAACCTCACCCGGCTCGAGCTCGCTCAGAACTCGGTAGCCGCCTCGCTCGGCGCCGGTGTAGCCTTCAGGAAGTTCGTAGGGTTCGTCCAGAAGGTTCGTGCTGCCACCGAGAGATGGGGAGAAGCCCCCCGTTGTGCTGTCTCCTAAATCGATGTCCGACGGTCCATTCTGCTCACCGCCGGAGGCGCCGGTTGTGCTCGCGGTGCCCTGGGCAGCTCCGACTCCGCCTTGAGTGCCCTCGGCCGCCCCGCCGAGACTGACTCCCGGAGCACCATGGTCGGTTTGCGAACAGCCAAGACAAAGGCCGAGGCCTGCAAGCAAATAGTGATACCGCTGGATCTGCATCGGGCGCATTGTGGCATGGCCGGCCCGGTTTTGCTGCTAGAAAAGTGACACAGGCTTTTTCTGTCTTGGGTGGATTCTTTCAGCGTCCTCGGTGCCCCCGCGTGAGCTTGGGAACTGGGCTTTTCACGCCTTTTGTGGCGATGAGGGCGAGGTTGGGAGAGCCGCGGCACCGCGAGGACGACGTAGCGTGCTCGGCGCCACGTTCGCTGCCACGGCCACGTTCGCTGCCACGGGCGGCGCGAACCTCGGCGGCTACGAAATGCCCTCCAGCTGGGTCGCTCGGAGGCGGCGTCGCTCCTCCTGCTGCTGGAGCAGGTGCCCACAGCGCATGGGGTTGAACGCCTTGACCATCCTGTGATGATTGTCGTGGTAGTAGATGCCGAAGAACAGGCGATTCCCCCACCAATAAAAGCCTCGATCGATATTGATCGGACGGTAGTCCTGGTCGGGGCTAAAGCCATTGTGCGTCGACCAATTGAAATGGGCTAGATGGATGATTGTTATCACTTGTGCCGGCGCGAAGAGGATGAGGAAGACGGGCGCGCCTAGGGCGAGATAAAAGGTACCAATCAACGCGACGCCGGTTGCAAAGCTCAGGACGGCGCGGCGCTTTTCAAAGCGAACGTTCTCCGGCGTTGCTCCGCCGTGGTAGTCGTAGAAGTTCTGTTTGAGCTGACGTTCTACGTTGGCAATGAAATAGGGGAGAAAGTTCCGCCAGAAGCCGGCCAGACAATTGTGTGGATCTTTTTCTGGATCGTCCGAGTACTTGTGATGTCTGAGATGGATGATCTCCCACGAGGCGTACCGGGTCAGCACGAGGGCTCCCACGATCTCGCCGACGAGACGATTGATCGGCTTGGGGAAGTTGCGGTGGGCGACATTGTGAGCGAAGACGTTGCACAAGATCAGGAAGTAGACGAGGGGAGGGAACGCCAGCAGATATTTTGCTTGGAATTCCGAGAAGGAAGGGACCAAACCTTCCCACCCCCCCACCAGCATGAGCGTCATCAAACCAAGCAGCAGGACGAGCCACGTCCCGTCGTAGACTGGGTAGAACCAGCGGTGACGCATGAAGTGATTGATCGGATACTTGGCGAAGATGCTGACCGGATTCACTTTCGTGGAGTTCATGGTCGTGGAGTTCATGGGCCTTGGTGGGGATACATTGAAAATCTTCGTGTGGCGAGACACCGATCTCAAAAGAAGAGAAGAAGAGGGCTGTGGCTTCGTGACTCGACGTCGGCGTAGGCAGATGGTACCTCCCGGTACTGTATGGAAGCGGGACAGCTGGGGGCAAGTGGCCCCAAGCCGGAACGTACGGAGCCCTATCTTGTGAGGCATCCGGCGGAATGGCGGCAGATCGGTATCGTGGTGATCTATTGGAGCCTCCTGGGGGCGATGGTCTTCGTCCCCTGGTGCCGAAATCCTGCATTTCTTGCGCTTGCCTGCGCCCTGAGCTTCCTGAACGCGGTTGTCATCCACAATCATATGCATCGAGGGATCTTTCGGAATAAGAGCCTCAACCTATGGTGGCGGCGGATCCTCGCTTTTGGAAACCTGTACCCGGCGAGTGCGAACATTCCTGCACACAACCTCGTGCATCACCATTTCGAGGATGACGGGCAGTGGGACTGGGCCGATAGCCGGTGCGTGACATTCAGATGGAACCTGTTGAACCTCCTGCACTTTCCCAACGTCGCGGGGCCGCGCACCTTCAATGGGGTCAAGCGTTGGGAAAAAACGACCCGCCAGCCGGGGTTTTCGCGTCAATACCAGTCCGAGCTCGCTTTTGCATTTGGACTGACCGCCGTGTTGCTTGCGGTCGATTTCTGGGCCGTCCTGTTCTTCGTAGTCGTTCCGCAGCTCTACGGGGCCCGGTGCATCTTGCGGATCAACCTCCTGCAACATGACAGGGCCGATATCGAGAGCGAGTGGAATCACTCGCGCAATTTCGTAGGCCGCGCTTTCAACTATGTGATGTGCAACAACGGTTATCATACGATTCATCACAATCGCGCCGGCCTCCACTGGTCGGATCTGGCCCGTGCTCACGAGGAGCAAGTACGGCCGAGAATCGATCCGCGCCTCGACGAACCGAGCATGGTCCTCTACTTGCTCCGGACGTACCTTTTCCATTGGGCTCGCCCGGCGACTTTCGACGCCCGCTCATGGGAAGAGCAGGTTTCCTCCGTCGACTTGCCCTCGAGGCAGGAACGTCGGCAGGCGGCGGCTCGCGACGCGGCCTGGGAAGCAACGGTCTGAACCGGGGGTGTGAGTTGACGTTCGAACGCGAAGTGATGGGAGCTCTCTGCCTGGCGATCGTCTGGGGCAACACGCTGTTGATTGGCGCTCACGCGCTTTCCGAATGGCGCTCTTTGCGCAGGCTGAAGAAGCGTTTGGTTCCCGCTCTGCCGGGGCGAGTTGGTCTCGCTTTCGGACGGCCAGGAGGTCGACATCCTCGGACTCGGCGGGCGTCGGACCAACCTGGCGAGCCCGGTGGCGGGGAGGAGCTAGGTCAGAAGGAGCGAGACGAAAAGAAGGAGTCGATGAACGCGGACTGCCTGGCTTGCTATCGCTTGGAGCAGGTGGCGCGCACGCGTGGAGACGGCAAGATCCATTTTCACGACCGGCGCACCGAGTCTGTTGTGGAAGGTGGTTGGCTGGTTCTCGATCCGGGGGTCGGGGAGCATGGACCGGGTGCAGCAGAGCGCGGAAAGACAACGACGGGCGGTTCAGCACCAGGGGAAGCGCCGGCGGGGACGCCGAGCATTTGGATTGAAGCAGCGCCTCCCGAGCGCTCTTGGGTGTGGCCTCACCCCCGTGAGGTAAAGAGGCGACTTCAGTGTCCCGGTGTGGACGCATTCGATCAACTGGCGAAGTCGGCGGCGCGGGCGCGAGGTGTCGAGCGTCCTCTCGAGGTGGAGTTGGGCGAGTCCGAGCCGATTTATGTCGTGGGGCGTCTTAGCGACGACGGCACTCGGATGGCGGCCGATCCCGACGGTGTGTTGCTCGTTTCCGCCATCGATCCACGAAGTTGGCTCAACAGGAAGTCACTGCTCATCCTCGCGATCCTTGTCGCCATATTCGCTGTGGCGGGGTTTCTTACTGTCCTGGCTACTTGGCCGCCCGTGTTTGGAGTTGTGAGTCAGGTGGGAGCGGTGGGACTTCTGCTCTACTTTTTGCTCGTTCAGCCAGTTGGTGTTTGGTTGACCGAGAAGATCCAGCTCCCCCATGTGGCAGCTTGGCGGGGGAGCTGGGACCGGAACCGGGTGGGGCATCTGTCTCTCCCTTCGGACGGAGCGAGCGTGGCCGCAGTTTCGAGCAACTGAGGAGGGGGGGGGGAGCCCGCCGAGCGTTCAATCCGTTTTGAGTACGCTGCCCAAGGCACGGTTGGTGGAGCTGGGGCGGCACTTCGGTGTCGGATTGGATGACCAGAGCACGCGCGATGGGCACGTTGCCAAGTTGGAGGCGTCCGGGCAAGTGCACTTCAGGCGCTTGGTCGAGTGGATGGGACGCGACGAGCTGCGCAAGGCCTGCCAAAAACATGGCCTTCCAGCCAAGGAACGGGCTCGCCCGGCGTTAGCGGGACGTTTGTTGGAAGCTTCGGGTTCCCGGGATAGCGCACCACCTCACGGTATCTTCGGCGGGCGCGGCTTCAAGCGCTTGGCTCCGTTTCGAGATCTACGATCGCGAGTTCGTGGCGCGCCGGCGCAGAGAGCGCGGCTTCGGCGTGTTGCCCTGGAGCACCCACAATCGCTTCATCATCTCCTATCAAACGCTGCGTCGCCCCGAGTACTTCGATCCGCTCATTCAACACCTGAGCGCGCGCCTGAAAAAGAGCCTGCTGGTGCTGGACGAAGCGTACACCGCGGCTCCCGCCAGCTCCAGCAAGTACGCCATCGACAGTCGCATCACGCGCGTCGTGCGCGACCTGGCTCCCCGCTTCGAAAATCGCCTGTTTCTTTCGGCGACGCCCCACAACGGACACTCCAACAGTTTCTCCGCGTTGATGGAGCTGCTCGATCCGCAGCGCTTCACCCGCGGTGTCTCCATCGACGGTCAGTCCGGAGCCCTGCATCAGGTGATGGTGCGTCGCCTCAAGAAGGACTTGCGCAGCGCCAACTTGGGCTCGTTTCCCATCCGCAAGGTGGTGCGTATCGACATCGAAGGATCGCACGAAGAGCTGCGGTTGGCCGCCATGCTGTCCGAATACACGCAGCTGATGAAGCCCAAGAAGGGGCGCGGGCAGCTGGTGTTCACCAACCTGCAAAAGCGCCTGCTCAGTAGCGTGGACGCGTTCTACCGCACGCTGGAGGTCCACGCCGAGCGCGCTGAAGCCGGCCTGACCGCAAAAGAAGCCGAGCTGTCCCTCAGCGAACCTCCGGCGCCCAGCGGACCGCCGTCCGACCCAGCGAGCCACCGCGCCGACTCCGACCGCGCACCCGACGAGCCGCGGGCCGAGACCGTCGAGCCCATCACCGCAGCCCGCGACGCCGAAACCTACGACGCCGACGAAGATTTGCTGGACCGTGAAGAAGACGCGGTCGTCCGCGACGCCTCAGGCTTACTGCAGAGCCCCCAGGCGCGCGCCAAGGAGCTCTTGAACGAAATGCTGGATCTGGCGCGCAAGCTGCGCAGCCGTCCCGACGCCAAGACCTTGGCCCTGATCGATTGGATCCGCGAGCACCAATGCCCCGCCGCCTGCGCCCCTATTCCCGAAGGGGGCACGAGCGAGCAGGAGACCGAGGCCACCAAGGAACAAAAGCAGTGGACCCACAAACGCGTCATCATCTTCACCGAGTACGCGGACACCAAGCGCTACCTGCAGCGCCAGCTCGACAATGCCGTCGAAGGCACCGAGCTCGATGAGTTGCGCATTCAGGGGTTTCACGGCGCCATGAGCGACGAACAGCGGGAGCAGGTGCAGCGCCATTTCAACGGCGATCCCCAGGAGTTTCCCGTGCGCATCCTCGTGGCCACCGATGCCGCTCGCGAGGGTCTCAATCTGCAAAACCACTGCGCCGATCTGTTCCACTTCGACATCCCCTGGAACCCCGCGCGCA
Source organism: uncultured Polyangiaceae bacterium (assembly GCA_964440025.1). GTDB lineage: Bacteria > Myxococcota_A > Polyangia > Polyangiales > Polyangiaceae > NIC37A-2. The sequence continues at coordinate 5,161 of CAYTRQ010000170.1, read as the reverse complement.
TGGAGCAGCGCAACGGCCGCATCGATCGCACCCTGCAGCCCGAGCCCGAGGTGCGCTGCCACTACTTTGCCTACGCCGAGCGCAAAGAAGACGTCGTGCTCGACAAGGTCGTCGGCAAGGTCGACACCATCCAGGAGGAGCTGGGTTCACTGGGCGACGTGGTGCTGCGCCGCATCGAAGGCACGCTCTCGAAGGGCATCGACGAAAGCACCGCCGCTTCGCTGGAGCACACCCATCCAGACGACCAGGCCCAGAAGTCCGTCCAGGCCGAGCTCGAAACCACGCGCAGCGATGTGGCCGCGTTGCAAAAGGATACGGACGTCGCCGCCAAATCCTCAACCGCTCCGCCAAGCTGATCGACTTCGAGCCGGAGCGCCTCAAAGACGCCGTCGACGTCGGTTTGGAACTGGCTGGGGCCACCGCTCTGCAGCCGGTTTAGGACGAGCAGGTGAAGGGACAGCAGGTGTTTGCCCTTCCCGAGCTGCCCGAAAGCTGGACCGAAACCCTCGACAGTCTACGCGCCCCCCGCGAACGCGACGAACCACCCTGGGAGTGGCGCAAGCGCCCTCCTCAGCCCGTGGTGTTCCGTCCGCTCGAGCGCATCGGCGAAGAGCGCGTGCATCTGCATCTCGAGCACCCGTTCATTCAACGCATCCTGTCGCGCTTTCGCTCGCAGGGGTACAGCGCTCGCGATCTCAGCCGCGTCACCGTGGTGCCCAACCCGCACGACGCTCTGGTGCGGGTCATCGCGTTCGGGCGCGTCTCCCTGTTTGGTCCGGGCGCCGCTCGCCTGCACGACGAGCTCGTCAGTGTGGCCGCCCAGTGGCTCGAAGCAGGCGACGGCGCGCACCTCAAACCCTTCGCCGACGAAGCCGACCGCCGCGCAGTCGAGACGCTCGAAAAACTCTTTCAGGAGGCACAGGCGCTAGGCGCAGTCCCCGACAACATTCAGGCGCGGCTCATCGAGAGCGCGCCTCAGGACTTCGCCACCCTGTGGCAAGCCGTGAAGGAAGAAGCCGAAGACCGCGCCCACCGCGCCACGCAGCTTCTATCCCGTCGCGGTCAGGTCCACTCCCGCGTGGTTTACGTCCAGATTCCGGACTCGGCACCGTCCGGGGTTGTCGGCGCATTTCGAGAAGCCCTCGACGTCTTCGGGATCGGTCAGGACGTCGCAGAGGGTGTTGTGGACCTCCGTTCGGTTGCGGAAACAGTCGGTCAGCTCGCGGACCGCGGTCTCGTCGTCGTGCTGGATGAGTTTCAATACTTTTCGAGGCAGAAACTTTCTGACTTCAGCTCACACGTAGCCGCAAAGGGCTTCCCGGGTTCTCGCTCACTCATCGTGCAAGCGGCTACTGGGATTCCGGAGACGTCGAAATCGATCTCGTCGCAGTGGACGACGTCTCCGAGATCATTCGCTTCTGTTCCGTCAAGCGCGGTGCTGAGCGCCTCGCCGGCTCGATTCCAAAGCTAAAAAGAGACGCCGAAAAATTCTGCAAGAATCACAGGCGCTTCGGGGGCTACACGCGCGAGTACGCAGCAGTGGGAGTGCGACTTTCCAAAGACCAACGCCAGAGCCTTTCCGAGCACGGGGTCACGCCGCAAGATCTCCCAGTGCTGCTGGAGGGGTTATGAGTGATCCCGCGCGCCGCTTTCACGAAACCTGGCTCGGGATGGTTCAACCGTCCGAAGGCTTGGTCGTGTCCGTGCCCGTGCTGGTCGAAGCGCAGTGCATGGAAAAGCAGGACCGAAAGGTCCAAGAAGCGCTCATCGCGTGCACGGCAAAGGACGCCGAAGGCGCGCACTACGTCCCGGACGTCGCCCAACTGCTGAGCGACGTGCTCGGGCTCTCCGACGATCTGTTCGATGACCGCGATGCGCTCCCCAAGCCGCTGCGGCTCTACGTGCCCGAGGGCAAGCAAGAGATCCGTCCCACGCTGGCGCTCAAAAAGCGCGGGCCCTCACATGGGGGCTCGAGTGGGCCCTCACATGGGGGCTCGAGTGGGCCCTCACATGGGGGCGAGGCTGGCCAGGGCGAGGCGAGCCAGGGCGACCCCAGCAAGAAGGGCGAGACCGCAAAAAAGGGCGCCGACCTGCCCGCCGCGGCCGAAGCCGGCCGGGCCTACGCCGCGCTCGTCTGGGACGTGCCCACCGAGGTCGATCTCGACAAACCCGAGACCCTCACCGGCCCCTGGGAGTACCCGGCGCAGGCCAAATTCGATCGGCTGCTGCGCGAGTGCCGCGTGCCCATCGGTATTCTGACCAACGGCCGCGAGCTGCGCCTCACCTACGCGCCCACGGCGAATCGAGCGGCTGGCTGAGCTTCCGGGTGGACGACATGGTCACGGTGGGCGGGCGGCCCATTCTCGACGCCTTCGTGATGCTGCTGGGCCGCACGCGCTGGTTCGGGGTGGCCCAGGATCAACAGCTGCCCGCGCTGCTCGAGCAAAGCCGCCGCCAGCAAGCCAACGTCACCAATGCTCTGTCGCAGCAGGTGTTCGAAGCGCTGGAGGAATTGCTCGCCGGCTTCGCGTCGGCGTCCGAGCGCGACTCTCACAATCTCCTGCGCCGAGCGCTCCAAGAGGGCGAAGAAGGCTACGTCTACTCCGGTCTTCTGACCGTGCTGTTGCGGTTGGTGTTCACCTTGTACTGCGAAGATCGCGGACTGCTTCCCGTGGAAAGCGAGCTCTACGCCAAGAACTACAGCGTGCTCGGCCTCTACGATCAGCTCGAGCGCGATAGCGGTCGCTTTCCCGACAGCATGAACCGCCGCTACGGCGCCTCCTCAGGTAAGAAGGCCGCGAAGAAGGCAAAGGGTGAGGGGCAGGGGAGTTTGTTTTGACCAGAGTGAATCAACACGTCCCGCAGTCCGGCGATGCGACGCCAGGGAATGTGCGAATAACGCCCTCGCAATTCGCTGTCGATTTGTTTGGCTGCCTCGCCCAGGATTGCCGCCAACGCATCCCGCATGTGAACCAAGACGACGCGCGATTGGTGCTTCGTCATGCGGTACCAAGTCTCACCGCCTCGGCGAGGACGGCTTCTCGCATGTACATCGCGCATGGCCCCCTCAGCCGCGCGGAGCAAGCGTTTGCCGTTCGTCTCCGACAAGCAACGAACCACGAGCCTCTGCAGCTATGTACCGGCGCTTGCGAGCACGGACTCAGAGGGGCCCTGCCGCCCGCAGCGCAAGCGAGGACCGGCAGGAGTGCAACCGAGCCCCCACGTGGGGGAGCCGTCCAACTCCAAGCCTTCGAAGACGAAGTCATCGACCGCTTGTTCGTCTTGAACGAACTCCGTGCCAAGAAGGAAGCGGCCCTGGGCAAGGGCGCGAAGAAGGGCAGTAAGAAGAAGACCAAAAAGGCCGTCAAGTCGGCGACTAAAAGCACCGCGGGCAAAAAGAAGACTGCGAGCAAGTCCAAGGACTCGGACCAGTGGAGTTTGTTTTGACAGTTCCTACTTACGATCAGTTCATCGAACCAGTGCTTCGCTATGTAGCTTCTTGTCCTGAAGGAGCTGCTGCTGGGGAAGTCCACGATGCTGCAGCCGATGCGCTAGGGCTCGACGCCGACCAGCGTGCAGAACGTCTGCCAAGTGGTGTGCAGCAGGTATACAAGAACCGCGCTGGCTGGGCACACGATCGCCTCAAGCGAGCTGGCTTGTCGACTTCAGTCAAACGCGGCTACTGGCAGCTCACGGATGCTGGTAAGGCGTTTGCCGCAAAACACCCGACCCTCTCCGCGGCTCAAGTGACTGAACTGGCGTTGATTCGACCTCGTCACGTTCAACGGATCGCTGAAGTGGATCCAGTAGCTGACAACACTTCGCCGACCGCTACCCCAACCGCAGGCACGCTCAGCCCGGAAGAGCAGCTGGAGAGCGCCGTCGAGGAACTGAGCGGCACCGTGCAGGACGACCTACTCGACCTGATGCTGTCGAATACGCCAGCATTCTTCGAACGGCTGGTGCTCGATGTCCTCCACGCCCTCGGCTACGGAATGACCCGCCGAGACCTGGAGCAGGTCGGCAAGTCCAACGATGGGGGTATCGACGGGATCATCTCACTGGATCGGCTTGGTTTGGAGAAGGTCTACATACAAGCCAAGCGCTGGCAGAACGTGGTGGGACGCCCGGAGATTCAAGGTTTCTACGGGGCTCTCGCCGGCCAACGCGCGAGGCGCGGCATCTTCATCACCACATCCGCTTTCTCGAAGCAGGCAGTCGAGTTCGCCAACTCGGTCGAAGGAGTGATCCTCATCGACGGCCAGCGCCTCACCGAACTGATGATCGACTACGGCGTCGGTGTTTCCCACCGCATCGTGAAGATCCCCAAAGTCGACTCCGACTACTTCGACGAGGGGGTATGATGCTTGGGAAGTCCGAAACCAGAATTACTGCAACGAGTTCAGGACGATGGGCCTAGCGGGCAGCAGATCGTCGCGCGGGGACGAGTTTCAGCTCCGCATCGCGCTCCACTATCTGATTCGGCTGCTCGACGGTGAGCTCGACGGGCTTCAAGTCGAGTCGAATGGCCTTCCAAGCCAGGATCATGCCATTTCGGTCGATGACGTGGTTGCGCTTCTACCTGACGGCACACGCGACTACGTGCAGGTCAAAAAGAACCAACCGAACCACGACAGTTGGAAGCTCCAGGACCGGGGACTGCAGGAAGAGCTTCGGAAGGCCAGGGATCAGCTTGAGCGCGACCCATTGGGACGAGTGCGATTCTTCTCTCGCAGTCCATTTGGGGAGTTCAAGAAACTGCAAGAAGAAGCCTCGATGTCCCCGGACGAGTCGGCATTCAAACGCAACGTCGGACGAGATGTACAGGCCAGCCTCAGCGCATTGTCGCGTCTACTCAACAGAACCGATGCGGAGACGCTTTCGCTGCTTCGCCGAATTAGCTTCGGAGCAACGCGAGAGTTTGACGAGTGGGACGCTGAGAACGGGAAGGATCTCGATCGCCTTCTGCCATCTAGCCCAGTTCGCATCCGAAAAGGATGCGAACCAACAAGCAATGAGGGGTTCAGCGTCATAATACAGGCGAAAAAGCGAAGTCGCCCGCCCTTGCCCCGAAGGGGCGGGCGACGAAGCGCCTTTTGTAGACGGGAACTAGTGCTGCGACCACATAAAAGTGGTCGGTAGGGAGACCACTTTTCTCTGG
>CAYTRQ010000169.1:0-11524 GCA_964440025.1 uncultured Polyangiaceae bacterium | reverse complement strand
CTTCTGGGAGGGCTTCGAAACCGCTCGAAACGTGAGTTGCCGAGGCACTAGAACGTATCCCCCAACCCCGAAAGGCTCGGGAGATACGTTCCCATCAGAAACCCGGCATATCGAGCAAAGCGCTGGACAAGGCCTCACCGAGGCTCGCCTCGCCCTTCCGTGGGTGAGCGTCGGCGTGGCCTTCGAGGTTGTGTGCTGGTACTCGAGTTCTAGCTGGTACTCGAGTTCTAGGGAGAGGGACAGTCGGTTCTGCACGCAACCACTCCATCGCCACAGTCGGTCGCACCGTCGCAGCCACTCATGGTGCATGAAGCGCTGCTTCCTTCACAGGTCAGGACCGAATCCGCCGAACCGGCCATTTCGAGGGTGCAGCTGCCAAGACAGGTAACATGACAGCTCGCCGTTCCAGGGCACTCGATGATGGCACTCTCGCCAACCTCGACTTCGCAACTGGTCGTTCCCGGGCACGTGATCAAGCAATTGTCACCACAGCTCATCCCACAGCCTGCATTGCCGTCGCAGTGAAACTCGATGTTGTCACCCTCAATGGAGCAATCCGAGCCTCCCGTGCAGGAGCACTCCGTCGCACGCTCCGTTCCAGGCCCGCAGGAACAGGCTCCAGCCGGCTCACAATCCTCGATCTCAGCTGAACTTCCGCAGGCCGAAAGAGCAACCATCACCAGTACCACAACCCCATTTCCGACTGATTTCAACATCGGTTCATTCCTCCTCTCATTGATCCCGCTCGCGCGCGTCCACGCCACCAAAAAGGCGCTTCGCTCTCCGTCCCCTCCGGGTCAGCACGGCGCTATCGCTTTTACAGGTAAAACGCGCTGGAATCCACAATTGTGCCCCTGAATGCCTCATGGCTCGCAGGCCCGGTGATACCCCTGAGGAGTCGCGTCGACCAAGGAACGGTTCAACTTTTGAAAAATACTCCCCAGACGCCAGGTGATCCCCATTCGTCGGGTGAACGACGGACCCCAGGCGAGCGGCCCTCGCTCCGGCGCGGTGAGCGCCGCGTGGTAAAATGTTCCGGAAGGGTAGCTTGCCCCGAACGAGCTCCCCTTCTAACATGGGGCGAACCTTACTCAGGCTGACACCATTTTTCCTTGAGGAGCCTCCCCTCTGATGAGGTTGTGGGAGGAAAATCACTGGAACAGAAGCCGGCCTTGGCGCAACTGAACGGAAGAGCGAATGAACCCAAACCCAGGATCGAACTTTTTCACAACGGAAAAGGAGCACTCTATTGTCCCCCCCTTTTCCGGCGAGCAGCGGCAAGGCTATGTCCTTCATCACTATTATCGAGGAATCCTTTGCCGGTTGGTTCGCGTCCACCAGAGCGCGCTTTCTGCACTTGGAGCATTACTGATGATCTCCTGCAGTCCTCCCCAGGGTGCGGAAGGTGGCTCCTGCTACCCTAACGACACGTGCGATGCGGGCTTGGTCTGCTTGAGCGATGCCTGCGTCTCCCTCGACGACTCCGGCTCTGGAGGAAGTGGCGGCAATGGTGCGGGCGGCCAGGGCAGTGGTGGCCAGGGCAGTGGCGGCCAGGGCAGTGGCGGCCAGGCGACCGGCGGTGAAGAAGGCAGCGGGGGGGACTCGAACTCCGGAGGAACTCAAGGTGACGGGGGCACGTCAAATGGCGGCTCTGCCTCAGGCGGTGCAGCCACCGGCGGGACCTCAACGGGCGGAACTCCCTCGGGCGGCGGCTCCACTGGAGGCTCCCCGACCGGCGGCGCCGCGGGAGCTGGAGCAGGCGCCATCTTCGACGGTGACGGGGTCAGCATCGAAGCGCCTGAATACGGAATCACTGGAAACTTTTTCATTTTGGAGGACAGCGTCAACGACGGAACGGTCGTCGACGACAATCTCACACACACGGATCTCGACCCCCCAGATGACGAAGACATTGGCGTCGATGAGGTGAGTTCTTTCGAGTCCTCTTCCAGCCCCTGCGTGAGCGGAGTTGTCGCTGTTGTCACCGATGAATATGGCGACAATTGTGAAATTAATGATGAAGACTGCGTATGGGATATCTTATGGGGCGGTGGCATCGGTCTTACACTCAACGAAACAAACGACAGTGTCATGGCCTGGGATGCTAGTACCGCCGGCGTTAGTGGATTTACTTTTTCCACCAATGGCACCGTCGACGGCATCCCAGTGCGTTTCATGGTGGAGGACACTTCAGGGGAACAATTCTGTACAAACATCACCGTAGGGACCACCCAGGTGGCTTGGAGCGATCTCCAACACAACTGTTGGGATCCTGACAGCGGCAACCTTGATCCCAGTGAGATCCAACAGGTGAGCTGGCAGTTCGTGCCGGACGCTTCCTACTCCTACGAGATCACCTCGTTCTGTATCGAAAGTCTCAACGTTACGTCAGACTAGTGCTGCGACCACATAAAAGTGGTCGGTAGGGAGACCACTTTTCTCTCGAAATCATTCATCTTCCTCCGGTCGTCGCAGCACAAAAACCAGCAAAAAAGCCGAGGCAAAGACGTACCCGAGCGCGGTTTCGAAGCCGACCTCACCCACTTCTGGGAGTGCTTCGAAACCGCTCGAAACGTGAGTTGCCGAGGCACTAGCTCGCATCTGCAGGCCAGCTGAGCCCCATTTCGCACCAGCCAATTCGCGCTTCGCACCTTGGCTGTGCCGGTCGTCGCAGTGCAGGCCGAGGAGATTCAGCTGAGTACCGCGAAAACGGGCGGCTCCCCTTGTCAACCTCCTCACATGGGCGACAGCAGCTACAAAATCCTGCCCATTGACCATAGATCGCTCTTCCGCAAGGATGCCTAGCGTTCGTGTCCGTTGGGAGGGACGGATGACCGCTGGATCGCAACTGGGACCATACCGTATCCTTGAACCTCTCGGTGAGGGAGGCATGGGCGTGGTCTATCGCGCCTCCCATACCGAAACGGGTCAGATCGTTGCTCTCAAGACCGTCCAGTCGGCGGCCCATTTGAAAGCCCTCCGTCGCGAAATCCACGCACTCACAACGATCCGCCATCCCGGGGTCGTCCGGATCGTGGATCATGGCAGTCATCGAGGAATTCCATGGTACGCGATGGACCTTCTCGATGGAGAAGATCTTCGGCGCTTTGGACAGCGCATTTGGCGCCGCTTCGAAACTCACGGATCCTCTTTAGAGGGCACACAGGTCAGCGACGTGAGAGCACTCTCTCACTCCGAGTCTGCAGAGACCGGGCGAGAGCCCCAATGGGAACAGAAAGAGGCAACCGCAGAAGCTGCGTTCTCGACGACTGCTTCATGGCAGTCGACAGCAGTCCCCCCCCCTCACCGCGAAGGTGGTCCAGAGCATCGCCCCCCACCTTCCGTCGATCAGGAACGACCGCCGGCAGCAGGTGGAGAGCTCGACACCGTCCTTTCTCTCATTGGAGAAGTCTGCTCCACCCTCGCCTTTCTTCATGGCGAGGGGCTCGTCAATTGCGATCTCAAGCCAGAAAATATTCTGATCACGAATGGGCGACCCGTTATCGTCGACTTCGGGCTCACAGCTCACCATCCCGGGCGCACCGGGCGCGAAGAACTGCAGGCCCAACGCGGCCTAGAAGGCACCGCGCACTACATGGCTCCGGAGCGAATCCGGGGCCAGTTCGTGGACGCTCGCTGCGACATCTACTCCGTGGGCTGCATCCTCTATGAGCTCGTTGTCGGGCGTCCTGTCTTCTCCGGCAACGTCTCGGGCCTTTTTGCACGGCATCTCCATGGAGAGGTCATCCCGCCTTCAAAGCTCGTGAGTGGCGTCTCCCAAGAACTCGAGCACGTGATGCTCAAGCTGCTCGAGAGTGACCCTCAGTCGCGTTTCGGGTATGCAGACGAAGTCGCCGCCGTTCTTGCCGAGCTCAAAACCAACAGCCAACGGTTTTCGGATCTCCCTTCGGCTAGGCCTTATCTCTACCGACCCGGACTGGTGGGGAGAACGGAAATCCTTCGCCAACTGGTCGAGTTGCGGGAAAGCGCGGCTGCGGGGTCAGGGGGCCTTGTCCTCGTCAACGGCGAGAGCGGGATCGGCAAGACCCGTGTTGCGATGGACCTCACCCGTGGCTTGTCGCGAAGTCGCATGCGGGTCGTCACGAGTGAAGTCGCCCCTCCTGTAGCGCTCCGTGCCGGGACCCATCTGACACCTCTCTATGCCCTACGACCATTGCTGCTGGCAATTGCCGACTGCTGTCAGGAAGAAGGCCAGGAGGTCAGTAGTCGGGTCCTCGGAGATAGCCACTCCGTTCTCGCAACCTATGAACCTTCTCTCCTGCACGTACCGACTGATGAACGCCTGTCGCAGACAACTCGGCCGCCGCAGGTCACGCGACAGCAGCTTCTGGGACACCTTCGCAGCACACTCAAGGCATTTGCTAGAGAGTTGCCGTTACTCCTCATCCTCGATGATCTTGGATGGGCCGATGAGCTCTCGTTGAGCTTTCTGGCAAGCCTCACTCCGGAAGAACTTGCCTACACGCCTCTCCTCATCGTAGCCACCTACAGAACCGACGAGCCTTCCTCGAAGATCAGTTCATTGGCCTCGCTTTCCCATGCGGTCAACATCGAACTCCCTCGCCTCGATGCCGAGGGCATGCGGTCCATGGTCTCCGAAATGTTGAGCTTGTCGGAGATCCCTTCGGAGTTTCTCGAGCTTCTTTCCAAACAAACGGAAGGCAATCCCTTTTTTATCACTGAATATCTTCGGAGCGCGATCAACGAACGCCTCCTCTTCCGTGATGGGCACACCTGGCAGCTCCCCGAGCCCCCGTCCTTTCGCACGGGGACCTCGACCAGGCTTCAACTGCCTCGTGTTCTTCGAGATCTCGTCGAGCGCCGATTGAGTCATCTCAGCCCCGAGACAATGTACCTCGCGGCGGCTCTCGCCACACTGGGCCGCGAGACGGATTTCCAAACGGCTCAGGAAGTGTCGCGTCTTCCAGAACACGAACTCGTGGGAGCAGTCGACGAATTGATTCGGCGACACATTCTGGATGACCATGCCGACCCAGACTCTCTGCGTTTCGTCCACGATAAACTTCGTGAAGTTGCCTACGAGCAGGCCCCACTCGAACGCCAGCTCAAACTTCACAGCCGGGCCGCCGAATCCCTCGAAGCAAAATGGAAGGGAGACCCCAATGAGCACAGGATATGGCCGACTCTAGGCTACCACTTCGCTTCCGCACGAAAACCGAAACAGGCCGCCCACTATCTACGCCAAGCGGCCCATCACGCGCGCGCGACCCACGCCAACACGGACGCCATTGCGCTGTATCGTGACGCGCTGGCCCACACACAGGCCGTGCTCGCCTGCTCCTCGCCCTCAGAAGAAGCCAATTGGCTCGATTCATCTCTGGAAATCCATGAATCGCTTGGCGACCTGCTTCACCTCACTGCCCAACGTGTTCATGCGCGCTCCAACTATGAGGACGCCCTAAACCATTCCCCGTCCTCCGATCGAGCTCGCCACGCGCGGCTCCTTCGCAAAATAGGTAAGACCTGGGAGGTCGAGCATCGACACGACGAAGCTCTACGCTACTACGATCGAGCCGAGGCGCAAGTTGGCTGTCGTGGAGATGGCGTCCTGATGGACGAGTGGATTCAGGTACATCTCGATCGACTTTGGGTTTACTACTGGCTTGGCCGGGTGGAGCCCATGAACGATCTCATCGAAATGATTGCTCCACTCATCGAAAAGAATGGGTCGGCACTGCAACGCGCTCGCTTCTTCGATACGTGCACGAAACGAAATCTACGAAAGGATCGCTATGTGATCCGAGAAGAGACGCTGCGTTTCGCTCGACTCGAGTTGAGTGCAGCAAAAGAGAGCGGCGACTTCTCGCAGATCTTGCAAGCTCACTTTGGACTGGGGTTCGTTCTCACTTTTCACAACCAACCTCGAAAAGGGGCACAAGAGCTCAAACAAGCTCTCAAATTCGCCGAGCGTGCCGGGGACCTCGCGCAAAAAGCGCGCTGCTTGACCTATTTGGCCGTCGCTTCCCGAATGCGCCGCGAGGTGAAGGAAACCATATCTTTCACCGAACAGAGCTTAGAAGCCAGCGAACACGCGGGCATGCGGGACTACGTGGCCGCAGCCCGCGCCAACGAATCCTGGATCGCCCTACAACATGGAAACGTCCGCGAATCTTTGAATCGATGCGAAGAAGCATTGGAAATTTGGAAGAGCGAACTCGCCCTCGTTTTTTCGTTCCAATGGTTGGCTTTGCTACCTGGTATTGCTTCTGCCCTGGCTCTCGAAAAGACGGAGAGAGCATTGCACTTTGCCTCGCTCCTGCTGGACGAGAGTCAGCAACCACTTCCCGGAGCCGCCACGGACGCCTTGGCACGAGCGCTCAACCAACGGGCTGCGGAAGAAAAAGAGGCGGCGGAAGCCAGCCTCCGTCATGCCATGCAAGTCCTCGGAGAAACGGAAAACTGTGAGATCGCAGGAGATCCAATATGATTGAATACTCACTCCATGATGACATCCTGGTATCCGAAAGAAATGCGAAGCATTTCGAAAATAAGGTCAGTCAATTTATCCGGGAAGGCTCCTTTCGTCGCATCTGCCCCTCGTACAGCGCTCGACTGTCCATCGCGTTGAAGTCCTTGAAACCGTTCGAGTATGAGGGACACCGACGCGCCCAGCATTTCGCCAAGGTTCGAGAAGAGCGGATTGACCCCCACGAGAAAGTCTACCGCTATGTCAATCTTCACATTGTTCCGTCTCTTCAAGAACTCGATCTGGCAGAAATCATGACCCGCTGTGCCGACGACCAGCTCTACACCGAGATCAACGGCTTGGTGGTGCGAGAGATCCAGAACTTCGTGACGCGGGCAAAGATGCACCAAGCACACCAAACCCCCTCACATGGTCGACGCTACTGCCGTGCAATTCGTCAATACACCCCCAAAAACCTCGGAGCGTACTTGTTCGGGCTCGGCGCTTACCTTCCAACTCTCGCAGAGGAAGGTTGGAGAAGCCTGGGTGTGTTCCAGAACATCACTGGTCCCCTGAACACAATCACGGAATTCTGGGAACTCGATCCCTGGGTCTCCTTGGATGACTTGGAGGAAGCGCCCCACAATCTCTGGCAGCCCAAAACCGAAGGCGCCCGCCGGCTCTACGAGCGAGTCCTTGAACCCTACCTCGAGTTAGCCCTCCTCTGTGAGTATTTTTGCGACGCTCCCTACCTAATTGGCCAAACCGCCCACCACCCAACCTCTTGTCAATGAACGCCCTATTGCTCGTTGGTTCGCACACACCTTCGAACACGAACGATTCAATCCTCCACAGGATAAACTAAGGTATCTCAATGGAAAATGGTCATCGAACACTCGTCGTTGGTGCTACCGGACTTTTAGGCACTGAAATCACCCGACAGCTCAGTCAAAATCAAGACAAGATCCGTGCATTGGTTCGGAGCTCGGCGGATCCTACCAAACGAGAAAAATTCACGGCGCTCGGCACTGAAACCGTTGAGGGAGATCTCAAAGACAGGTCCTCCTTGCAGCACGCGTGCACAAACGTGAAAACGGTCGTCTCCACGGCAACTTCGACTCTCTCCCGACAGGCCGGCGATTCCTTCGAAAGCGTCGATCGAGACGGTCATTTCGCTCTTATCGAGGCGGCAGAGGCAGCCGGCGCGCGCCACTTCGTCTTTGTTTCCGTTCCAGAAATCGACAGTGACTACACGCTGCTACGAATCAAGCGTCAGGTCGAAGAGCGCATGAAGGAAAGCCCCATGTCATGGACGATCCTCCGTCCACTCAACTTTATGGAGGCTTGGCTCAGTCCCTTGCTGGGCTTCGATCCAGTTCACGGACAGGCGCGGGTGCTCGGCTCCGGAGACAAGCCGGTCAGTTGGATTTCCTTGCATGATGTCGCGCGCTTTGCGGTGGCGGCAACCCAAGACAGAAGGCTCGTTAACTCCACCCTGGATTTGGGCGGCCCAGAAGCACTGAGCTATCATCAAGTGCTCGCCATTTACGAAGACCTAGGGTGCCCCCCCGCCCACATTGAGTACGTCCCCGAAGAAGCCCTGGAAGCTCAACTCAAGGAAGCAAAAACTCCCCTTGAAGAAGCCTTCGCCGCCATCATGCTCGGCACCGCCCGGGGATTGACCGTTTCTCCGGATGCAGCGCTCGAGATCCTGCCCGGCAAACTATCGACCGTTCGAGAGCACGCAACTCAGATGATCAAGGATGCTCGGTAAGCTGAAAAAGGAACATCAGGTGCTCTACGATAAATCAAGCGATGAAGATGCTCCCCACGACGAAGGCGTCGCAGATCCGCGTCAAACCCTGATCATTCGCGGAGAAGATGGACAATTCTATCGTCTCGTCAAAGAGAAATGGCAAAGACCAGAGTACGTCGTGAGCGACGCTGGCGGCAAAGGAATGTTGGAGCAACTCACGAACTTCGGGACCTATCTTGCCTATATCCCTCCGGATATGGCCATCGGAATTGGCCATATCTGCACATTGGTCGATCTCAAAAGCATTTTGCGGAACAACCCCGAAGAGACCAACGACTCCGACGACGAGGACCGCTAAGTCACGAGCCGGTGGAAGCACTCCGGCGAGAACGGCCCAGAACGCCGCCGCATCACCTCAAAAGGCCCCCCTCCGCTCACCGCGGGTGGGGCAGGCGAGCGTCGGCGGAGCCCCTTCTACGGCTCGACTGGATTTGCCCCCCCGTTGTTTGCAGGCAGCGCCGGCACGGGAGCTTCTCTGAGACGATGCGCCGGCGCCCTGTGGGGTCGCTGACCTTCCTTCCGCTTTCGTTATACGAGGTTTGAGGAATATGCATGAGCTCCCATAAAAACCACCGCCACGGAACCCATCGCATGGTTGCTCCCGAGGAGACCGCCGCGCGGATCTCGGCTCTGGCGGGCCCACTCGGGATCACCCGGGTGGCCAACGTCACAGGCCTCGATTGTATCGGCATTCCGGTCACGATGGTGTCCCGTCCGAATTCGAGCTCGCTCTCCGTCTCTCAGGGAAAGGGGCTCGACCTAGACGCCGCGCGCGCCTCAGGACTCATGGAGGCAACCGAACTTTATCACGCCGAGCACATTCTCCATCCCCTGAAACTCGCCTCATGGCATGAGCTCTGCTTCACCCACGAACTGGTCTCAGTCGAAAAACTTCCGCGCATCTCGGTCAGCAGCTTCGACGGAGATACGCGCATTCTTTGGATCGCCGGAACCGATCTCTTTACCACTCGTGAGCTCTGGGTTCCCTACGAAATGGTTCACACCAATTTTACGATCCCATTACCCACAGGCAGCGGCTGCTTCGTGATGAGCTCAAACGGCCTGGCATCAGGAAATCACCTGCTTGAAGCCATCGTTCATGGCCTGTCCGAGGTCATCGAACGGGACGCAGACTCGCTCTTTCGCCTCAGTGATCGCAAAAAGCAAGAGCGGCGCCGCGTCGATCCAACCACGATTCAGGACTCGGCATGCCTTCGTCTTCTCGAGTCATACCTCGAAGCAGGCGTCATCGTTGGCATTTGGGACATCACGTCGGACATCGGGATCCCAGCCTTCCGCTGTGTCATCTCCGACAGTGACGAAAATGGCTTCCGCCCCCTGGGGCCTATTGAAGGCATGGGATGCCATCCCCAAAGGGAAATCGCTCTCTGCCGAGCACTCACAGAGGCTGCCCAGGGGCGCCTCACCTTTATCGCTGGCTCACGGGACGACAACGGACGTTCCCGGTACGCCACTGCTCAAAATCCAGAGCTTTTCAGGCACACCCGCGCGAGGCTTCTTCAGCCCGGAACTCGCTCTTTCCAAGAGACACCCACGCTGGACAACCCCACATTTGAAGAGGACATCCAAGCTCTACTGTCGGGGTTGCGACGAGCCGGTCTCGAACAAGCCGTCGTCGTCGACCTGACTAAGCCGGAGTTCGAAATCCCTGTCGTTCGCGTCGTGATTCCCGGGCTCGAGACCTATCATCGCGTGCCTGGCTACACACCAGGACCACGGGCAAAAAACATGGCCCTTTTTGCACGGTAGCATATGGATAAGAACAAGGAGCTGTTTGTCTTTCTCGGTCCGACTCTGAGCCAAAAAAGGGCTCGCAGCGAACTCGACGCCTGTTATCTACCGCCCGCTGGACAGGGAGATGTCTATCTCGCAGCTCGACAGCGACCGTTCGCCATCGGGATCGTGGATGGCTATTTCGAACGAGTTCCTTCCATCTGGCACAAGGAAATCCTATGGGCTCTGTCACACGGTATTCATGTGTTAGGAGCGGCAAGCATGGGAGCTCTTCGTGCAGTAGAACTACAGCCTTTCGGGATGAAAGGAATTGGTAAGATCTTCGATGACTTCCGTAGGGGCGTTATCAACGATGACGATGAGGTCGCCGTAGCGCACGCAGATGAGGACCATCGGTTTAAAGCTCTCTCGGAGCCAATGGTGAACATCCGAGCAACCCTCAACGCCGCAGAGCAAGAAGGCATTCTTCCACGAGCCGTGGGCCAACAGCTCATCACCCTTGCCAAGCGGACATTCTATCCGGAGCGCTCATTTTCGAGCCTGATCTCCCAAGCTCGCCAAGCGGGAATCGAGAGCAACTCCTTGCACATGCTCCAGCACTTCGTCACATCACACAGAATCGATCAGAAAGGGGAGGATGCAGTCGAGCTGGTTCGAGCCCTCGGCGAGCTCCGTGCTGCGGGCCAGAGACCGCCACCCGTTGCCTTTTCGCTAGCCCACACCGACGCATGGGACCGATTCCTCGAATGGGCGAAGTCCCAGTCCCCGCGCAGCAGTAGGCAGAACGAATAGAACGCCGGCACGTGACACCGAGGGGGCTTCCGAGATGCGTTGCGGCAAGGTCGTACCGAACACCCTCGCCCGAAAAACTCCGTCGTCGTTCACCTCATCGGCAAGGTCGCACCGAACATTCCCGCGAAAGCTCCGTTGTCGCTCGCCTCACCCACCAGCAGATGAGTTGAGGGGAAGTCTTTTAAGTGGCTCTCCCGCGTTCTATTCCACGTACTGCTCCGCACGAACCCGTAGCGGACTCTTTGGATAGTTCTTGAGAAAACGGCGAGCACGACGTCGAGCAGCCCCTACCGAACCACTCTCAGCAAGAGCTTGGATCGTTAGAATCTCTGCTTCCAATCCCAGACGCGGCTGGGGAAAACGACGATGGTATTCTGCTAGATGCGACAACGCCCGACTGGGATCCCCAGAACGCAACGCCTGCTCGACACGCTCGATCTGTGACAATTCCTCGCGAAGCCCCCGAGCCTCCTTCGGTGGAACCTCTCCCGACGCAGCTTGGACACCGACCTCGGTGTTACCGGACGCAGTTGAGCCCTTCTCAGTTCTGCCGGCCGCGGTTCTGCGGCCCGATCCCCGAACGATCGATGGTGACGAGCGCGCAGGCTCCACGAAGGCGGACGATTCGTCGGACGAAGACGAGCCCGAAGTAGAGTCGTGCTCCACCACCTCCCGCCCACTCTCCGCCGCCCGGGATCTCGCAGGCTGGGACG
>CAYTRQ010000168.1:0-11578 GCA_964440025.1 uncultured Polyangiaceae bacterium | reverse complement strand
GGATGCGAGAGGGCGGGGCGAGGGCGGGCGCCTGTCGCTTTTTACGGGCATTTTTGGGCGACGCATAGGTGTTGCTTGTTGGTTCGCATCCTTTTGTGGATGTGAACGAGCTAGGGAATACGTAGTCAATCCGAGGCCGATGTCCCTGCCTTCCCCTACACATACCGACGAAAGCGTGCTCAGCCCCTTACTGTTGGACAGGGGACCTGATAGCGTCCTTAGGTCATGCGTCTTCAGCTCGCTTTGCCTTCTTTGGTCATCGTCCTGGCTGTTGCAGCCTCGGCTCCAGCGGACTGTCCTGAGATGATTGTCAACGGGACCTTCTCTGATGGAACCACCGGTTGGTCGATTGATAACCCCGGTGACTACGCCAGCTTGAACTACGAGGTGATTGCCGACGCCTACAACCCGGGCAATGATCTCTTGCACTTGGATATCGTCGCCTACTCGGAACCGTGGCAGTCCGATGTGGAGATGAATCAGGGCGTAAGCTTGACCGCGGGTAACTGGTACCGTTTGACCTTCTGGGCGCGCTCGGATTCGAGCAATACGTCAGTTCCTGTCCAGATCAAGATAGGTGAAACCGTGGATCCGTACACACCGGTTGGCCTCGATGAGGACGTGACCTTTGCGTACAATGCGGGTGACGGCTCCAACCACGAGCTCGAGTTTCAGGCGGAAGCTTCGGGAGACTTCGGTTTGGTGTTTCTCATGGGATTGGAGACGACGCAGATCTGGATCGACAGTGTCTCGCTGGTCGATCTGTCCTCCCCGGATTGCTCGACAGGTGGCACTGGCGGCAGCGGCGGATCCAGCGGGAGTGGTGGCACTGGTGGCACTGGCGGCAGCGGTGGATCCAGCGGGAGTGGTGGCACTGGTGGCACTAGCGGCAGTGGTGGCTCCGGTGGCGGGACGGGATCCGGGGGACTCATCGCGCACAATCAGCTGGGCTATTTGCCTAATGCAGAAAAGGTGGCGACGCTGATCGAGGCGAGTTCGTCGCCCGTCTCTTGGGAGCTTCTCGACGACGAAGGCAGCGCGGTGGCCTCGGGGGAAACCGTGGTGTCCGGGAACGACCCGCCTTCTGGGCACCATGTCCACCTCATCGACTTCAGTGATTACGAAGGCCAAGGATCTGGCTTTCGTCTCAGTACGGGCGTTGCGTTGAGTAGTCCGTTTTCCATCGGTGGAGTTTACGCTGAGATGCGCAAAGATGCGCTGAGATTCTTTTACCATCAGCGGTCGTCGGAGGCCCTTGCACAACCCTACGCAGGGGGATCGGCTTATGTTAGATCAGCAGGTCACACTGATACGACCGTGAGCTGCTTTGATGGCTCCTGTTCCTACCAGCTCGATACAACTGGTGGTTGGTATGATGCGGGTGACTACGGGAAGTATGTCGTCAATGGAGGCATTGCTTTATGGACATTGCTCAACCTGTATGAGCGCACCATGTACCTGGGTACGGACCTCTCGGCGCTTGGTGATGACATCAGCAATATTCCAGAGAGTGGGAACGGGATCAGCGATCTCCTCGACGAGGCCGAGAAAGAGGTGCGCTTCCTGCTCGGTATGCAAGTGCCAGAGGGTGAGAGTTTTGCTGGCATGGCGCATCACAAGGTTCACAGTGATGAGTGGGATCCAGTCCCTGTCACTCCCGCCTCGGCTGGCCCCCACAAGTTGCATCCGCCCAGTACGGCGGCGACACTCAACTTGGCAGCGACAGCGGCCCAGTGTGCACGAGTCTTTGCCCAAGTGAACCCAGGCTTGGCGGATGACTGCCTAGATGCAGCGACAACAGCCTATGAGGCGGCGAAGCAGCATCCTCAGCGCTACGCTCCTAGCAGCGATGATGAGGGCGGTGGCGCTTACAGCGACTCCGACGTCAGTGACGAGTTCTACTGGGCTGCGGCGGAACTGTTCGTAACTACGGGAGAGCCGGCCTACGCGCAGGATCTCGTTGTCTCCGAGCATCATGCAGCTCCGCCGGAGGGTGCTGCGTTTTCGTGGCCAACGACTGCGACGCTCGGTATGTTGAGTCTCGCCATCGTCCCAAATGGTCTTTCGAGTGCTGAAGTGGAGGCTCTGCGCGCCGCATTGGTGCTGCGAGCTCAGGCGGACTTGGTCATGGCGCAATCGGGCTATGGTGCAGCCACGGACGGTTACTATTGGGGATCCAACGGCGTCGTTCTCAATTCAGGATTGCTTCAGGCGGTTGCCTACGACTTGACTGGGAGCCCCGAGCATCGAGCTGCTGCACTGGCTTCCCTCGATTATGTGCTGGGTCGCAACCCTCTCCATCAGAGCTATGTGTCCGGCTACGGCGTCAGCCCATTCGAGAATGCTCATCATCGTTTCTGGGCCAACGCATTCGATGTGAGTTGGCCCAAGCCGCCACCCGGGGTGCTTGCGGGCGGCCCCAACGAGAATCTCGATGGGCTGACCTCGGAGACCGTCTCCAGTTTGGGTCTTTCGGGTTGTGCGCCGTCCACCTGTTGGAGCGACTACGAAGGGGGCTACTCCATGACGGAGGTGACGGTCAATTGGAACGCCCCGCTGGCATGGTTGGCATCTTGGGCCCACGAACAGGAAACGGATCCGCAGACTAGCTTCCCCGGTGTCGATCTGGACGCTCGACCGGGAGAGGATCCCGTGCCGGGCAGTGGAGGGAGTCCGGGAGCTGGCGGCAGCGGCGGAGCCGGCGGCAGCAGCGGAGCCGGCGGCAGCGGTGAAAATGGCGGCAGCGGAGGCGGTTCTCCAAGCGACAGTTCTGGCGGCGCACAGGGAGATGGCGGCAATCAGTCCGCTGGTGGCCAGGACGGCTCCGCTGACCCTGGAAACACCGAGGACGGTGGGGATGATGCCGGTGGTGGAGATGACGAGTCTGAAGACCCCGGCGAGGTCACTCAGTCGGGTGGTTGCAGCATCGGCAGCGGCCCCAATTCCTGGGCGTCCGTCTGGGTCCTGCTTGTGCTCCTGGTGCGCTGGCGACGCGCCGCGCGTCGCCCAGTGCTTGCCCAAAAATCGTCGCTTTGATGCGCTTGGCAGTCTAACAGCTGTTTGGTGCTCGAACTTCCGCCCCTGGGTGAAAGGGTGAAACGTCTCACCTGCAGTATCCAGTACAGAAACACCTCTCGCTCTTGGGCATCGCCCAAAAAGACGCACGATGGGAGCTCCCACTCTAGAGTCGCGAGTTGAAAGCTCTTCTTTTACTGAGCTGAGTTCGTCGTTACTCCTCGGTGGAAATGATCCCCACGAGATCCGTGTCGTATTCCTGTGCGGTGTTGTAAACGCCGCGAAACCACGTCACCAGGGTGTGCTGCCCGTCCCATTTCGGAACGTGGGGGCGCAGGTTTTCGCTGGGAGAATTCATGGTCAAGGGCGTCCAGTGGAACGACGTTCCGCCGTCGCACGTCACCCCTTTCCAGATTTCGTTCCAGGTGTACTCCGTGGAGCCGTCACGCGGATCGATGTTGGTGGAGATGTAGATCACGTGCGGATCATCGGGATCGAGAGCGCCTCCGCCCAGGTAGTCCTCTTCCCACCAGGTGCCTGAAGTTCTTCGATACAAAACACGGCCTCCGCGCGCTAAACGGGTGGACGTCCACTCGCTTCCATCAAAGCGCGAGTAGGCCATGTGGTGGCCTGGGTCCCAGTTGTCCAGGTTGAACTCGTTGGTTCCGCTGTGAGCACGGTTTGTACTTTCTCGTCCTTGCCAGAGCACGCCGATCGTTCCGTCGGCGTAGCGCGTGATGTCGTAGTTCCATAGCTTGTTCAAAGGAACGCCGTCCAGCATCTCCCCAGCTTGAAAGATACGGGTAAACTCTACGATTTCCGGGGCGTCGTCGTCGAAGATGTCTTCGTCGATCTCCGTGCCGAATGAGTCGTAGGCTTTGCCGCCCATCAGGTAGCCGTGAAATACGCTGGTATTTGCGTCGCGCGGGTGCGCTTCTGTGGCAAAGAAATCGATGCGGTCGACGCCGTTGCCCCAGTACTTATAGTACCCGGCATTGTAACCGACTTGTGGTCCACTTGTAATGCGCCCCTTGTATTCCCAGGTAGCGCCGGCGTCTTCCGAGACCAGCAGGCTCGGATTGGTTTCGGTGGCGCGGATAAGATTGTAGTATCTCCCCTCGCTGCTCATCTTCCACACATTGTTGTAAGTCACACAGCTGCCCGGATCGTCGTCTCCCGGAGTGCACGTGGTGGCACCGCTATTTGAGTTCCAAGGACAACCGTGTTGGACCCAATCGTAGCTCTGCGTTGTTGCCCACGATCCAGCACTAAAATTGCTGAAATAGGTCGTGCACTCGACGTTGTGATGCGCCCAGGCCGCAAAGTATTCTCCCGGCGCCTTGACGACGATGCCCGGATTGTTGTGATCGTCCGAGTAGGAGAGGGAACCGAGCGACGATCGTTCGCTCATGCCCGTTGTGGTATCGTAAACGACTGCGTCAATGCTTGTGGAGGCCGTCTGGTTGTTGGCACTCGATGCAGCGCTGCCAAAAACGATCTTTCCACCTTCTGAGTCCACGACGACGCGTTCATCGTTGTACCAGGTCCAGCCACCGTTCTCGTTGAATACGGTGACCTCCCCGGCCGTCCATGGGTCGTCCGCGTCTGGCTCTACCTGAGGCGTGTAGGGGCAGAGGGTGCTGCCTCCGCCCCTCCACTCGCTGTACCGCCTCCACTTGCAGCACTGCTTCCACCCGTTGCACCGCCCCCACTGGGCGCGGCTCCACCACTGGAGCGCGCGGTGCCGCCGGCGTTGGGTA
This sequence comes from uncultured Polyangiaceae bacterium, assembly GCA_964440025.1. Lineage (GTDB taxonomy): Bacteria > Myxococcota_A > Polyangia > Polyangiales > Polyangiaceae > NIC37A-2. The sequence continues at coordinate 6,803 of CAYTRQ010000168.1, read as the reverse complement.
GTCCTCCGGAGCTGATTCCTCCAGAGGCGCCGCCGTTCGCCCTTCCCGCGGTCCCACCGGTCATCAAGTGCCCGCCGCTGCTGGCTCCGCCACTGAGAGCGTGTCCGTCTACAGCCGTCGTGCCTCCCGTGTTTTGGGTAAGGTTCCCATCGTCGGTGCTGCAGGCAAGAGGTGCACTGAGCAACAGAGGCAGTTGGCAACTAATTGTGATCTCATAGGTTTTGCTGGATGGGATTGCGTAGGGAGGATGACATGTCCTTGCATACTTGGAGGGAAACTTCGAGCAGATTCGCTTGAGCGCTTTCTGGAAGCTCGCGCGGGCCGTCGTCTTTCGGGCGGAAGGCCGGTCAACCTCTGCTTCTCCGGAGCCGCCGAGCCGGAGCAGATGATTGGCACCAGTAGGGTTGACAATGTTCTTTTTGACATACTCTGAGCTTGGTAGTCTTGAAGGTCATGTCACAAACAAGAGGGCTCCTGCTGGTACTTGTCTTACTTCCGGTCATCGGTGTGGTTGCCTGTGGACAAGCCGGCGAAAACGGCGAAGACAATGAAGGCAGCGGTGGCACGGGTGGGACGGAAACAAGCGGTGGCACGGGCGGCTCCAACAACTCGACCACGGGTTCTGGCGGCGCGTCTGGTCCCAGCGCACCGGTTCCTCCGGCTGTGGACGACTACGAGCAGACCTGCGCGGAGCGTGCCCACGAGGCTTGCTACTATGTCTCCAGCTCCGGGAGCTTTCCCCCAGATACCGAAGGCCACCAGCTCTCCCTCGCCGAGGTCTCCTCGCGCGATTTTTCTCCTGGCGACATCATTCTCTTCGCTCGGGGTGACACGTGGCGAACGTACGATGTGCCTCTGGTGACGGCGACTTCGAGCGGAAGCGAACAAGAGCCCATCGTCTACAGCGCCTTCGGCGAGGGGACCGAACCTCGGCTGTTTGGCTCAATTCGTCTCGAGGATTGGAGCAATACCACGGGCGATCTGTGGGAATCGTCCACGGAGGTGCCGAGCGATCCGAGCGCCATCGACTCGGGTGCGGAGATTTTCTTCGAGACGAGCGATGGCTCCGCCTTCTTCGGTCATCACGAAAGCTCGATCGCCGGCCTCGATCGAGAGGGAGACTGGATCCAGAGCGGCACCACTGTCACCGTCTTTTCCCCCGAGGACCCAGGGGTGCGCTACGCCTCCGTCGAAGCGCCTCAAGCGCGCCGTCTGATTGCTCTCGCCAACCAGCAGTATTTAGTCTTCGACTCCTTGGTCCTGCGCTATATGGTCAATGCGGGCCTCTACGACGTCTATGGCAACGCGGCTGCACTCCGGGGGCTCACCCTGAGCCGAAGCGAAATTGCCTACATTGGCGTCAAGAACAGCAGCTCGGCCTATGGCCTTTCCCTGGAACGTTCAGACGTTCTCGTGACCGGCAACGACATTCACGATTGTGGGCGGCGAGGTGTCTCCCTCGTGCTCTACTCCACCGACTCCTCCACCATTTCCGATGTAGTGATCGAAAACAACCACTTTCATCATGGCTATCACACGACGGGCGTCGACATTCAGTCGAACCAGGCCAGTTCTGGCGCCCACCTCATAGAAAACGTCACCATTCGCAACAACGTACTGTCGAGCGATCCCGACTACGACATCCAGGGAGAAGACGGGCATGCCAGCAACCTGATCTTCATCAACCAGGACGATGGTTCGCAGCTGCGCAACATCTACATTTACGGCAACTCATTTTTCTACGCTCCCGGCAGTGGCATCAAGCTGTCGGGCGGCGAAAACTACCTCATCCACCACAATACCTTCTACGGTTTCAACCCGAGCTACGACAACTATCAAGCTCACATCTTCGGAGGCACGCGAAGTCGGGATATCACCATAGAAAACAACATCTTCTGGAACGATGCCTCAGATAGTCGCTACGCCTGCATCGAAATCGCTGAAAGACAGGCCGGCGAATACACCATCGACCACAACCTCTATTTTGCCTCTGCTTATGAGCATTCCCGTTTGCTCTGGGTGGATGGGGGGACGAGCTGGTTTTTTGACGACGACTTCGACGCCTACGTCGCAGCAACCGGTTTCGACGAAAACAGCCCTGTCCCCGGAGCTCCCCAGTTTGCAGATGCTCCGACGGATCTTCGTCCCACGTCGACGTCCCCGGCAGTGGGGGCCGGTGTCGCCGTCGACTGGATCATGATCGATCAGCGGGGAGAACCGATGAACGATCCTCCCGATCTGGGTGCCCTCCAGTCGACCGATTGAGCAAACTCTGCATCTTCGACGGTTGGTGAGTTCCTGCGTTTGTAACTGCTTCGAAGTTTGTGGGCTCGAGAGCCGTCGCTTTGACGAAGGTTCGACGGCCATCTTTGAAGGAATTCGTCGGACTCAATGGGAGACTCCAACAAAGCAGTTCGTTTTATGGTATTGACCGATAACCAGGAACAGACAACCGCTAGGGAGCGCGGTCATCGAAAATGGAGAGGTCGCGAGTCAGTGCGGTTGGTGCAAGGATCGTTTGGGGTTATTCGCGTGCTCTCCCTCGGAGACGCGTTGTATTAGCGGTTCATGATCTCGGCGTAGCGCCGCTGCATTTCCTCGGGAGTCACGTCTTCGATACTGTGGCCGATCAGCCACTCGTGGCCAAAGGGGTTACGAACCGTACCCGAGCGTTCACCATAGAAATGGTCGGTTGGGGGGCGAACTAGCGTTCCGCCCAACTCGACGGCGCGCTGCAGCACCGAGTCACAATCATCGACGTGTAAGTGGATCGTTACCGGTGTGCCACCGACCGATTACATCGCGAGCCTGTCGAAGTCGTTCGGTCAGCACGGCTTCGAAGAGATCCATGCGAGCCTCAGGCTTTTGAAGCTCGAGCAAGCGCTCGCGGATGTGGTGGGCGTCACGGCCCCACAGGTCGGTCAGCGCGGTGTGCCGCTCGGCGAGTGCTGAAGCGGGAACGCCGAGCACCGGCAATGCAGCTCCTGGATGTAACATCACGCCCACCGAGCAGGAAGGGCGTGACACGTCGCGGAGGTAGAAGGCTGCCCGAGCACCACCAACGATCGATGTGCCAAGAGTTCGCCCAGCCGAATCTTCCATATGGTCGTACACCCGCAGAGGGGTCTCGCTCAGGCGCAGGACGACGTGCATTGAACCGGTCGGTACAACATGCTCTCGAACTGCACGGGTGGCCGGTCCCGACTCCTCCGAAAACCAAACCTGACGCACGAATGGGCGGAGGGGGCCACATGGCGCTCGCGAGAGGTGCATCGTCCGATGGTAGCGAACACAGGCGTTGCGGGCCACTGCTGCCAGCATGCTCCTCCACTCAGAAATATTTCGTGGCTCATGTCCAAACTCGAGGCGGCAATATCCTCGCCGGCCCTCATGAAGTGCCAGGTGGAGAGCGTATCATCATTGGTTCCGATCCCCGACGGTGCGACGTTCGCGCTCGTGGGCCCCGAAAGGTGAGAAGGTAGGATTTTACGAGAAAGGATAGCGGCCTCGCATCGACTGCGCCGCTCGAGGGTTGTGCCCGGACGGTGTCCTTGCTGCCACTCATCCGGGGCGTGCCGGCTGCCTGAAGAAGCACACGGGCTTAAGGTGCCGTGGTGAAGGTCCACTGAGCGGAGCGAGCAAAGTAGCCTCGACCGATTCGTGTGCCGAACGGGAATTCGTCATCCTTGCTGAAGGTATCCATGAAGCCTTCCGGACCCGTCATTGCGTCAATATCCCGATAGTTGCCGTGGGTTTGGACGTGCCAAAAGTGGTTCTGATCGCCATCGAGATCCAGGTTCTCCAGAGTCGTTTCGGTGTCACAGGTGACGATGCGTGCACCGCGGGAGAAGCTGGAATTCTCGATCTTGACGAGAGAGCACGGACTCGACGAGCCCGGTTGCCAGGAAAAGGTGGAGCTCTCCTCGATGCCCATGGTGGTATCTATGGGCCCCTCGATCTCGGGAAAGTCGCGCGGCGGGGCTGAGACTTCGCCGCCAGCCACAACGACATCATGAGTGATACTGTAGCGTGCTCCGGTCCCCGATTCCGCAAATGCGAGTAAGATGTGGCTGTTGGGAATCAGTGGAGCTTCGACGAGCCCGCGGTTGAAGTTCACGCTTTCTATGGGGAGTTGGATGGCCGCGCCGTCGTCAAAAAGCAAAAAGGCCAAGGGGGTCGCTCCTCCCCCTCCCTCGACGCGAGTCGGGTAGGAGTTGTTGATGGTCAACCAGTCTTCCAAGGTGACGGACATGGTTTGTCCATCGCTATTGAGCGTCGCTGTTTGGATCGCATGACTGAAGTAGGTGGGTTGAGACGATGAGGGACCCCACTGCAGAGCGTGGAGAGTCGTCTCAATTGACTCCCATCCACTCCAATTGACGTCGTAGACGGCGCCGACTCCTCCGGGAGGATCCGTGTATTGCTGGTAGCCCGGGGGGCTCCAACCGTGGGTGATGTTGGTGGAGCCAGTGTCGATGTTTTCATAGGAGACATCGACACTCGCCGATGCGAAATTACCGGCGGAAAAGGACTGCAGCGTCGGATCGCGTCTCGTCAGCTGTTCGTAGCGATAGGCATAAGACCAGTTGGGTGCGCTGATGGTAAACTCGACATCGTAGTTGACCGGCACATCCTCGATGCTGAACTGGCCAGCATCATCGGTCGTGGCCGACCCAACGCCCACGATGGTGACATTGACGTCTGGGATGGGCAGCAGATCGAAGTCGACAAGGGTCCCGGTCACTGTGCCGGGTTCGACAGTGGTCCAGTAGCCGCCGGTGCCACCGGTTTCCCCGACTCCTCCGACTCCTCCCAGACCACCGTTGTTGTTTCCCCCGCCAGTTGCCTCGACCGCCCCGCTACCTCCCGTGTTGTCCTGAAGGCCTCCGGAGGCCGTTCCCCCCGTTGCTCCACCGCCGCTCGAGGCGGAGAGCCCTCCGGAGTTGCCACCATGCCCCCCACTTGAGCCGCGCTCCTCAGGACTCAGCTCCTCGATGCCCAGGATTGAGGTGCACGCCGCCAGCGGCAACGCACAGATCAGGGCCGTCGTACAGGCGCCGAGTCGAACGCCAAGTACGCGAATCTGAGTCTCTTTCGACGGCATCAGAACCGGCCTCGCAGTGAGAGATTGGTGGGCCCCAGACCGATCTCGACCGGGCGTTCCTTTCTGGGAGCGGAAAGCCACAACACGGTTCCGGTCGTGATACCGACGGCGCTGACGATGAACATGGCCGTCGAAACGTCGCCCCAGGTGGCCGCACGGTTGACTTGGGCGTCCGCGTCCGGAGCGCACTCGTAGGGAAAATCATCACAAGTGCTCTTGGCTGCTTGCCATTCCGAAAGGGCCACGAGACCACCGGTCGTGCCCACTGCGGCCCCGACAACCCCCACGCTCCAAGCGACCACCGCCGCGGCGCGCTGGGGTGAAGAGGTCTTGGCCGTGTCCTTCCCGTTCGCGCTCGCAGCTGATGCCGCTGGGCTGGGCGCGGGCTTGCTCGCTTGATGGAGCGGTGGAATGGTGACCTCCACCGTTGAGCCGCCTGGCTTGACTGTCACAACGGTCTCGAAGGGCTCGTAGCCAGGTGCGGACGCGATGATCGTGTGGTGGCCAGGATCGACTGGGATGGCGGTCTCGAGTGTGGCCGGTTCGACGCGGATGCCGTTGCGCTGAATCGAGACGTCTTCCGGCGATGGACCGCCGGGCTCTATCTGGATGGTGAGTCGCGAAACCACCGATTCGAGAGCCTCTGCGCGATCTTGAGCCAACTGTTCACGCTGGGGTGAGTGGGCAGCGCGCGCTGCCGAGGCAGCTTCCTTGAAGCGTGCCCAGGCGCTCGCTGCGCGCCCGAGTTGTTCGTAGCAATTGGCCAGATTGAGCAAGGTTCCAACGCCGGGATCGAGTTTTTGGCTAGCTTCGAACTTCTGGCAGGCGGCTTCGTACTTCTTGTCCTCCATCAGCTGGCGTCCTTCGGCAAACAGAGCCTCGGCGGCAGCATGGCGTTCTCCAGACTGGCCCCATGCCCAATGAGCTGTCGTTGTCGTTGTCAGGAGCGTTGTCAGGAAAACAACGATGAAGGAGTGCTTCACGTTTCGCGTGCTAGCTCAGCTCGAAACGGCACTCAAGACTCAAGGGGCTCAGAGGCGAAAAGGGAGGTACCTCTGGGGGTTTTTCAGGTTCCGTCGCCGAGGCCCCCGAAAGCACGGGCGAGGAGCTCTGCCCGCGAGTGGACCCCTGCTTTGAAAAAGACCGAGCGCACTTGATTGGCAATCGTGCGCACGCTGCAGCCACGCTGGTCGGCGATTACCTGATCGCTCCACCCACGGAGCAGCATTTCAAATCATCGGCCTTCGCTTCGGGCGTCAATCCAGGTGAGGTCGAGCCGCTGCCTGATTCGCTCGAGCTTGCGTGGGACCCGAACTACTAGAATGTCCACGTTCGAGCGGAAGCCTCGCGTCCGCCTTCGAGCTGAATCCGCCGATGATAAGCCAGAGCGCCGGGACGATTTCGTTCAACGCGACGCGCGGCGCGAAGAACGCAAGCCCTTCCAGAACGTGCAGTCACTAGCGGCATGAACTCATGGTGCGGCCAGGAGTTCATGGCCGCCAGCACGGCGCTTCATGGAATTGCTGGCCGCCGGCACGGCTCATTCCGTCAGCCGCGGCATCGTCGGGTGCGTCCCACCCCGGAACGCCGAGCGCACGTGGCTCATTCCGTCAGCCACGACATCGTCGTGTACGGCTCCCCGGAACGCCGAGCACACGGGACTCATTCCGTCAGCCGCGGCATCGTCGGGTGCGGCCCA
>CAYTRQ010000167.1:0-11619 GCA_964440025.1 uncultured Polyangiaceae bacterium | reverse complement strand
ATTGCCGGGCTCCGGAGGGTTCGGATGTTGCGGGGGGAATGGGAAGGAGCTCTCAAGGCGTTGGCGGAGGAGCTCGAGCTAGCTGCCAGTCCCACCGAGCGAGCAGCGCTATACTATTTACGAGGCATTCTCTTCGAGCAGCGTGCCGGACGTTCTGCGGAGGCAAGAGCGAGCTATACACACGCTCTTGAGCAGCTACCTGGCGACGCAGCGAGCTTACGGGCACTGCTCCGTGCTGCACGCAAGGAAAGAAAACCGGCGGAGGTCCGTTCTCTTCTGGAACGACTTGCGGAATCAGCTCAAAAGGACGGAAGTCTTTCGGCAAGTCGGACGGCCACTCGCGCCCGTGTCACCGAAGTGGGCGGGGGAGATACAGCCGAGGCACTCTCGTTTTATTTGCGATCTGTGACAGCTGATCCGCTCGCCTCTGCTTCCTTGGCTCATGCCGAGCGCCTGACGACTCTTTCTGGGGATGCTCAGAAGCTGGTCGAGCTTGGTCAGAAGCGAATCGAGCTGCTTTCCGAGCCCGTTCGGCGGGCCGCTGCCTTCCTGGCGACGGCGGAGCTCTGTGCCGAGCGCTTGGGAGATCGTGCCCTGGCCGTATCCCTCCTCGAACAAGCCGCGAAGGAGGTTCCCACCGATCGCTCGCCGTTGGTACGCCTTTCCGATCTTTATCATGAACAGGGCGACTATACGAGCGAGCTCCGGACCCTTCTGAGACTCGAAGAGTTGGAATCGGAGCGTGACATTCAGGTTGAACTCCGACTCCGGATCGCTCAACTCTATCGGCACCGTCTCGATAGTTTGGGAGATGCGATTGTTTGGTTCGAAAAGGCTCGCGAACTCGCGCCAGCACATCCTGGAGCGGCTGATTCCCTGGCAGAGCTCTACCGGATGCGGGGGGATTGGAGGGGGCTGGCTCATGTATTGGCGGGCCGAGAAGCTGCTTGTGACGACTTGCAGCAGCGGGCGGCCCTGCATCTCGAGCTTGCGGAGCTTTTCGAGACAAACCTTGGGGATCGAGCGGCGGCCATCACGAGCCTGAAGGCGGCTGTGGGACTGGTGCCCGACCATCCGGGTGCATTTCACGCTTTGACACGACTATTGCATCAGGAAAGGCGATTTCCGGAGCTCGTCGAAGTGCACGAGGCGGCCGTTGATCGAGCCGAAGACGATGCAGAAGCGGTGAGCCATCTACTCACCATTGGTCAGGTGCTCGAAGATTTGCTGTCCAATCCAGCTGGAGCACTGGCTGCGTACCAACGGATTCTCGAGCGGGATCCGCGCCATCTCGTCGCGTTACGGGGCGTCCAGCGAGTCGCTGTGACAGCGGAAAAGCCCGACGTTGCGATTTCCGCCTTCCAGACGGAGGCACAGCAGACCAAACAAGCCGAGCGCAAGGTGCCGCTTTTGTTGCGGGCTGCAGAAATCGCCGAGCGACAGGTAGGGAGCGTTGAGGACGCAACGGCCTTGTATCAACAAGTCATCGCCTTGGTTCCCTCTTCTCGTCCGGCCCTGAGCGCCCTGTCTCGGATCTACTATGCAACGGGAAATCACAAAGAGCTCATCTCAACCATGGAGGCCGAGCTTTCGGCCCTGCCCGGCCGGAAAGCGAGATGCGAGCATCAGCTCCGCATTGGTCAAGTTGCCGAAGATCTCCTTTCTGATGAAGGGCTCGCACTCGAACATTACAAGAAAGCACTGACCGAAGACCCCGATTCTCAGCATGCTGCTGCCTGTGTGCAGCGAGCTCTGCAGCGACGAGGACAACGAGAGCCTCTTGCTCGACATCTCGAAAACCGGCTCAAACACGAGAAGGACGAGCATCAGAAGGTCGCTTCGGCGATCGATTTGGCGCGCCTCTACGAGTTGCGGCTCGACAGGCCGCGCGAGGCCTTGAAAGCCTATGAAACGGCACTCGAGGCAAGTCCGGACAATCAGGTTGCTCGTGATGGACGGGTTCGCTGTCTTGCCGTGCTCGGGGAACATCAGCGTCTCGCGGCGGCCCTCGATGAATTGGCCCAGCTTCCGGGGGATCAGGCCACCCTGATGGGGGCGCTCCTCCTTTCGGCCGAAGTGTACGAGGATCAATTGGAGATGCCCGAGGAAGCGATCAAGCGTTACGAGAAGGTTTTGGAAGTGCGTTCTGGGCATCGTGGAGCCCTGGAAGGTCTCGAGCGCCTCTACAATCAGCTGGGGCGGAATGAACCCCTGCGGCGCGTGCTCAAGCAACAGGTCGCGGCCTACGATCCGATTGAGGAAAGGATCGCCTCCCTCCGGGAGTTGGGCCGGATTGCGCACTCGGACGAACCGGAAGCATCAACTTGGAGAAAAGAATCGGCGGCAAGAATTCTCGAGCTAGCGCCCGAAGACGAGAGAGCGCTGACCAGTTTGGAGCTGTCGTCTATCGAGACGAAAAACGCCGCTAGCCTTGCCAGCGTCGATCGAGTTCGTGTGACGACGGCGTCGGCGCCCGATCTCCGCTCCTCCTTGAGGACTCGCTTAGGTGAGTTCCTCGAGGCGCAAAATCTCGAACATGCCTTGGCGTTGCACCGTCCGGCGCTCTCCGAGGATCCGGAGAATATCGGCGCGGCACGCGGAGTGACCCGCTTGGCAGAGCAGCTGGGTCGGGTCGACCTCCTTGTCGAGGCTGCCGAAACCGAGTCACGAGTGGTCCAGAGTCCGGAGCGCGTTTCGTCGCTTTTCCGTCGCGCTGCTGCACTCGAAAACGAGGCTGGGCGACTCGACGAGGCCGTTCGGATCCTCAAAAGATGTCTTTCTCTCCACCCCGACGATGCACCCAGCGCTCAGGATTTGCATCGACTTCTTGCGGCCGACAGCAGGTTCGAGGAGTTGATTGCCACGCTCGAGCAAGCGGCGACTGCCGCACACAATCCCGAGGTGCGCGCCGGCCATTGGATTTCCGTGGCTCGATTGCTTGCCTTTGCCAGGAAAGATCTGCCGGCTGCCATCTCTGCTCTCCTGCGGGTGGAGAAAGCTCAGCCGAATCATTTTCCAACTCTTGTAGAGCTTGCGGAGCTCTATATCCGGGATCGCCAGTGGCAGGCAGCGGCGAGTCGCTTGGAGAAAGCTCTTTCGATAACCAAAAACGAGCAGCAGGCGCAGCAGGCGCGGTTGCGGTTGGCGGAAATCTATCATGAGCATCTCGATCGAATCCCGGATGCAACGCGGCTATTGCGTGAAGTCCTTCGGGCGGATCCTGGTGAGCGTTCGGCTTTGAGACGCCTCTTGTACATTGAAGTGGAAACGGGGAAGCCCACTGCCCAGGCCACGGCCGAGGCTTGGGCCAAGGTTTCTTCGGGCGAGGAGCTTGCCGAGGCTCTCACAACGCTAGGGCGCTTGCAGCGAGACGGAGGACAGACGGACGACGCTCTTCGTTCGATGCTGCGGGCTGTGGAGATTGTTGGTTATCGGGAAAAGGGCGCATCGCGTGATCTCGTGCGTCTCTTCGATGAGGAAATCAAGAAAGGGAGAAAGCCCGACTGGTCGAGCTACGCTCGAGCCCTTCAGGCCTTCTGTCAGAGCGATGCCCCAGCGAACGAACGAGCATCGAGCTACCTCGAGCTCTCGCGGATTTCCTATGATAGGAGGGACAATCCTCGCGACGGTGAGGCCGCGCTGCGCCTGGGGCTCGAGGTCGATCCGGGAAATGTATCTCTATTGCGCAAGCTTTGTGAGCGGCTCGTTGCCGCGAGAGATTTCGAGCGTGGGCTGCCTGAGCTCTACCAATTGCTGGCGCGCGAACCGACGAAAAGAAAAACTTGGTCTCTGCTGACGGAAGCCCTGGATGCTTTGGGACACAACGCCGATGCCCACTTGGCGGTGGGAGCGTTGGTGCATTTAGAAGGAGGCTCGGAGCTTCAGCGGTCGACTTGGGCCTCGCGGCAGCCGCGACCGGCGCTTGTGGCCGAGGGAAGCTTGGCAAGGGGGACCCAGAGGACGATTTCTGGGCCAGTACCGGAGGGGGCCCATGCACTGCTTGCTCAGCTGACTTCCCTGCTGCCTAAGATCTATCATGCCGATACGACCCGTGCGGGAGTGACTCAGAGGGATAAGATTGGACCTCGAGGGCAGCATCCCGTTCGCCCTTTGCTGGATCGAATTCTACGTGGGTTCCGGGGCATGGAAGCGGACCTCTACCCGGCAGGCGCCGGCACTCCCATGACGGTGCTTCTGACCGATCCTCCTGGAATTGCTTTCCCCACGGAACTATCTGGGTTGACCGAGGCGGAGCAGACCTTCTGCTTGATGTTCTTCGTCTTTGCGATCGCCTACCATCAACAGGTGCCACAGGCCTTCGGTGTTGCTCAGACGGAGATGCTTCTCGCTGCTGCATGCCACGCCCTCGCAGTCCCGCTTCCGTCTTCTCCGTCTCCGTCCGAGGAGTTGCTCGAGCTCTCTCGCCGCATTGGAAAGGCGTTGCCTTGGTTAGCCAAGGGGCGCTTTGAGGACGCGGCCCGGCGCTACGCTGCCGGCCCTGCGGAAGGAGTCCGAGAAGGCATGGCTCGGATGAGGCAAGCGGGGTTTCGGACCGCGTTGATTGTCTCCGACGACATTGGGGTCCTCCGGCTTTTGTCCGGCCACGGAGCCAATCAAGGACGCCTGCTCCTCGGGGTTTCGGAAGAAGAAGCGTCACGGATCCACGAGGACCTGCTTGCCTTTTGGATCAGTCCCGAAGCTATGGCGATGCGGAGGGATCTCGGCATGTCATAACTGGCTCGACCAGCACTGGCTCGAGGAGGCTGAGCTTCCTGCTTCGGGCGCGATCAGTCCTAAACTCGACTATCGCTAGCCTGTTGGTAACGAAAGCGACCTGCTTCCTCCACAACATCGATCAGAGCGCCTGCTCGGATGGGCTTGGCCAGGTACCGATAGACGAGCAATTCTTTGGCGACGCCGGCGGATTCGCTGTTGGGCTCGCCCGTCAGTAGAATCACCTGCGCTTCGGAATTGGTTTCGCGCAGCGCGCGGGCGAGATCGAGTCCAGTCATGTCAGGAAGGATGAGATCGGTCACGACGACGTCGAAGGACTTCCCGCGCGCCCGGACGACTCGCAGTCCCTCCTCTGCACTTCCACACGCCACGACCTCGTGACCTCGTCGGCCCAAGAAACGTGTGAATACTTCCCGTATCGCTGGTTCGTCGTCGACGATCAGGATCGCGAGCACCCGAGTGACCCCTTCCTCCACTTCACCTTCCAGTATAGGGACGCTTTGCTCGCTGCGTCCACATCTCTCGGTTCCTATCATCAGGTCAAGCCCTCCAGTTTGACGAATTGGCTCCCACAAGGGAGTTGCTAGGATGAGATGGGTTCCCCCAAAGCACATTGCTGGCCCGGTCACCGCTCCGCAGCGGGAGGGGCTCCCGGATCCGAATGTGCTTCTAGCCATTGGCCGACAATCAATTGTACGCCGGACCGTTCGTTTCCAGAGTCTTTATGAGGCAGAGAGAGGAGATTTGTGGGTCGCGTGCATACATCGCGAGCGGGCCCGGGGAGAGGGGTCCAGCATTGAGTTCTCTTGTGTGCTGTTGAAGGACGCTCAGCGAGTCGAGAGGCGCTGCCGCGCCTTTTCGTATTTTGCTTCGTGCCAGAAGGGCAGGCAGCCGTTGCACCCGAGCCCACAGCATCCTTCCGCACCGAGCCGAGGGGCCTTTCCGGATCGCATGGGTCGCTTGGAAGGGCTGGGAACCTTGCGTTCGGCGAGGTGCTCAAGAGGAACGAAATGGCGGTCGGCTTCTTGGGCTACCTGATTATAGCGCAAAGCGGTTTCCTGTTCCGTGGTGAGCGGACGGGCTTTTCTCACCACGGTCCCTTCGACCATGGCCTTGTCGAGATCGGCCCTGTGTTCGGTGTGAAAGGCGGCCTTGGGAATGGCGATCGCGCGTCCTTCGCCAGCTGTGACCTTTTCGGAGCTTTTCCCGGACCGGGCGTCAACGAACTCATAGAGCCGCAACCGAATCACATCGAGCCCCCCACTCGGGAGGAATTCGAGAACATCTCCGGCTAGGAGGCGATTTTTGACTTCCACGATGAAGACGTCCTCCTCGCTGCTCCTGATGATCCCGGCAAATTCGAATGCACTCAGGGAGACCCCGCTGTCGAAGCTGTGGGCTTCCTTCGAGAGTCGACCGGAGTGGAACCCCAACGTGTAGCCGCGAGAGGGAACGGTGGAGAGTTCTGCTAAGTAGGGGGCTGGCTCGAAGGAATCCGGATCCTGGTAGAAGGCGTCGATGGCTGCGCGATAGGCGCGAGCTACCACAGCTGTATAGTAGACGCTTTTGCTTCTTCCCTCGACTTTCAATGAGTCGATTCCCAGCCTCAAATAGTCGGCAAGGCGTGGCATGAGATTGAGATCCCGGGAGTTGAGGATGTAGGAGCCGTGACCGTCCTCTTCAATGGGGTAGAGCTCACCGGGCCTGAATTCCTCCTCCAAGAAGAAGGAGAAGTCTGCCATGTTCTCGTCTGTGATGGTCACGGTGCCCATACTTCCATCATTTTTCGTGACCTTGAGCTGATACTTCCAGCGGCAGCTATGGGCGCAACTTCCCTGATTTGCTCCTCGTTCGGCCATGTAGTTCGAGAGAAGGCAACGTCCAGAATAGGTCATGCACATTGCTCCGTGGACGAACGTTTCGAGTCGTATGTCTGGACAGCGCTCGCGGATTTCCGCCAGCTCGCTGAAACTCAATTCGCGGGCCATTACGACGAGGCTGGCTCCCAGTTCCTGCCAACTCTGAACGCCCAGCCAACTGGTGACGTTGGCCTGAGTGGAAATGTGCAATTCGAAGTGAGGTGCGTTCTTTTTGAGGAAAGAAAAAACGCCGAGATCGGAAACAATCACTCCGTCGGGTTCCAGCCATTTGAGGGTCTCGAGGTAGTCGGCCAGCTTGTCGATGTCGCGATTGTGCGCAAAGAGATTGAGCGTCAAATAGATGCGCCTTCCCCGGGAGTGACAGAACTCGACTCCCTCCTTCAAGGATTCGAGCGTAAAGCCGGAGCGCGTGCGCAGGCTCAGGTCCGGAGTGCCCGCATAGACAGCGTCTGCTCCGTAGAGAACAGCCGTCCGAAGGCGCTCGAGGTCTCCGGCAGGCATGAGCAGTTCGGCCCGCCGGTGCTTGGTCTTGCAGCGAGACGTTGCCAAATCGGAAACCGTCGACATAGGGCCCAGCCCTACAGCGCATCTCACCAGGAAGCAAAGGACTTTTGCTTTCGTAGGCATGGTCTTCTCGGCACTTTTGCCGTTAAGTTCTGGTCATGAGTTCCCACATTCTCGAGTCCAGCCGACTAGGGTTCCCATGGGTGACGGTGGACCCGTTTCTGTTTTGTGCCTATCACAGGGACGAATACCCAGAAGGGAATGGTCAAATGGGTCCTGATTCCGCTTTTCTGGAGGGCAGAAACCTCGGGATGGACTTCCAGCTCAAAGACGGTTTCCGGATGTACCATGGGCGAGATGTCCCCGGATTTCCGAGTCATCCGCACCGTGGCTTCGAGACGGTGACGTTGGTTCGTCAGGGTTATTGCGATCATGCCGATTCCCTGGGAGCGGCAGCGCGATTCGGGGCCGGGGATGCCCAATGGATCACGGCTGGGGGAGGCATCGTCCATTCCGAGATGTTTCCTTTGCTTTCGGACGATGAAAAAAATCCCCTGGAACTCTTTCAGATTTGGCTCAACCTTCCGAGCACCGACAAAATGGTCCCGGCGCATTTCTCGATTCTATGGAGTCAAGATATCCCTCGAATCGAACGCAAGGATGCTCAAGGGCGTCAGGCGCGGATTTCCCTCATTGCGGGCGAATTGGACGGCCGACGGCCACCACCGCCGCCCCCGCATTCCTGGGCGGCCCGTCAGGAAAACGATGTTGCTATTTGGACGATTGAGCTCGAGCCGGGAGCCGAGTTGACCTTGCCTCCCGCCAGAGCAACAAGTCACCGGGCACTCTATTTCTATGACGGCGATACGATGAAGATAGGACAAGAGTTGGTGGAGCGCGATCATGTCTATCTTGTTCGTCCTGACGCCGAAGTCCCAATCACTGGGGGAGCGCAGAGAGGGAAGGTTCTCGTTCTGCAGGGCAAGCCGATTGGACAACCGGTGGCTCAGCATGGTCCCTTTGTGATGAATACCCATGCAGAGATCGCTCAGGCTGTCGACGACTACCGAAAGACGGGGTTTGGCGAGTGGCCGTGGCCGCACGAGGCGCCTGTCCACGGGAAGGAACGAGGGCGCTTTGCCCGCTACGTTGACGGCTCGACACAGGAGTTTCCTAGGACCTCCCAGTGATGCGACTCCTCGCGATTGAGACGTCAACCCACCGCGGCAGCGTCGCAGCTGTCTCCCGCGGGCAGATCGTGGCCCATGCCGTCCACGACGAACCAAACCGGCATGCCGAAAGGATGCTTTCCTTGATCGAGCGGACCTTGAAAGAGGCACATTGGGAGAAGCACTCCATCGATCGCGTAGCGGTCGGTGTGGGGCCCGGGGCCTTTACCGGGGTACGAGTCGGGCTTTCATTGGCGTCGGGGCTTTCTCTGGGGCTGGATGCAGAGCTCGTGGGGGTCGTCTCCCTGCGGGCCATTGCGTTTGCTCATCCCGCGGCAGATCGGCGACTTCGCGTCATTCTCCGCGACGCTCGTCGACAAGAATATTTCCTTGCCGTCTATCGGCCTGACGGAGAAGAAGTGGTGGGCCCACGGGCTGTTGCCCGACAATCCATCGTGCAGGAGGTGCACTCTTGCACGGCGGGAGAGCCATTCGTCGTATTGGGAGAGGAAGTTGGCGGACTTCCTTGTGAACGGGGAGCTGGAGAAGCTCTGCCGGATGCGGGTCCCTTGGGAGTCCTCGCCACCAGCCTGGATCCAAAGAGCCATCCAGCGCGTCCCTGCTATCTGCGCGGGCCGGGGGCGATCCGCCCGAACCTTGCCCCTTCGCCACTGCTCCTGCCTCGCGAGTAGGCGGTTCACGGCGCGTTCTTGAGCTGCTCAAAGATCGTAGAGCAGGAATTGGGCGCGGAGGGGCCCATTGAAAAGGGGCTTCCTGATCCGCGGCTTACCACCAAAGCTCCTCAGAAACAGGGCGACGGTCGATTCTCGATGCTCCGGGCGCTCGTTTGGCTCACCGAGCAGGAAACCTGCCTGGGCACCTGAAAATCCACGACAGAAGAGTCCGAGATCTCGATAGAGACGCCGAAGTTCTTTGGTGCCTGCGCCGAGGCGTACGCCGTAGGGTGGGTTGGAGAGAATGAGGACGTCGCGGTCTGCTGGGAGGCGATCGGAAATCTCCCAACCGCGGAAGTCTCCCGCGTGAAAGATGAGTTGTGATTCGACCCCCGCATTGCGCGCGTTGTGGTGGACGGCGCGCTCTGCTTGGGGATCGATGTCCGCTCCGAAAATCTGCAGGGACGTGTCTTGGAACAGGGGGCCTTCTGGTAAAGGGTGATCGGGAATGTTGGGCAATCGACCGAGTGGGCCATTGAATCGATTGTTGGTTGGTGGAGGGCCGCATTTTGTCTCCACCGGCGCCGCCGAAGCCATCAGCGCGGCTTCGATGAGGATCGTTCCCGAGCCCGCCAGAGGATCGACGACCACCTGTCGGTGGGGATCGTGTCGAGCCAAAAAGACCAAAGCTGCAGCGAGATCTTCCCGCAGCGGCGCAGTCCCCCCGAGCTTGCGGTAGCCTCGTTGATGCATGGGCTTTCCCACCAGATCGAGAGAGACAGCCAGGCGAGGGGCCCCCTTTGCGTCGCGAACTGTTCGCACATGAACCACGAGATCGGGCGATGTGGGCTCCACTCGTAAATGGGCGCCGCGCTTTTTACAGCCGGCGAGCAGTGCGTTTTTGACCGCACCCACAATCTGCCGCTCTCCCGCTCGCATCCAATCCACACCGAATGCATGCACCGAGATGCTGTCGCCGTCGGCAAAGGGAGCGCGCTCATCGTTCGCTACGTCTTGAAAGAGCTCTTCATAGAGAGGTTCGAGCCGGTTTGCATGGGAGTCGTAGAGATCCCAAAGCGCGCGCGCACAGGTTCGGTGGTAAGTGGCGGCAATCTGAGCCAGATCGGTAAAAAACGGGTAAGAAATGCTGCCGGAGCTCATCTTCTGGACGGGATGCTGCAGGATCTCTCGCGACCGCTCTCCGGGGAGGGCTCGCCTGCACAGACGGGAAAGCTCTCCCTGCATGATTTTGTTCGAGCCGCCCAGCCCGACGAGCCGCAGCCGGTCGACTTTCACCGCCGATCTCCGAGCGCGTTGTCCTCGTCGTCGCCCGGACCTTCGGGCTCGTCCTCTTCTAGCGGCGCGAACAGATCGCGGACCTCCGTTTCCGAGAGCCCTCCCACGGAGCCGGCCGAACCCAGAATCGTGTCGGCGAGGTGACGCTTTCTTCGCTGAAGCGTGAGCATCCGTTCTTCGACGCTCGAAGCAGCGATCAGATTGTAAACGAAAACCGGCTTCTTCTGTCCGATTCGGTAAACTCGATCGGTTGCCTGCATCTGCGCTGCAGCGTTCCACCAAGGATCGTAGTGAATCACCGTGTCGGCGGACACGAGATTGAGACCGGTCCCCCCGGCCTTGAGGCTGATCAAAAAAACGTCGACCTCCCGCCGTTCGAAGCGATCGACGAGTCGTTGCCGATCGGCTGTGGCACCAGTCAGGCAGAAGTGATCGATGTCCCTTTCCGCGAGCCCTTTAGCCAGTATTCCGAGCATTCGGGTGAACTGGGAAAAAACGAGGACCCGCCGGCCTTGAGCGAGTTGGTCGACCAGAAGAGAGAAGAAGAGCTCATATTTGGCCGAGCTTGTGACACGTCGCGCCTCTTCGACCGAGACGATGCGCGGATCGCAGCAGGCCTGACGTAGCTTCATGAGCGCATCGAGAATCGTTACCGCGGAGCCCGCCATTCCCTTTTCGGCAATCGCGGAGCGGACGTCCGCGTCGGCCGCGAGGCGGATGCTTTCGTAGAGGTCCCGCTGATCACCGGTGAGCTCGACAGCGCGGACAAGCTCGGTTTTCTGGGGGAGATCGTGGGCAACGCTTTCTTTCATGCGCCGGAGGATGAACGGGGCAACGCGCTTTTGCAGCTTACCGAGGCGGTCCTCGTCTCCGAGCTTTTCGACCGGATCGCGAAAATGGCGCCGGAACTCGTCTTGGCTGCCGAGAAGTCCGGGGAGGACGAACTCCATCAGGGCCCACAATTCGCCCAGGTTATTTTCAACCGGTGTGCCGGTCAGGGCAAGACGATGACGCGCCGACAGGCTCCGCGCGGCCAGGCTCGCTTGGCTCCGTGAATTCTTGATGGCTTGCGCTTCATCCAAGATTAAATAGTGATATTCACGTTCGCTGAGCGAGACGAGATCCCGACACAAGATCGGGTAGCTGCAAAGCACCACTTCCGCGCGATCGAAATCCCCGGCATTTTGATGACGACGTGGTCCCGCGTGAGAAAATACACGGACGTGAGGTGCGAATTTTTTGAGCTCCTTGAGCCAGTTTCCCAAAAGGCTGGTCGGCGCGACGATCAGGCTCGGGCGGTCCATGCGCCGAGCTTCTTTTTCGCGGGCGAGGAGCGAGATGGTCTGCAGGGTTTTTCCCAGG
>CAYTRQ010000166.1:4172-11636 GCA_964440025.1 uncultured Polyangiaceae bacterium | reverse complement strand
AAAATCTGTCAAGACAAATCGACCGACTGCCGCTCGAAATGTGGCACGGCACCTTCTCTGCAGGGTTGTCGAATCTCGAGTTGTTGGTGGCTCACGAGGTGGGGCGCGCTCATGGCGAATTGTTGGCAGAAGCCCTGGGCACCGGCGGCCACACCGTCGAGTTTTCCGGGAGAACCGAGTTTTCGAGCACTGACGTGCACGGTCAAGGAGAAGTGGTCGTCGACAACTCCAAGTGGACCTCAGTCGTCGTTGTAAGCTTGTGAACGGTGACCGCGGGACGGAAGGGCGGAGCTTCAAGGTCCAACCTCTGGAAGCGGGTTCGA
This sequence comes from uncultured Polyangiaceae bacterium, assembly GCA_964440025.1. Taxonomy (GTDB): domain Bacteria; phylum Myxococcota_A; class Polyangia; order Polyangiales; family Polyangiaceae; genus NIC37A-2. The sequence goes on along the minus strand of CAYTRQ010000166.1, from coordinate 11,313 downwards.
ACCGGCCGAACGCGAAATTGCTGGATGGTCAAGGTGGGGGCGCAGTGAAATCTGCCACGTGGGAAGCGATCCATCAGCTCGCGGTTCGTGCGGCCGCCGAGCTCAAAGCATATCGTGCAAGCTGCTCCGGCGTGGCGCACTGCAGACGTTTGCTCGCGTCGCATCAGGCTCCGCACTGAAGCGAATGGATGCATCGTCCTTCACCTGACCTAGTGCTGCGACCACATAAAAGTGGTCGGTAGGGAGACCACTTTTCTCTCGAAATCATTCATCTTCCTCCGGTCGTCGCAGCACAAAAACCAGCAAAAAAGCCGAGGCAAAGACGTACCCGAGCGCGGTTTCGAAGCCGACCTCACCCACTTCTGGGAGGGCTTCGAAACCGCTCGAAACGTGAGTTGCCGAGGCACTAGCACGAGAATTCGCGGTCGGGATCCTTTGCGCTGCGGGACACTCCTTCGGGTGAGGAGTGTGGCAAGTTGCTCGATGATGTCGTCGAAGGAGCGTCGGAGGAGTCGCTCTCCCTCGGGGAGGGAAAAGAGGCTCGGGGAAGCCGCCTCCGCACCATCGGGAGATCCATGGGTTGGTCCTCCGGGGGGAAAAGAAACCGACTTGCCCCCAGGGCCGTAATCTCCGAACGTTGAGTTTCGTCCGATGCCCGCCCGACGTCCAAGAACCACGCAGCCATCGCGCCAAAAACAGGCTACCTGTGAATCATCAACTTGCCGCCATGCAATCCCGCCGTCGTAGGAGACAATGAGAGCGACCACCACGCCATCTCGTCCAGCACATCTCGTTGTTCCCGATCTCGGAGTGGGCGCGGGGCTGCGCGTTCCCCACTACGGCTATGTCCTGAGGGAAGAGCCTGCAATGGGTTTCTTCGAGGTGATCAGCGAAAACTTCTTTGGCGGTGGGAAGCCTCGCTATCATCTCGAGCGGTTTTGTGAACGCTACCCCATGATTCTGCACGGCGTGGCGCTCAGCATCGGCGCCCCCGAAGAGCCGGACAGGGACTATCTGAAGAAACTCAAGGAGCTCGTCCGGCTCGTGAAACCGGCTTGGGTCAGTGATCACTTTTGCTGGTCGGGAGCAGGCGGAGCCCATCTGCACGACTTGCTGCCGTTGCCGTTCAATGAGGAGGCAGTCCGTCGAGTCGCGGAGCGCGCCCGCATGGTGCAAGACTATCTCGAAGTTCCCTTCGGTTTGGAAAATACCTCTTCCTACTTGACCTTCAAGGGGAGCACGATGACCGAATGGCAATTCGTGAGCGAGGTCGTCGAGCGGGCGGATTGTGGGCTGATGTTCGACGTCAACAACGTTTACGTGTCCGCCTATAATCATGGTTTCGATCCGTTGGATTTTCTGCGAGGCGTGCCTCACGAACGGATTCTCCAAATTCACATTGCCGGTCACACCAACTTCGGCACTCACATCATAGATACCCATATCGGCCCACTGATCGATCCCGTCCTGGATTTGTATCGGGAGACCATCCGGTTGGCGGGTCCGATTTCTACGCTTCTCGAGTGGGACGACCGCATCCCGGAGTTTCCTCGTTTGGCAGAAGAAGTGAGGCGTGTGACGGCCGTGCGCGAGGAGGGGCTTTCTTCTTCGGCGAAACCGCTCACGCGCGATGTGGTGGAGCGCCGCCCGGAAAGCCCAACGTCGACGGTCGGGGGACCGTGGCAGCAAGGCGGGCCCGACGAGTCGCTCTCTGCGTGGCAGGCCGGGCCGGAGGAGGATTCTTTGCCCGCAGAGGTGGCCAGTGAGTCCTAGTGGCTTCGAGGGGCCCGGGGGCTCGGATCTGTCTTCTCTCCAGAGGTGGATGGCTCGGCTCATTCAGAGACCTCACAGTCTGGCCAAGGAAAACGATTTCGAGGCCGTTGCGGCGCAGCATTTTACGGGGAGCTCCCAGCTCTCTCCGGCCGAGCAAATCGATATCTATCGTCAGCAGTTCTGGTTGCGTCATCGGGGCGCCTTGCGGGAAGATTTTCCTGGATTGCTCGCGCTGTTGGGGCCAGAGCTCTGGGAGCGCGTCGTCACCGCCTACTTGGAAAGTCCCTGTCATCTCACTTTGGCACTTCGCGACCTCGGTCATGGCCTTGCGGCACATCTCGAGCAATTTCCGGCGCTTCCCCAGCGGGAGCTCTGCGTGGATATGGCTCGACTCGAGTGGGCATATGTCGATGTTTTCGGAGTGCCCGACGAACCACCACTCGATGCGGAGCGAGTGCGAACGATCGCACCGGAAGCTTGGCCAGGTGCTCGCATCGTCCTTTCTTCCGCCGTGCGCCTGCTCTCTTTCGATTTTCCCGTGCCCGACCATCGCCGGCGACTTCGGGCTTCGGCCTCGAAGGAGACTCCTCTCCCACCCCCGGAGAGACTCGATGAGCCCGGCTTTTGGGTGATCTACCGAAGGCAAAGGAGTCTGTGGGACAAACCGGTCAGCGAGCCGGCATTTCGTTTGCTCGAGCAACTTGCCGCGGGCGTTCCTCTCGTCCCAGCCTGTGAAGCAGTGGTCCAGCGGCTGCCGGATGCCGCGTCACGATTGGAGCAGGAGCTCTTTACTTGGTTTTCTCTATGGGGTCGCTTGGGATGGATTGTCGACGTTGTCGTTTGACAATCGGTCACGCGGGCACGGTAAACACCAGGCGTTGCAGCAAGTGCCACAAAACGACATCTGATGCTGCACGGAGACAGCAAGTGCCACAAAACGACATGATGAACTGACTCTCCGTGAACGGAGCCCCGCGGGCGATCAAGCCCTGATTTCTTCGACCAGTTCTTCGGCGGTTTCGACGGTCAGGGTCCAGTCGTCTGCGACTGGGCACAGGAGCTCGATGAGCTGTTGCGCGGAGGCGCCCCCTTCGAGAAGTTCGGCGGCCTTTTTGGTGCCGGTCAATATATCGAAAGCGCGGTGGGTGGTCTCGAACTCATAGGCTCGATCGAGCAGCTGGAAATCGTCCGGTGCCAAACGACGTGCCGCTTCGATAATGCGCAGATAGTTGGCCAGCGGGCGGAAGCGGGATTCGTCGGTGACGTGCACGGAAATGCCATGGCAGATGGTGCCGGCATGTTTGCTGAACCAGGGGCGGAAACGCGCCGGTCGGACCCACGCTCCTGCGAGGCCTCCCAACTCCTTGGCCAGGGCCGTGCCGTCGAGGAAGGGAGCGCCCACGAGGTGAAAGGGCCTGGTCGTTCCCCGTCCTTCCGAGAGGTTGGTCCCTTCGATCAGGCAAGCTCCGGGGTAGAGCAGGGCGGTTTCAACGGTGGGCATATTAGGAGAGGGAGGAAGAAAGGGGCGTCCCTGACTGGCGCCCCACCGGTGGCGCTCCCATCCTGCGGTCGGCACGACCGAGAGTGCTCCGTCCTTGCCCAACGGTCGATCTTCGAGATTGAAGATGACGCTCAAGATCTCACCGATTGTCATGCAGTGCCGAACGGGCAGGGGCTCGAGTCCCACAAAGGAACACAGATCGGGATCCTGAGGTCGCCCCTCCAGGCGAGCCGCGTTTCCGGAGAGGGGATTGGGACGGTCGAGCACTAGGACGTGGATGCCTCGATCTGCAGCCGCCCGGGCGGCCAGCAGGGCTGTCCAGACATAGGTGTAGTAGCGGCTTCCAATGTCGACCAAGTCGATCAACAGCACATCGAGCCCTTCCAAATCCTCTTGGCTGGGGGTCAGGGACTCTCTGTTGCTCCCGTAAAGGCTGATGAGTGGCACGTCGCTGGCGGGGGCCTCATCCACGCCAACCGGCTCTTCGGCTTCGGCGAGCCCGTCGAGCCCATGCTCCGGAGAAAGGACCTTGACCGGTTCGATCGAGAGACTTCGAAGCACCTCGAGGGTCTGCCGCCCACCACCGTCCACCGCGGGGGAATGGGTGAGCACTCCGACGCGCTGCTCGACGAGCCGGCGCCTCAGAGCGGAAGTCCTCGACCGCTGCAATCCGTCCAATCCGACTAACATGCGGGCCTTCTACCATAGATGGATCGCAATCTCTGCGTAATTTTTCCTTCCGAAAACGTAAATTTTTTCTTACCTTGGAGCTCATGAAACGCGTCCTGGTCGTCGACGACGAGGAGAATCTTCGCCTCGTCCTGCGCACCTTCCTCAAGCGCCAGGGCTTCGAAGTCGAGACGGCCGAAAATGGCGAAGAAGCCCTGCCTCTGATCGACGGCTTCGACCCCGATTTCGTCATTACGGATGTTCGGATGCCGCGGATGGGGGGAATGGACCTCCTTTCCGCTCTGCGCGCCAAAGCGAGTGACGCCACGGTCATCGTCATGAGCGCGTACGGGAGTCACGACCTGGCCCTCGAAGCCATGCAAGCCGGCGCCTACGACTATGTCTCCAAGCCGTTCAAGCCGGAGGAGGTGTTGCTTTGCTTGAGGAAGGCCGAGGAGAGGGAGGCGCTGCGTCGGGAAAACCGAGCGCTCAAGGAGGAGATCGCCCGCGGTGCCCGTTTCGAGAATATCTTGTCCAAGGCGCCCGAGATGCAAGCGATCTTCAAGACGATCAGCAAGGCGGCCCACTTCAAGACCACGGTGTTGATTACGGGAGAGAGCGGTGTGGGGAAGGAATTGGTGGCAAGAGCTCTCCACAGCCGCAGCGAGCGCGAGAAGTTCCCGTTCGTGGCCGTCAATTGCGGCGCCATTCCCGAAAGTCTATTGGAAAGTGAGCTCTTTGGTCACAAGCGCGGCGCCTTCACCGATGCCAACCAGGATCGCCGCGGGCTGTTCGAGGAGGCTGATGGTGGCTCGCTCTTTCTCGACGAAATCGGAGAGCTCCCTTTGGGCCTTCAGGTGAAACTATTGCGGGTCCTCGAAGACGGGAAGATTCGGAGACTGGGGGACTCGAAGGACATCCAGGTGGATGTACGCATCATCGCGGCGACCCATCGAGATCTCGGTGCGGAAGTGTCCGCGGGGCGCTTCCGGGAGGACCTATACTATCGCTTGAACGTGCTTCCCATTGCGGTTCCTCCTTTGCGCGACCGAAAGGAGGACATTTCACTTCTGATTGATTATTTCATTCAGAAGAACAACGCCCGCCTAGGAACCGACGTGCGAGGAGTGACCGGTGAAGCGCGCAGGTTGCTCTACGAATACGCGTGGCCGGGAAATGTCCGAGAGCTCGAGAACACGATTGAGCGGGCCATGGTCCTGACCGAAGGTTCGGAGCTCGCCGCCGCCGATCTCCCGGAACGAATTCGCGACGTGCGCGACCCCATCAAGCTGCAACTGGCCAGCGGGGAGCTGAGTGTCAAGAAGACGACGCGCTACATCGAGGAAGTGCTGATTCGACGAGCGTTGAACAAGACCAAAGGCAACCGCACGCGAGCCGCAGAGCTGCTGGAAATCAGTCACAGGGCGCTTTTGTACAAGATCAAGGACTATCGCATCACCGATCTGTAGACAGGTGATGGGCCCCCTCATTTTCAGCTTGGGGGTTTAGCTGTAGCATCGCAGCCCATGAAGAAGACCGTGGTGATCCTGGCTGGCGCGCTTGTCTTTCCCGTAGCCTGTGGAGGCTCCAAGCGAACCGTCAAAACGCAGGAAGAGCGCCTCGAAGAGCAGCTGGCTTTGGCAGATGAACAGATCGCTGAGCAGGAAGAGCAGGATACGCTCTACGAGGAAGCCGAATCGGACAGTGAGAAGGCCGCCAAGTTCGACAAGGACCACGCCAAGCACGAGCTGAAGATCGCGACCAACAATGCAAAGGACTGTCCCAACACGTTCGAAAAGGAGCAACTGAAGGACTACCAGCCCGGCACTGCCCAGTTGCAGATCACGTTCAACAACGACGGCTCGGTGAAGAACGTCACCCTAGGGCCTCCCTACGATGGGACGACCGTCGGGGATTGCATCCTCCGCGCGTTCAACGCCGTCTTCGTCAAGATGTACCAAGGGGAAGAAGTGACCGTGAACTGGGAAGTGGAGCTGGAAGAAGCGAAGCCCCGCGACTCCGAAGAGTGAAGAGGCCGAGCGGCCGAAACACACCGGCAGGCCAAAGCCGGGCAGGTCAAAGAAACCGCGACGGTCCGCATCCCCGGGGCGCTCGAGTGCCGCTCCAAGAAACTGCGAAGGCCGCGTTCCCTGGGGGTTCTTAGGCGCCGCTCCAAGCAGCCCGCGGCTCAAAGAAACCACAGGCTCAAAGAAACCACAGAGTGAACACGATGGTGAGGCTGGTTGCCGCCGCGGCAAAATAGCCGAGTGGGGCAAGATGCCGTTGTGAAGAGACGCCGCGAAGCTCGATGGAGGCGAAGCGGCTAGCGTGGTGTTGGGCACGACGACTCAGGGCGACGGTTGCCGCCTCGAGGGCTGGATCGAACTGCTCACCGAGACGCATGGCTTCGCCTGTGCCATCCATCTCCCGAGGTGTAAAGGGGAATCAGGAAGGACGAGTCAGTCCCGCCCGGGCTCGGAGGTTTTCAATCTCGTCTTCGTCAGGGTTTTCGGCGACCGGCTCGCCGACGAGATTCTCGAGTTCTGCGGCGGCAGCACGCTTGAGGTCGCTTTGCTCTTGGCGGAGAGCAGTGAGCAGCCACTCGGTGCGCGGGTGATCGCGATGCTTTTGCCAAAAGGCTCGCCAGCCTTCCGTGTCATCGGCAAAGTCATGGCGGGTCAGCACCGAGAGGGCCCACTTCGCACTCCGCCGAATGGCCGCGCTTTCGTCATCGAGCAGCTTGAGCAAGGTAGGAACCGAATGGTGCTCGCGAATGTCGGCGATGGCTTCAATGGCAGCGGATCGCTCTTCCGTCGTGAGGTTCTGATCGCGCGTCATTTCTTCAAGGCGCGCGCGCAACGTTCTCCGAGTGAGCTCGTCTTCTTGAATTCTGCGTGCCGAGTGGAGAGCAGCGCGCCGCACCTCCACTGTCTCGTCGAGCAATCGATCGGCAATCGAACGCGCCGCTTCGCGTCCCCGCAGCTCTCCAAGAAGGAACACCGCCCAGCGGCGCACCGAGGAGCTTTCGTCGGCCGTTCGCACGGTCACGAAGGGAGCGGCTTTGCTGCCCAGTTTTGCCAGGGCTTCCAGGATGGGTCCGCACTCCGAGGCGCGTGTGGTCGGTGCTGTGGGTTCGCTCACGGGACCGGGAAACTGGGCGATCAAAGAGCCCACAGCCGACTCACCGCCCTCGAGAAG
>CAYTRQ010000166.1:3362-4162 GCA_964440025.1 uncultured Polyangiaceae bacterium | reverse complement strand
CCAATTTTGCACCAATTGCCGGTAGGAGATCGGCTCGCTTTGTTTTTCGTTGAACTGAGGCGCCTGCTTGGGCGGCGAGGCAGCGATCTCACCGGGCGATTCCCTCCACGGGGTCCGGCGACTCAGCAGGGTATCGCCCTGGTCCGAAGGGGAAGGAGAAGCGGATCCCCTTTTTCCCACGGGCTCCCCCGGCGCCTCGAACGGCGCTTCGGGCGCCTCATCCTTTTCGTCAACGGGGACGATACGTCGAGAAAGAAGGGGGGGAGCAACGCGCGGCTCCGGAGAGGGGCGGCCAGAAGAAAATTCTCCCGAGTGGGGATATCCTTTGAGCGTTTTGGGGTGGTCCGAAGGAAATCGAGTGAGGGGTTCCCCCGAGGGGTCGTTCTCTGCACCCGTTTGCTGGAACGCCCGTTTCTGGGCCGGTGCGGTTTCGTGCTTGGCGCCTGGTGGGGAGCTGGAATGCGGCGGACGAAAGCCAGCCGCCGGCGGCGCCAGGTTGTGACGAGTCTCCAGTCGGGGTTCGTCGGAAGAGTCGCTGGGGCGCTCTCCGGGGGAAGAGTCCACGTCGGCTGTGGGTGCTTCGTGAGAAGGTTGGTCAAAAAATGAGCTTCCCTGCGACGTGGACCCGGTGTGCTTCTCCTGGATTTCCGGTGGCTCATGGATCGGTGGCGGTGCCGCAGGCGTTGCCCCGGTTGCCTGGGGCCTCAATGAGTGGGCAGGGGGGATGGACATCCCGAGCTGTGTGGTGCGTCGAGGTGGCTGCTCGGAAGGCGGGGGAGCTTCCCTGGCCCAATGACCTT
>CAYTRQ010000166.1:0-3352 GCA_964440025.1 uncultured Polyangiaceae bacterium | reverse complement strand
CCTTCTCCTACGGGAGGCACGAGAGAGGGGCGGGCCATTCGACTTTGGCGTTTGCGTTCGATGAGGACCCTTTCGATCGCTGCGGCCGCGCCGGAAACGATCGAAAGGGCAGGGGCAGAGCGCTGGAGGTCGACGTCGTCCTGTCCGTCGTCGCCCCAGACGAGGAGGAGCGTTCGCCCTCGGACATTGATGGGAATCAGGAGCACGGCCCGTCCCGTGGGTCGTCTCAGATCTCCGACGATCCCTCCTTCCAAGCCGGAGGCTTTCAAGCGGGCGACTCGGTGAGTGCCGGTCTCCTTCACCAGCGCAAATGCGCTCGGGAGATCGAGGGGGATGTGAAGCTTCCCAAGCTCGGAGGCAGGGGCGCCAGGACCTTTTGCCGAAAGGCCTTTCGCCTCCTTGGTCTGCACGGCAAACACGGCCGTGTACTCGAAGAACTGCGCGCAATACTCGAGCACGATGGCGACGACGCGATCGCGATCACGGGCCGCTCGGAGATCGGCCTCCGCTTGGGCTCGCGGATAAGCGCTGTCCGGCAAAGGCTGCTCGGAGCCGAGGTCTTGCTCCTGCGAATCGTGGGTCTGCTGCTCGGAGCCGGGGTCTTGCTCCTGCGAATTGTGGGTCTCTTGCGAGCTAGCGGAGTGCTCCTGCGAATCGTGGGGTTGGTCTTGTTCCTGCGAGCCCTCGATCTCGTCCTGAGAGGGAGGCCGCGAGCTGGCGGCAAAAGCCGTCAACATCCGGCGAGTCTTGGCCACCACCCTGGCTCGTCGAGCGTCCAAGGGACGGCCGGAGACGAAAGAGAGCGCTTCGGCCCATCGCAAATGGCTCGTGACAACCGGCTGCACCTGTCGTCCGAGCTGGGCCGAGAGTTGGCTCAGCGTACTCTGATCCAAAGGCTCCGGGGAAAAGACAACCTGTTTCGAGTTTCGGATCTCGCCCGCCACGAGGCCTCTTTCCTGGAGGGCTTCATCCTGCTGTCTCGAAAGGGGAAGGGGTCCTTCAGGGGCAACAGCATGGTCGGTCTCCCGCGCAAGTGCGCGGCAGATCCCTGCTTCGGTGACGAGGTCGAGTTCCAAGAGGCAAAGCTCCAGATCTCCACCAAAAATGAGCTGTCTTGCGAGGGCCTCGTCCAACTCGGCCTGAGAGCAGAGGCCGAGTTCGATGAGGGCACTGGCGAGGCGTGGCGTCTCTCCCATGGTCCATAGGGAATCATAGCAGAGGGGCAAGCGGGGAAAGAGGGGTGGCAGCTTACAGGGCTCCAGCGCTGAGCCCTGTAAGGACGAAACGAGCCAGCCCCAAGTAGACGGCAATACCGAGGACGTCGACCAACGTCGCGATGAACGGCGTGGAGCTCGTTGCTGGATCCACACCAAGGCGATGGAGCACCAATGGCATGAGGCCCCCCACCAAACAGCCAAGGACCACGATGGAGACGATGGTGGTGGCGACCAGGGCTGCCATCTCCGGAGCATCTCCGCTGAAGTAAGCGCGCGACGCGCCGACGAGGGCAAGCGCCAACCCCAAGAGCAGCCCCTGGGCCGTTTCCCGCCCCATGACTTTCCACCAGTCGCCGCTCTGGATTTCTCCCACCGCTAGGCCGCGGATGACGAGGGTTGCGGATTGGGATCCGGAGTTGCCGCCGGCAGAGATGAGCAGGGGGACATAGAAGGCGAGTTGGGTCATCGTTTGGAGTACCGGCCCGAAGGCCTCCATCGTGCTCGTCGTGAAGAACCCCCCGACGAAGAGCACCAGAAGCCAGGGCGCGCGCTTGGCGAAATAGGTCCAGAACGGCACCGCGAAGTAGGAGTTCTCCATGGGCTCCATCGCGCCCATCTTTTGTGCATCTTCGATAGCCTCTTCCTCGACGACGTCAATGACGTCGTCAGCGGTAATGACTCCGAGCATGCGTTGCTCGGAGTCGACGACCGGAAGTGCGTTGAGGTCGTAGCGGGCGAAGGTGTGGGCCACATCCTCTTGATCCATCTCCGGGGGGACGCTCACGAGATTCTGACTCATCACGTCCGTGACGGGAAGGTCCCGCTGACTCATGAGCAGGCGTCGCAGGGTGATGTAGCCGCTGACCCGCTCCTCGGCATCGAGGACGAAAACCACGTCGAGAACCTCGACGCCTTCCGCCGCTTGAGCCCGAAGCTCCTGGACCGCATCTTCGACGGTGGCTCCTTCCCTGACTTCGACGAACCAGTTGTTCATCAAGCCGCCAGCGGTGTTTTCGGGCCACTGGGTGAGCTCCTCGACATCGAGGGCCACTTCGGGATCGACCGACCTCAGTCGGCCCATCAACTTGTCGACGGTTTCTTCCGGGAGCAGGCGGAAGAAATCGACGGCATCATCGACGTCCATTCGCGTGACCAGTCGGGCCGTCGATTCGAGACCGAGCTTGCGTGCGATATCGACCTGGCGATCTTCTTCCAGCCTTTCGAAGACCTGAGAGCCGAACTCCAAGGGAAATACTTTGAGAGCGCGTGCAGCGAGTTCGTCGTCGAGCTCCCCAATGCAGTCGGAGACGTCCTGGGGGTGAAACTCTTCGATGAGATCGCGTGCTTGCTCGGGCTGGTCGTGAAGCAATTCACGCAGTTCTGGTCCGATCAGTCGTCCGAGCTCCATGTCTTTCTCCCTCGTCGCGCGGGAATACTCCCGGATTGACGTTGTGTGCAAATCCGAGTGCTAGAATGTCTTGTTTGACAACGCAGCTCGTCACCCCAAAGGGGGGGAGAGACCGAGCCATCGGGCTTGTCCCTCGACCTTCGAGGAACAGGACAGGAAGGCTGGTAGAGCGCTCAGTTGACCAGGAACCACTTCACCCCGGACTTGATTTCAAGGTGAAGGTGGTCGGCATGGGCATCGTCGAAGTGGGGGGTCAGCATATAGTGGAAAATCCGCAGATCCGCCGCCTCGCAGGCCACGCTGAGCAGCTCTCGGCCTCGCCTCCCGCTGAGCTTGCGGCCGTCGGCTCCGCAACTCTTGGCACCGATTTGACTGGGCCAGTGGGGGCCCACCGCAATCCAGTGGCCGGTGCGCTTCTTCATGGCTCCGAGGTCGATGGCCATGCCGCCGGGGTGTCGGTGGAGGTACTTCCCCGGTTGCGCGGGGCCGTCGTGCGGCGGCCGGTACATCGTAAAGTGGACGACCTCGACGAAGCCGTGTGCCGAGAGGATGGCGCAGAGGTCGTCGAGCGCGAGCGCCAATCGGCCATCGAGAATTTCGAATGGCGTCGTTTTTCGTTTTTCGGCCGGAAGCACCGAATGGATCCACACGCCGTGGAGTCGACCAGCCAGGCGGATGGGCAGCCGCACTCCGGGGGCCGGGGCGACCCCGGGAAAATGGATGTTAC
>CAYTRQ010000165.1:0-11667 GCA_964440025.1 uncultured Polyangiaceae bacterium | reverse complement strand
GAGGGAGCACGATGACCGGAAGCAGCGCAGTGCTTCCGGTGACACCAATCCGACCCAACCAGAGTTTGAGAAATCTTCCCCGGAGTGTCCTGATGGCGCAGGCGATTGAGCCTGACAGGCTCCGCTCTCCGGCTGCCAATTGAAGTCGAACCAGATCCGTTATCGTTGCTGCAGCTGCAATGATGACTGAAATCGCAAGGCAGCCCAGTGCGCTGAGCTCTACTTGAAAGGGAAGGTCGGTGCGGAGCAGAAGATAGATCGACACGCCGCCCGCCGTGATCGAGACAAGGATCAACAGCCAATTGATGGCGACGACGAAAACGAACCAAGCCACACTTTGAACGGAAATAGCGAGCGCGGAGCTTCCGCGAGTGGAGGCTTGTTCGTCGATCAATGCACGTGCAGTCGCGTGGGCGCTTCGATAAAAATAGAATGTTGGAGCCAGGAGAAGCATCTGACTTCCCGCAAGCGTCCAGGCCGTGAGCTGCAGGCTGTCGAGCAACGCTGGGAAGCGAACCCGCAGAACTTCGAGCATCATCATCCCTCCGGGTTCAAAGAGCTCGGCGTCTCCAACGCCGGAGATGACCGCTGCTTGGGGAAAGGAGGCAATAGCAGCCAAAACAGCCTGGCAAAACCATAGTAAGATGGCGGCTCGGAAGAGGGGAGCGTAGCGTTTCAGACTCATGGAGCGCAGCTCACGAGAAGAGACTGAAGGAAGGTCGTCCAGGCAAAGTTGGTTCTAGAATTTCGGTTGGAGGGAACGACCCAGTAGCGGTTGTCCAAGAAGTTTTCGTCGATGAGCAAATGGCGATCTGGGTCAATGATGACTTGCTGAATTCTTTGGGTATGCTCAAAGGAGACACGAGCCGTTTCTTCGGCGCTTCTAACGGTCGAATCCCGGCGGCTGCCGTCTCGAAAGATGGCGCGCACGGTGTAGGGAAGTCGTGGTGCCGCGCTCTGCTCGATGTGCACCTCCGAATGAAAGGGCCCGTGGCCGCGCGTTCGCACCGAGTCAATCCTCCAGCTACTGGGTCCCGGTTTTTCGAAAAGCTGTCGAACGATGGGGAGGAGACGAGAGCCACCGAGGTGGTGGGAAAGCGATCGATAGAAATCATTGGGGGTGGGGTGTTTTCCTCGCTGCTTTCGAGCATAGGCTTTGAGGGCGGCCGACACCTTTTCCTTTCCGTAAACTCGGCCCAGGGTAAGAAGCGCTAGCGGGGTCCTCGCGTAAACGTGTTGGGAAAGTGACCGAAAGGACGGAAAGTCGCTGGCTGGTTGATCGATGGGCTGCCGACTTTCGTTTTGAAAGTAAGCGGCAAATCGTCCTCCAGCGAGGCGGGACAGATGGAAAGCAGGGGTGTCGACCAGTCCACCCGCTCCGTAGTTGCGGGTCAGATAGCGCCATTCGACGAAAGAATTGAGCCCCTCATCGAGGAAAGGGTACTTTTGTTCGTGAGTGGCGATCAAGCTCTGAAACCATTGGTGGCCGAGCTCGTGAATCACCAAGAGTTCCGTATGACGGATGCCGAGCGCCGCTCCGAGTTCAGAGCCTCCAGTTGTTATGAAAGTAGGGTACTCCATGCCGCCCGCCCGCGCCGCATGCTTGGGAGGCTGAACCACGGTCAGTGACGAATAAGGATAGGCCCCATAAGCTGCGCCCAGCTGAGTTAGACCTTGCTCGAGGGTCTGCAAGTGGATTCGTCGCGAGCGATGAGCTCCTGGAGGGGTCAGCAAGCGAACTTGCACGCCTTGAAGGCTCGTTTCCAGAACATGAGCGCCGGGCCAGGCGCTCCACGCAAAGTCGACCACGCTTTGGGCCGTTGCCCGATACTGGCTGCGTGTTTTGCCCTGGGAAATGAGCTCCAGAGTTCCCGTCGAGGCGATCTCGTAGCCTGTGGGAATGTCTAAGTCGACGACATAGTCGTCGAAGTCTGAGTAGAATTCTCCGTAGGGATGGAACGCAAAGTGAGCGAACGTGCCGTCATCTTCGAGACGGGCCAACTTTGGAAACCATTGAGCGACGAGGTGGAAGTCTCCAGAAAAGCCGGTGCGCTCGACGATCTCGGGAAGTGTGGCCGAGAATCGAACGAGCAGCTCTACGGTTTCCCCTGGAACAATCGGCCTCGGCTGCGGTACGGAGATGTCCGTTTGGTCGTCCCCGCTTTCGGGTGAGCCTTGAGAGGCGTTTTCCCATAGATTTTTGCCGGGAAAGCGAGGGCTTTTCAAGGAGTCGACCGTGATGCCTCCTTCTCTGCCAACCAGGCCGCCGCTCCGGCCTCCTTGGAGGCTCAAGAAAAGGGATCCCTTTTTGAAGGCATTCAAATAGAGGTGGAAGTAGAGCTGGTCCACCGAGCTCTGGGAGTGGTTCTGCCAGTAGATGGTCTCCTTGCCGACGATTCGATGAGTGATTTCATCGAGACGAGCCGAGATGTGATATCTTGAGGTTTCGCGGGGAAGAGATGATGATTGTGCAAGGCGAGTTGGGAAGACCGGGGGAGCGGGTGGCTCACTGCAAGACAAAAAAACTGCGGTGGCCAGCCAAAACAACAAGATACGGTATGCTCGAGGACGCATCTCATCACCACGAAGGGGCTTTGAGATGCGTCCCAATAAGAAGCCCGGCACCTCGAACCAAACGCTTGAAAAGGCTCCGCCGAGGCTCCCGAGTGGGTGGGGAAGGTAAGCCTCCGCGGAGCATTTCGAGGTTGTGTGCATGTGCTCTCGATCCCATCTCGTCGCCTGAACGCGGTGGCTCAGTCCAACTCGATGACGTTTTCGTCGAGCAGGTTGCAGATGATTTTCAAGCCTTCGAGGCGGGGCATGCCACACACATCGAGTAGATCCTCGACGGAGCTTTCCCCGTCGATCATCGACAAGAGAAATCCTGTTCTATGATCGAGAGAAAGCCATTGAACCTGATCGGGGGTCATCACCACGCGCGCTGTCCGCTCCAGACCGGCGATGCGTGAGGAGTACATCTCCGCGAGAACCTCCCGGCACTTCCTTGCCAGCTCCTCTGCCTCTCGGTCCGTTCCGTCTTGGGCTAGAGCTTCCTCGGCTTTTTGGAGGGCACCGGAAAAGTCCCCCATCGCGAAGCGCTCGTGCATTTCTCTGGAGAGAGCTCGTTCATCGGCGCCACTGATGCTGACTCCTTCCGAGGAGTCATTTTTTTTCTCGACTGGAAGTAGAGAAGGCGTTTCCAGGGCGACTTGCCGTGGTGTGGTCGGCGTGTCTCTCTCCGAAAACTCGCGACCGAGCATGGGCACGGGTGGGCTCTCTGGCGGCGGAGCGGAAGGAAACGACTTTCCAGTTGGTTGGTTGGGAGGCGGTGCGGTGGGAACCTGGCTGGGGTGGATAGCCGGTGTCACTCGATCGTCGAGATTCGGCTTCAGAGAGGTGGGCTGCTCTCCATCGGGATGAGGAAACTCACCGAGCTCATGATGCCCCGAGGTGATATCGAGCGTTGGACGATCGAAGATGTCGTCATCTTCTTCCTCATCGGAAAAACCGCCATTGGTTGCATCTGGGTTTTCTGATGGGCTTGGGGAGGCGGCTGGCGGCTCCGTTTGCGCTTCACGGGCATGAACGGAGGGACGGCTTCTATCGATAAGCTCACTATCCAAACCATGGGGGGGAGGGGCAGTGACCCGCTCGGAAATCCGCTCTGGAGCGGTGGGAGTTGCACGTTTGCTCCGCCATTCGGGTTGCGTTCGTGCCGACTGCCGGTCCGCGTGGCGTTGACCGGTTGAAGGAGTAGTGGGTGTAGAAGCAACATCGCGCGGAACCGTGGGAGGCTCATCGCTGGCAAATGAATCTTCCTCTTCCGTCTGCCTTTTTTGTGAGAGGTTCACGGTCACTTGCTCGTCTTCGTCCCACCCGGAGTCGATTGCGTCGAGCTCGGGGGGAAGAGAGGTACGACGTCCTGGACCGTCACGATTTCCCATTGAATGCACCAACTAACCGCCGCCTAAAATATCAGCCTCTCGAAACGACGCCACGAAACATTTTCTCGCTCCGCTCCAGCTGGCCGATCTGCTCGACAATGGTTTCAGTATCTTTTGCCTCAATGGCCTCCCGCGTGCGTGCCATGGCTGCCCGTGCTTTCGAAATGGCGTCTTTTCCGAAGTCCGCACCACCGACTGCCGATTCCACCTCGCCGAACATGGCCTCGAGAGTCCCAATCAGCGTATCTGCCTTTTGCTTGGCTGCCTCGAACGCCTCGTCGCTCTTTCGCTCGAGCATGAACTCGCTCGCGTCGGCCGCCATCTTGGCAATCTCTTCTGGCGTGAGGCCGCTGGAGGCGGTCACTTGTATGGCTTGTGTTTGCCCTGTTTCTAGGTCCTTGGCACTGACGCTAACGATGCCATCCGTATTGATTTCGAACGTAACATCGATTTCCACTTGCCCTTTGGGCGCGCGACGAAGTCCCGTCAAAATGAACTCCCCCAGGAGCTCATTTTCGTCGGCCTTGTCGCTATCGCCCTGCATGACGATAATCTTGACCGCCGTCTGATTGTCGCGGCTCGTCGTAAAGGTCTTGGTCATTCCCGTTGGCACCGTGGTGTTCATGGGAATGAGCTCCTCGAAGTGGCTTCCAAAGGTCATGATGCCGAGCGCGTGGGGAGTGACATCGAGTAGAAGCATCGAGCGGCTGTCTTCGACGAGTGCGGCACCCTGAATGGCAGCGCCCATGGCAACGACCTCGTCCGGATGAACCCCGCGATTAGGCTGGCGATCGAAAAAGCCCTGGACGGCTTGTTGAATGGCTGGCATTCGTGTCATTCCGCCGACCAAAATGACGTCCTCAATCTCGTCGACCTCGAGTTGGGCGTCGTCCAGGGCCTGACGACAGATATCGACCGTGCGTTCGACGAGATCCGATGTGAGCTGTTCTAGTTTTCCGCGGCCCAGCGCGGTCTGCAGATGAAGTGCTTCGTTGCTCTCCGTAGAAATAATAAAGGGCAGGTTGATCTCTGCTTCACGAACGCTGGAGAGCTCACACTTGGCTTTCTCCGCTGCATCCCTGAGCCTTTGCAGTGCCATCCGATCCTCGCGGAGGTCCAGCCCGTGTTCCTGACGGAAGCCATCGACCAGCCAATCGATGATTCGGGCGTCGAAGTCTTCTCCTCCGAGAAACGTGTCGCCGGTTGTGGCGATGACTTTAAAGACACCCTGACCACCGATCTCCAGAATGGAGATATCGAAGGTTCCCCCGCCGAGATCAAAAACCGCTACCGTCTTATCGATATTCTTACCGAAGCCATAGGCTAGAGAGGCGGCGGTCGGCTCGTTGATAATTCGAATGACATCCAATCCAGCGATTTTTCCGGCGTCCTTGGTCGCCTGTCGCTGATTGTCGTTGAAATAGGCGGGGACTGTCACGACGGCCTTGTTGACCGTTTCGCTGAGGTATTCTTCGGCCACCAGCTTCATCTCTTGAAGGATCATGGAGCTGATTTCCGGAACCGAATAGTTGTGGTCGCGCAGCTGGATGCGTACGTCATCGTGCGGCCCTTCCACGATGCGATAACTACACGTCATCAAAGCGTTTTTGACCTGGGGCGACTCCCACTTGCGGCCGATCAGGCGTTTGGCTGCATAAATCGTGTTTTCCGCATTGGTGATGGCCTGGCGTTTGGCAATATGACCGACGAGCCGCTTGCCGGCTTCGGTCACGGCAACGATGCTAGGTGTGGTCTTGTAGCCTCCCCGGTTCGGGATCACCGTGGCGGAGTCTCGCTCGAGGATCGACACGCAGGAGTTTGTGGTTCCTAGGTCGATACCGATCACTCGTTCCATGAAAGCCTTCTACTCGATTCTCGAGCCTGTCGCATCTATCTGTAGGGGGAGTTTCAGGTCGCCTTTTTGAAGTCCTTTTGCAGGCGACGCGCGGCTTCGTTCTTGGGGTCGATCTCGAGAGCTCGGTTCACTTCAGCCTGTGCGCTGGAAGGCATTTTCTCCGAGAAATAGGCCTTCGCCAAGGTGAGATATGCTCGCACATTTTCGGGCTCCAGAGAAACCGCCTGACGGGCCATTTTTACGGCTTTTCGGCCGATATTTGCCTCGACGCTCGTGTTGTTGTGGAGCAACCGGAGCAAGCATTCGGCGCTGCGCGCGTAGAGCTCTGCTGAATCTTTTCCTCGGGCGGCTCGCGCGAAGGATCGAGCGGCTCGCTCGAGTTGACCATCTTGTTCCTCGTATTTGGCTTGCTCGAGGAACTTCCCAGCATAGGTCCGATCGACTTCCACGAGGACTCGCTCGAGGTCGGCTTGAAGCTCTGGATCGTCAGGCTTGAGCTCGAGGGCGGTACGGAGGGCGTTTGCGGCGGAAGCCCACTCTCGGGCCTGTTCCGCCTCACGAGCGAGGGCAACGTATTTGCTACAAAGCGCTGGGGAGGAGTCCTTGGCAGCGAGACGTGCTTTGAGGTCAGCGCGAACGGCCTGGTCGATCTCCTCTCGGCTCGCTTTGCGGACCTGGGGAATTTTGTGCTCGCCGCTCAGGCTTCCTTTGAGCTTCTTGGCTGCCAAGCGCCTGCGCGCTTGAGAACTCATAGGAGAGCGTTGTGAGGGCGTGGCTTCCGATTTGAATGAGCCTTGATCGATTTTTGGCCGATTGGCATCAGAGGTGGAAAAGGGAGCCGCCTGTCCACCGGAGCCGTCGTTCCGAACTATTTGCTCTTGAGCGACGGGCTCGGCTGCGACATTTTCCGAAAAATCGGCTCGAGTCCGAGGAGGCTCGGAATAGAAACCGAGGGTCTCTTCTCGACTTTCGAGGTAGCGATCGTACTCGGCGCGCGTTTTCTTTCGTGACAGAGTGTCGTTGGCGCGTGTTAAGGCGGTAAAGATCTTATCGATCTTCATTTTGTAGCTGCCGAGGGATCGGCCGAAAAAGCGATCCGTATGAAATTCATTGACCTGCGCGAAATACGCGTTCTTGATTTCTTTCTTGTCGGCGTCGCGTGGGACTCCTAAAAGATCGTAGTGACTCATGATATCGAGGCGATCGTAGAGTCTGAGGACCTTTTCCTTGAAGCCTTCCGAGAGATCGACCTGCTCTTCGGTTGAATCCTGGGTGAACGAGTCCTTTTCCATGGCCCCACTTTGGACGGGGGTGCCGTGGTCCACCGTGGCTTCGGCGTCGTCCTGGGCTTCGACGGTTGCGCTTTGGGTGGTGGTGCTGGACACTGCGGTGGAGACAGATGCATGGGGGACTGCGGTGTCCGCCGGGCGGCCGCGATGCAAGGGAACCTCGGCTTCGGATTCGGGTGGGCTGCTCTCGCCAAAATGAATCGCTCCGAGATGGGCCAGTCTTTTAAGCAAGTGGGAGACCGTCTGCTGGGGGATCCCCGTGGCATTGGATAGATCTTCTATGTTGCTCATTCCGTCGACGCGACTGAGCAGGAATGCCTCGGATGGGCCGATGGGGAGGGAGCGAAGATCGCAGTCTTCGGCGAGTTGAGGAAGAGCATTCATCAGGCACGGCAGGCCCCCAGTACGACCCGCATTTTTCAGTGTACCTGGCAAACAAGTCTGCGTTCAAGCACCGAGGTAGGTGACATTTTCATCAACACGGTTTCGCTGTAAGGGGCCCCATGGCTTCCCGCTCTGTGGTTTGCCCGAGCTGCCGACAGCTCAACGGGCCCGAGGAGCAGCGGTGTTTTCGCTGCGGTGCTCCTCTGCGCGGTCCGCTGACCGTCCTGGCTCAGCTTAGAGGCCTTTCCTATCCGGCGACCCGCGTTTTGGTCTTCATTTGCATTGCCAACTTCCTTTTGATGATTCTCCTTGGGGGAGGAATGCCACTTTCGATCTTTGGCCAAGGGCCAAAGCCTTCAACGATTCTCCAGGTGGGAGGGATCGTTGGCAGTTTGGGGGCTGAACGGGAGATATTTCGCTGGCTGTCGGCGGTGTATGTTCATCTCGGTGTGCTTCATCTCGTGATGAACATGGCCGCCTTGATTTGGCTGGGCCGGGCCGTGGAAGATTCCATGGGATCGTGGAAGATGACGACCGTGTTCGTGGTTGCTGGGGTCGGAGGGTTCTTCGCTAGTCGGATTTACTACGGTCGGATCAGTCCACCGACGGCAGGAGCCAGCGGTGCCATATTTGGCCTCCTTGGTGCCCAGATTGCAGAGCTGCGCAAAGCTAAAGATCCCCGGCTCAAGGACGTTTTGCTTCAATATGGTGCCTACGCAGTGGCCTTTGCGCTGCTGTGGCCTGTCAACAATGCGGCCCATCTCGGGGGATTTCTCTTTGGTTGGGGCATCGCAGAGCTTCTGCTGCTCATACCACGGAGACAGGCCTGGGACCGCTGGGGACTGCAGTTTGCGGCAATACTCGTGGGCCTGTCGCTAGCGAGTCAAGTCGCCAGCGTTTTTTCCCCCAACGCCAAGCGCCAGCGTCGCTTCGAGCGGCTTCTTCAAGGAGAAGCTGTGCTCGAGGTTCCGTCCCAGGCGTGGCCCGCCACGCTCGAGTCGCTCGAGTCGCTCGAGTCGAGACGACCGACCCAGGTTCCGGCGAGGCTCACAGGACGCGCTTCGTCGTCAATCTTTGCGGTGCCGGTGATGCCTACGCGCAAGGTGGTGAGCTGTTTTCCAGAACTGCTCAGTCGTAGCCAGCCATGTTCGAGAGCGGCCGCGCAGAGGTTCTCAGCACAGGTTGGATCGCACTCGGGATAGATCTCCCCATCGTCTGTCTGGGCCGCCATCTTTTCAGCAAGGACCGCACAATCGACCAGTTGGGCGATTTCTTCTACTGGGGTGGCGTTGGAGAACGTGTCATCAGAGGACCGCTCGGCAATTGCGGTGAGCCACTGGGTTGGTTGAAATTTGAGGTCTCCCCCGAGGACCAGCACGTCGTTGGGCTGCGTTTCCATGGTCATTGATGAACTGCCCAGGAAGCCACTCATCACAGAGGGAACTCCCGCAGCGGATTCGAGAACAAGAAGGGCGTTTTCGCCCTTGAGCTGGAGCGTGAAAATCAGCGCTCGAGGGCCGTCGATCGACGCCGCTGCTCCGAGAAGTATCTGATGAATCGTATCACTGATGAGATCAGGGGAAGCCAGGTGTTCCGACACCGCGTCGAGCAGAGCTAGTTCCTGTTGGTTTTGGATAAAGGCGTCCTGCTTTTCGGTGTCATTGATGACCGCGCTCATGTCCGCAAGCAGCGTTTCTGCGTCGTTGCGCCCTTCCGAGAAAGCGAGCGTCCCAGCTTCCGCGGCCTGTGCGAGAGTCTCGACAAATGCCATGGCCTTTTCTTCAATATCCAGCACCACGGGGAAACTTCCGGAATCGAGTTGCAGAGGCCTATCACTCGCCGTCACCGAGATGGTTCTTGTTTCGTTGCTCTCCAGGTTCTCCACGGTGGAGCAACCACTTACATAGTGACCGGCCCGAACGATGAGGGCAGTCACTGGACCCACCGGCAGTCCTTCGAGTGCGACTTGGTCGGCAGATGTCGCTTGGATGGTTCCATCTTCCCACATGCTTTCGAGCATGGCGCAACTGACCCCGATTTTTGCCGAAGCCGTCCAACTTGCGACTTCGCGGACTCCTGAATAGCTCGGTACAGCGACAAGAGTGGCAAACCCTTGTTCTCCTACGGAGACGCTCCGCTCTGTCAGCAGCGATGAGCCCACGCTCGCCCGCACTCGGAAAAGCCCGGGAGAGCTGGGGGCCGTCAGAGTATTTTCGGCGAGTCCGTCCTGGGTGGTGACCACCTGGGCGGCCCGCAAAAATCCATCGAACGCCGCGTTGCTCTCACCGGCAATCAAAGAAAAGGAGACAGGATGAAAACCTTTTGGATGGACTTGCACGGAGAGCGTTTGCTCCTGTCCGGGCGACAGCAGGAGCCGGTCTGGCGGAACGAACTCGATGCTTTCTGGGCCTTGTGTGGAGGGATTTCCCGTCCCGCCCTCTTGGGGAGGCTCCATGGTGCCGTCGCTGTCGGCCCCGGGTGATAAGCTCTCGCCGCTGGCGCTACATCCGATGCAAAGTGCCGCCATCCAGGCAAGCGGCGGCACCGAACGCACCAGGGGTCGCTCAGACCGAGAAAAGAAAGCCATCCAGTTCATGAGTAACGCCAATAGAGTATGGCTGCTGCTATGGTCGGAGCAATGACTCTTCGGCCTCAAAACCCGGCCGTGCTCGTTGTCGATGATGAGCCGGCTTTGAGACAGACGGTGGGCATCCTTCTGAAGCGGCAGGGCTATGCGGTGACCACGGCCGCGGGACATCGCGAGGCAGCCACTGCTCTGAATTCCTCCCCTCAACCCTTTTCCGTGGTATTGACCGACCTTTCCATGCCTGATGGCTCGGGGTTGGATGTTTTAGCTGCAGCTAAATCGAGGAACCCCTCGAGCCAGGTGATCCTCATCACAGCTCATTCGACGGTGGAAAATGCTGTGCAGGCGATGACAGGGGGGGCCTACGACTTTGTCACCAAGCCGTTCGACAGCGCCGAGCTGACCGCTCTGGTGGCCAAAGCGCACGAAAAATACGCTTTGCTGACGGAAAATCGAGCCTTACGCGCTCAGGTGGAGGGGAAGTCGCGTTCCGTCGTCGGCCGCAGCCCTGCCATGCACCAGCTTCTCGACCTGGTCCAGCGTATCGCGCAAGCCAAAACGACAGTCCTCATTACCGGGGAGAGCGGCACTGGCAAGGAGAAAGTGGCGGGCGCCATCCACGCCGCCTCCGACCGCGCCGCAGGTCCCTTCTTGGTCGTCAACTGCGGAGCTCTTCCGGAGAATTTGATGGAAAGCGAGTTGTTTGGTCACGAAAAAGGGGCATTTACAGGCGCATCGGACAAAACCCAAGGGATGTTTCGGGAGGCGGACGGTGGAACGTTGTTTCTCGATGAAGTGGGTGAGCTGCCGGCCTCTCTGCAGGTCAAGCTCCTTCGGGTCCTTCAGGAAAAGAAGGTGCGACCCGTGGGCGCTGCGCGCGAGGTCCCTGTGGATGTTCGTGTTTTGGCAGCGACGAATCGAGACATCGAGGCGGAGGTTAATGCTGATCGGTTTCGCCAGGATCTCTACTACCGAATCAATGTCATTCGTTTGAGAATTCCTCCTTTGCGGGAGCGAGCTGAGGACATTCCGATCCTTGCCGAGGCGTTCCTCGACCGATTTTCCGCAGAGCACGCGAAGGAGATCCGGGGGTTCACTCCTGAGGCTCTCAGAGCACTCACGAGCTACGAGTACCCAGGGAACGTCAGAGAACTCGAAAACCTGATCGAGCGTGCGGTCACGCTGGCGGGTTCCAACCGCATAGGACTCGGGGATCTTCCTGAGTCGGTGAGCGGTCTGATCGGTGGACCTGGGCCCAAACTGCTCGAACTTCCCGCGGATGGTTGCAATCTGGACGAGGTTTTGGCTGAAATCGAACGGCGCTTCTTATTGCAAGCGCTCGAACGGACCGGGGGGGTGCGAACCAAGGCGGCCAAGCTGCTAGGCATCTCGTTTCGATCCCTGCGCTACCGGATGGAGAAGCAATCCCTCGACGAATCTTCGCCCGAGGAGAATGAGGCAAGATGAGCGAGCATTGGCGGAGCCATTTCCAGCGCTTGGTTCGATGCGGGGGGTATGAACGAAGTACCTCGCCCCCTTTGATGTGCTTGATGTGCTAGTGCTGCGACCACATAAAAGTGGTCGGTAGGGAGACCACTTTTCTCTGGA
>CAYTRQ010000164.1:0-11692 GCA_964440025.1 uncultured Polyangiaceae bacterium | reverse complement strand
GTTCGACGGCAAAAAATGGGCAAAAAGCGGAGTCGCCCGCCCTCGCCCCGAAGGGCGCCCCGAAGGGGCGGGCGACGAAGCGGCCATTTCGAGACGGGAACTAGCCTAACATCGACGGCTAAGAAGAAAAAACGTCGCTCGAGTCCTGAAGTAGAAATCGCAGTTCGGTCCGCGCCGCTCCTCGACTTGTCCCCCTGCGGAATCGTTCTCGACGATCAAAGTTGATCCGCGGCCGGGCATCTGTTTGTTCGCTCCACGAGAGCTGGCTCGGGGCCATCATTTGCGTCCTTTTGTGGATGCTCACGAATTCGTAACCCCAAAGAGGTGTCAACTGCCGGTGCTCCCCCCAGTCCTCCCGGTAGATTCTCTGAAGGACACTCGGGTCCGCTCAGTTCCGAGTCGCTGGGTTCGTCCCATGGGGCCCACTGCTCCGGGACAAACACCGAGGTCCTGCCAGAAGGGGCGTGACATCGCCACAAGCCCGAGTCCTTCGTGGTGATCTCGGTGCCGCCCGCACCAGGAGCACTCCACGCCTCACCAGGGTCTTGTCCCACGACCCCAATGAGGTCCAGAAGCTCGTCGGCGCAGGTCAGTCGAACCGCGTCGTTGCCGTTAAAGGCACTGCCTCCGAAGACCGTGTCGCATTCCTCCCGAGTCGCCTCGGGAATGCAGAGAAGATGTCGTGAGTCGGGTTCTAAACCATCGGGCAGATCGAGGGTCCGCCAAGGCTCGGTGGATCCATTGCTGTAGATTTCTACATGGCAATTCTCGGTCGGCCCACCTCCGCGATGCTCCACCAACAGCAGCTTAGTCGAGCTGGTGGACTCCCAGTAGGCCAAGAAAATCAGATCTGCCGGCTCTGGAGGAGGAACCTCCTCGGAGACGGCAGATCCCGGAGCTCCTTTTGGTGTTCCGTCCTCCCCTTCCGAGGAGCTCCCACTCGATTCAAAAGACGTCGATCCGGACGGCATGGCTTTTCCCTCGTTTTCACCGGGAATACTCACAGATCCCTGGGAGCCGCTGCCCCCCCAATTGAGCCACGGGTTATCCTCGTCCGAACCCTGCGCGCTTCCACCGCCCGTCGACGTTTCCAGCGGAGGCCAAAACGCAACGGCTCCGCCAAGCTCCGAGATGAACATCCCGGCGTCGGACTCCGGAGCGCGATCGCCGCACGCGGAGCCAAATATCAGACAGAGCAGACCCAAAGAGAGAAAAAATCGAACCATAGAGGAGGTTCGACCGGAGCAGACCAGAGTTGCTGACTTTTTTCGACTACGCGTCAATGAAAGTCGCGCGAACGACTACGCAGCTGACTCCTTCTGGTCTGCCCCAACTCCTCGAGACGTTCAGCAACGACATGTATCACGGGGGTGCTCGGCGGATGGTCCGGCTTCTCGGGAGCTTGGGTGCGTTCAAGAGTACCATGCACGAGCAACATCTGAGCGTGACGGACGATCCGATCGTAGCGTTCGAAAATCGGCGAAAAGACAATCACGTTTGCCGTGGCAGTTTCATCCTCCAAAGTGACAAAAACCACTCCACTGGCAGTTCCGGGGCGCTGGCGACTCATCACGAGACCGGCAACACTCACCCGTGCCCCTTGAGGGAAATAGAAAAGATCTTCCGTTCGGATCACTCCCCGAGCAGCCAGCTGTCTCCGGTAATAGCGCATCGGATGGTCCTCGAGGGAGAGGCCTTTGCGCTGATAGTCGAGCACGAGCTGTTGCACGGGGCGCAGAGGGCGCAAGTGAGCCTCCTCCTCTCTACTTTCCACCCCTTCGAACAACCCCTGGGTCGAAGGAGCCCGAGCCTTCCATAAGGCGTCCCGCCTCCCCTTCGTGATCCTTGCTAAGGCGCCTGCCTCGGCGAGCGCATCCATGTCATCTTGGTGGAGACGGGCCCGCTGACGCAGTTGTTGCACCGTGAGAGGTGGGGGCGGCTCTTCTCCTCGATTGAGATGTGCTCGAGAACTTCGCGGCACATTTTCCATCGAGAGGCCTTCTGAAATCAGGGACCTCCGCAAAGACAAAATGCGATTTCCCGCGGCGTTCTTGAGCCCCCGGACCTGTCGCAAGCCCAGTCGCACAGCATAGTGAGCGCCTCGAGCAGAACTCTGAATCCCGTTCTTTTCCGGATCGATAGGCTCCAATGAACAGTCCCATTCACTGGAAAGCACACACACGTCTCTTACCTCCACACCATGTTTTTGAGCATCACGCACCAAGGAGGTCGGCTGATAGAACCCCATGGGTTGAGCATTGAGAATTGCACACAGAAAGTGTGCTGGATAATGGCGTTTTTGCCAGGCAGACGTGTAGACGAGCAAAGCAAACGACGACGCGTGGGACTCCGGAAAACCATACTCACCGAATCCTTTGATCTGTTCAAACAACGCTTCCCCAAAAGCTCGATGAATCCCACGTTTCTCGAATCCGGAGAGAAGGCGCTCCTTATGCCGCATCAGACGGCCATGCTTTTTCCATGCTGCCATATCACGTCGTAGCTGGTCGGCCTCTCCTCCACTGTAGCCAGCACCTGTGATAGCAACTTGCATGACCTGTTCTTGGAACAGTGGCACCCCGAGCGTCCTTTCGAGAATCGGCCACAGGGCAGAATGAGGGCACGTGATCTCCTCTTCACCATTTCGTCGACGCAGATAGGGATGCACCATACCTCCCTGGATCGGACCGGGACGCACCAATGCTACCTCCACCACGAGATCGTAAAACTTTCGTGGACGGAGACGAGGCAGCATTGACATCTGGGCGCGGCTTTCAATCTGAAACACGCCCACGGTGTCAGCAGCAGAGATCATGTCATAGGTCGCGCGATCTTCGTCTGGAATGCGAGTGATCGACTCGAGGGGATCAAAAGGCTCTTCCGCATTCGAGTGCCGGCCTGGCTGTCTCAAACCGCCAGTCCAGTGAATCAACTCGAGCGTCTTTCTGATAGCCGTCAGCATACCCAACGACAGGAGGTCCATCTTGAAAAAGCCAAGCGCCTCGATGTCATCTTTATCCCACGGAACAATGGTACGCCCTTCCATTTTCGCCGGCTCGACCGGCGCCACTTCGAAAATAGGCCGAGCCGACAGAACGAACCCTCCAACATGGATCGAGAGGTGTCGCGGAAATCCCTGAAGCTGCTTGGCCAAAATGAGCACTTGACCGAGGCGAGGGTCCTCCAGATCAAACCCGGCCTCTTCAATGCGTCGATCGCTTGCCTCACTGAGTTTCGACCAGCTCACCGTCCCGCTCAGGCGATCGACCTCATCCAAACTTAGCCCGAACACCTTGCCAACCTCTCTGAGTGCCCCTTTGCCCCGATAGCTAATCACCTCCGAGACCATTGCTGCCTGCTCACGACCATGTTTCTCATAGACTTCTTGAATCACTTCCTCGCGCCG
Source organism: uncultured Polyangiaceae bacterium (assembly GCA_964440025.1). Lineage (GTDB taxonomy): Bacteria > Myxococcota_A > Polyangia > Polyangiales > Polyangiaceae > NIC37A-2. Next base: position 8,286 of record CAYTRQ010000164.1, on the reverse strand, counting down.
CTCGTGCTCGAAATCGATATCGATATCTGGTGGTTCGGCCCGCTCTTCGCTCAAAAAACGTTCAAAAAGCAAGTTCGAGCGGGAGGGATCGACAGCGGTAATGCCGAGCAGAAAACACACGGCACTGTTGGCCGCTGATCCCCTGCCCTGGCACAAAATTCCACGTCGACGCGCGATCTCGACCACTTCCTGGGTGGAGAGAAAGTAAGGAGCCACTTCGATCCTCTTAATCAGCTCCAGCTCCTTTTCGATCTGTTGTTCCAATCGAGAAGGAATGCCCCCAGGAAAGCGACGCTTCGCTCCTTGCCAAGTCAGCTCGGCAAGCCTTTGATCGGCCGTTTGACCCGGATCCAAATGGTAGTGAAGTTCTCTGAAGTCGAAGGTGCATCTCTCGGCAATACGAGCGCTTTCGTTGATCCATTCTGGATGGCGACGAAACAATTCCCGCATCTGACGTTCACTTCTCATGAAGCGCTCGGAATTGACAGACAACTCCGTCCCTGCCTGATCCAGAGTGATGCCTCGTCGAATACAGTGCACGACATCCGAAAGCGGCTTTCTGGAGGGATCATGGTAGCTGGGGCGGGCACTTGCGACGAGAGGCACGTCGATAGCTCGTGCAAGTTCCAACGACCAATCCTGTCGGGACCGATCGTATCCATCGAGATGGCGGTAGGTCACGACGGCCAATCGATCGCCAAAAGCCTCACGTAAGATCCCAGCTGGCCGTAGAGCAACAGGTGTATGCTTCCGTGGCGCGATAATCAGCGCGCTCAGTCCTTGGCGGTGCTCTACCAGGCTCTCGAGACGAGTCATCGACTCCCCCTTCGGCCTCTCTTGTTTGGCAAGAGTCAGCACACGGCACAGATTTTCATAACCGCGCGCCGTCTCGACGAGGAGAGCCACGCGAAAACGTTCCTCTTCAGGAATTTCAAGAGTCAGCTCTGAGCCAACAATGTAGTGGAATTGCGGAAGCCGCTTTGCTCGCTCCTCTGCGTCAACCCTCATCTGCTTGAGTGCAGTCCAGGCACGCACCGATCCATAAAGCCCGTCGAGATCGCACAGGGCCATACCCCCGAGCCCCAATCTCATTGCCTCCTCCAAGAGCTCTTGTGGCTGGGAAGCGCCCCGCAAGAACGAAAAACAGGACCGAGCCAGCAATTCCACGAACATCGTCCGTCGAAATCTGATACTGTTTATCCGTTCAGGCAAGTCGAAGGCGACCACCCCGGTCAAAGTCGCAACCAATGGGCTCGGTCTGCCGCTCAATCGAGAGTCGGTGGGCCACCTCGATTGAAAACGTTCGTCGCGGCGTGGCACTGCTGGCAGCTCTGCTGGTAAGGATGCGGCGTGCGGATCCCGTGAGTTCCCAGTCGGCCATGGCAACTGTCACAGTTTTCTCTCATTAAGGTCGAGTGAGGAATCACGGGGGGCGCCCCCTCCCAGGCAACCTCGCCTCGGCCCGCCTCTCTCATCCCTTGAAACTCGGAACCAACGGCTACGGAGGGTTCCTGGAGAGCAGGCGGAGGCTCTCGACGCTCCACGGCATGACACTGTACGCACGCTGCATAGAGCTCATGACTCATGGCCGGCGCTCTCTGCTCACCGATGCGAGCTCCCTCGCCGTGACAAGTAAGACAAGCACCGGGTGCTCGCTCCTGGACGGCATGAGGAACGACGGGGGGGGCACCAGCATAGGCACGCCGAGCTGCTCTTTCGGCGAGAGCCCGTTGACGATCCTCCGCACTTTGTTCGACCGGATCCATGATGTCCGGTCCTGCCCGACGTAGACTCTCGAAGGCTTGAACGTACATCTCGGCATTTTTCCCGCGCCGGCCCTCTCGCAGTTCCGCGTAGCTCGGGGCGATATTCTGGTCTTCGTAACGGACAGGTCCCGATTCTTCCCGCGAGGGAGCCTCTGGAAGTGCCGGTGGCCTCGTACCAGAAATGAGCCCCATCACCGTGGCCACTACGATCGCAGTGGAACCTACCGCAAAGAGTCGCTTCTGACGCTCCCGTGAGTTCGTGTTCACACCTACCCCCGCGCTTTGGCCTTGCTCAATCGCACGGCGCACTTCTTATAATCGGGTTCCTTGGAAAACGGGCAATGCGCGTCCAATGTCAGCTGATTGACAAGTAGACGTTCGTCGAAAAACGGAACGAACACCGAACCCCGAGGCGGCGCTCCACGCCCATTGATCCAAACTGGAAGCTCAAGTCGGCCGCGGCGCGTCACGAGAAGCGCCATATCACCCTGACCAAGGCCTGCTTCTTGAGCGTCCATTGGATGCACCTCCACGTAGGCATTGGGCATTGCCCGCCTCAGTTGAGCGATGCGCATGGTCATGCTCCCCGTGTGCCAGTGTTCAATGACTCGGCCCGTGCACAACCACATCGGATACTCCTCATCGGGCATTTCCGGGGGCGCTATGTAGTGCCGCAACCAGATTTGCGCCTTTCCGTCGTTGGTTGGCGAATGGTAGAAATCGATTTTCTCCCCCTTTTCGACAAAGGGATCGTCGAAACCGCTGAAACGGAAGCGAGTTTCTCGCCAGCTGCCATCGTCCTGCTGGACAACCGGCCAGCGTAGCCCGCGCGCTTTGACATATTCCTCATAAGGAGCCAAGTTCTTGTGCTTGAGCGTGGTAAATCTCCTATATTCTTCAAATAGTCTCCGATCGACATTGATGTCGTAGTAGTGACGCCAATTCCAGATCTCGACCGGTTTTCCCTGATCTTCCATGTGGAACAAGAACTTCCCATCCTTGTCGCGCATCCCTGGATGACCCATCTCAAAGAGCTTGCGAGCTACGGCAATCGTTTGCCAACAGTCGTCACGCGCCTCTCCGGGTGGATCGACTTGTTTGAACCACTGCTGTGTTCTCCGTTCTGAATTGCCAAAGATGCCATTTTTTTCGACCCACATCGCGGAAGGCAAAATCAGGTCGGCATACTTGGTAGTTTCGGTGGGATAGACATCACTGACAATCAGGAATTTACCAGGGATCCTTCGACTCGGGTAAAACAGCTTGTGAGTATTGGGCAGAGACTGACCGGGGTTCGTCACCTGCACCCAGAGAGTCGAGATATCGCCCCCTTTTTCTTTGGGAGTGCTGAACTTCTCCCACATCATCACCGTATGATATCCAGGTTTCCCACTGATGCGCCCTGGTGGCAGGTTCCAAATTTTTTCACTCTGCTCGCGATGTTTGGCCTTTTTGACCACGCGACCACCTGGAAGAGCGTGAGCCAAAGTTCCCACTTCTCGAGCCGTCCCACACGCGGACGGCTGCCCAGTGAGGCTGGTTGGTGCATCCCCCGGCTTCCCAAAGTGACCGCTGAGTAAATGAAGGCTATGGACCAGGCAGTTGATGGCCGTTCCTTCGGTGTGTTGATTCATTCCCATACACCACAAGCTCGTGATGCGTTTTTTGGGATCCCCAAACAGCTGTGCGAGGTAGCGGAGCTCTTGAGCCGGTACTCCGCTCAGTTTCTCAGTCGACTCGACGGTGTACTTCTGCAGACCCGCTTTCAGCACATCAAAACTGATAGATTTGCCGTGCAAGCTTCGTGGTTCGGACTCTCCCTTGAAGGCGCAATGTTTGCGCACGAACTCGCGGTCGTACGTCCCTGCATCGATGAGTTGCTTCATGATGCAGTTCGCGATCGCTAGATCCGTTTGTGGCGCAAAGAGAATGTGCCGATCGGCGTGCTCACTGGTGCGAGTTCGCCGGGTGCCCAGATCGATGATTTCAACGGTATCGCCGCGCGCCTTTCGATCCAGAACTCGGCTAAACAATACAGGATGCATCTCGGCTGGATTGTTACCCCACGTGATCACCACGTCTGCGCGATCGAGATCGTCGTAGCAACCTGCAGGTTCATCCACGCCGTACGTGGCCAAAAAGCCAGTCACCGCCGAAGCCATACACAGACGCGCATTGGGATCGATGTGATTGTTGGAGAGTCCCCCTTTGATCAGCTTCTGAGCAGCGTACCCTTCTGGAATCGTCCACTGTCCGCTGCCATAAAAGGCGAACCCCTGCGGATCGTCGTTAATCCGCTCGGCCACGATCTCGATAGCGCGATCCCAACTGATTGGCTCGAAACCATCTCCCCTGCGGAGCATGGGCTTTTTCAAACGATCCTTGCCATAAAGAGCGAGAGCGACATGATAACCCTTCATACAAAGAAGACCTTTGTTGACATCGGCTCGGGAGTCTCCCGCAATACTGACGACCTTACCCCCGCGCGTACCCACCATGACATGACAGCCAGTGCCGCAGAACCGACATGGAGCCTTGTCCCACTCAACTCCCGGTGCCGTTGGAAGGTGATGTTTGCCGTCCTCTTGACCGGACGCCAGTCGGTGAGCGGCCGCAACGGCGCTCGCCATGGCCGCGCCTTGAAGGAGCGTACGACGTTTCATTGAATCACCTCCTGGTTGCAAGGACCGACGGAACGAGATCGAGAAAGACCATCTTCTTGATAGGAGACGAGTTGGACGTCGATGACGCCGTCTGCCGCGCTGAGTTTCTCGGCAAGATCTCGAGCTTCCTGCAGCGAACTGGTGGTCGTCACCACCGGGAGGAACCGGTCCACGGGGGGGCCAACTTCAACGCGGGGATCGCGGAAAAGCTCCGGAAGAGATCTCGGCCCGAAAGGACCATCGACAGTAAGAACGAGAGCACTGACAGCCATTGCTTCCGGCTATTGAGCAAGAGGCGGGCCACAAGGTCTGAGCGCCCTTGAACTTGCGAAAAATGCCCTCGCAGCACCGAGCACTGGACTGAATTCCGGCCCGTCAGCCAGCGCAAAAAGTGCGCCACGGGCCTTCAGTCAGTGCAGATGTTTCAAGCATTTCTTCAAACTCAGCCCAATCGAAAAACGGCCCGCAATCCCTGCGCCCCATAAATCCCAGAAAAATCTCGAAACGGGCGGCTTGGCACACCCCATGCTCACGCCCCCCACGTGCCCGTGGATCTGAGAACACTTTTGTTTCTTCCTGCATTGGGGTTTCTTCTCTCCTGTGGACGGGATCAACCGCGAGAACTCGCCGACTCTCCCGGAGAAGCCGAGTACCCAGTCATGATCCACCAAAGTCCACGCTTGGATTCGATTCCAAGCGACACCCCTTCGGCTACGGGCAAGCAAACTCGCGTCCGTTGCGCCACTTGTCATGACGTTGTGGATGAGGGAACGCCAGCGACCAGCACTCGGGAACTCGGAAAGTTTCACCGAAAACTCAGTTTTTCCCACGGCGAGCTGTCCTGCGGTTCCTGTCACGAACCCGGCAAACCGCTCCAACTCCACCTTGCCACGGGAGAAGTCATCCCCATGAACGAGGCCCTTGAGCTTTGCTCCCAATGCCATGGGCCGCAAAGGACGTCCTACGACCACAATGCCCACGGCGGACTCAACGGCTACTGGGATCTTTCACGGGGGCCCCGCATCAAAAACCACTGTGTAGATTGTCATGATCCCCACTTGCCCGCGATCCAGCAAGTGGTTCCTGTATTGCCGCCCATCGATCGCGGCGAAGTGCCAAGCAAGGAGGCGCACGAATGAAACGACGCGTTGCTCTCAAAGTTGTGGGGTCGACCCTCGGAGCGGGTGCCTTCGCTGCAGCCATGAAGCCTCTCGTGGAATGGTCGTCGAATATGACGGCAGATGAGTTCCTTCAAAAACACTACCGAGAGCTGAGCAAAGACGAGCTTCAGGGAGTGCTCACCCGCATCGAGAAGGAAACCAAGAAAAAGTATGGGCGTGACGACGTGAAAGTCAGTGCCGATCAACCCATGGAAGGTGTCGAGTTTGGCTACGCTTTGAACTTGAGCGTATGCATTGGCTGCAGAAAGTGCGCAGAAGCCTGCCACAAAGAGAACAATCACGATCGACCGAGTAACAACTCCTATATTCGCGTCCTCGAGATGGAACAGGGAAGTCTCGATCTAGAAAACGGCAATGCCCACTACGACCATCCGGTGCCGGCACCAGACAAGTTTTACATGCCCATCCAGTGTCAACAGTGCCGCAACGCCCCTTGCGTCAAAGTCTGCCCAGTCCAAGCGACATGGCAGGAAAAGGACGGTGTTGTCGTCGTCGATTATGACTGGTGTATTGGATGTCGCTACTGCGAAGCGGCCTGCCCCTACCACGCTCGCCGCTTCAACTGGCAGGCACCGGAGATCCCTGCCGAAGAATTGAATCCCGATCAAGGCTATCTCACCAACCGGGTTCGCCCCCAAGGAGTCGTAGAAAAGTGTACCTTCTGCCTACATCGAACTCGTCGAGGAAAGATGCCGGCATGCCTGGAGGCTTGTCCTACAGGTGCTCGTGTGTTCGGCAACTTACTCGATCCCGACAGCGACATTCGGTGGGTCCTCGACAACAAACGGGTCTTCGTCCTCAAAGAAGAACTCGGAACCATGCCTCGCTTCTACTACTACTTTGATAGTTGAATTGCATCCACTACGGGACGCAGTGCAAGAAGCAACGAGGCGTTCATCGGCTAAAATGCAGGCAAAAGCGCGGAGTTACCGCTCTCACGCACACAATGGAAATGAGATGAAGGATCAGAAGCTCACCTACCCTCGCTTCATCTACAAGATGCTCAGCGCAGCGACCGATGGCTCGCCGAAGTTCTATTTATGGATGACCGTGCTCACCGCCATCGCCGTGGTCGGTTGTTCTGCCTGGGCCTATCAGGTCAAGGAAGGCATGGCACTCACCGGAATGAGCGACCACGTCTCCTGGGGCTTGTACATCGCCAACTTCACATTCGGAGTCGGGCTGGCAGCAGGAGCCGTGATGATGGTCATCCCCGCCTATCTCTATGACGACGAAGAAATGCACGAGGTGGTGATCGTAGGTGAGATCTTGGCCATCGCGTCGATTGTCGTGTGCATTCTTTTCGTTGTCGTCGACCTAGGACGCCCCGATCGATTCTGGCACTTGATCCCGGGGCTCGGTCGCTTCAACTGGCCCATTTCCATGCTCACCTGGGACATCATTGTCCTCAATGGCTATCTCCTTCTCAATTTGCACATTACTGGCTATCTCCTTTACTCACGCTTCAGAGGAAAGAGACCCAACCCGCGCTGGTATATTCCTTTTGTCTTTATTTCAGTAGTCTGGGCCATCAGCATTCACTCGGTCACGGCCTTCCTCTATAGTGGCCTGGGCGGACGCCCCTTCTGGAATTCTGCACTATTGGCCCCTCGCTTCATCGTAACGGCTTTCGTTACGGGACCGGCGTTCGTGATCCTACTGCTTCAGATCATCAAGCGTCTCGCCAAAGCTCCTGTTCCAGAAGGTCCCATCAGGACCCTTGCTGCCGTTTTGAAGGTCACGGTACTCGTGAATCTATTCATGTTTGCCTCCGAGGTCTTCACTGCTCTCTATACCGGTGGCGCTCACGCCGCCGCACTCCGCTATTCGTTGCTTGGCTCCCATGGCAGCACCTCTCTCGTTCCCTGGGTATGGAGCGCCATCGGATTGAATATCGTTGCTGCTACTTTGCTTCTTTGGCCAGGCAGCACTCGCAAGATGCTCAACTGGGCCTGTGTTCTCACTTTCGTCGGCGTGTGGATCGAGAAGGGCATGGGGCTCATCGTTGCCGGTTTCATTCCGAGCACGCTGCATGAAATCGTCGAGTACTCCCCCTCCCTGACCGAGTGGCGTGTGACTGCGGGCATTTGGGCAGTGGGGCTGTTAGTGCTGACCGCCGGAGTCAAGATCGTGCTGACCGTTCTCGAAGGACGTCTCGATGCGGCTCCCAGCCATACGGAAAGTCAGACCGAAGAAAGAACGGCCTAAAATCCAATTGAAACCGACTCTCCACTAGCCCTACAACAACTCGCGAACAACGAATCAAGTTGGAAACAGGCTATTTTGGATTTCTCCGTGAAACGGTCCGTCTCAATCAGGATTCCTCGATCGACAACGTTGCGTCCCAGTAGCGGTCGAGGAAACAGCGTAGCAACCTTCGCCTTCTTCACTAGAGCCCATCTCACCACCTCGAGAGCCCTCGTCGATGCTCACCCTGATGCGGGTGAGGATCGGCGGGGCCTTTTCCAGCGCCTTGTTCAATATGCCTGATTTCTTCTTGGAAAGTATCTCAGGGCCCCTTCAGGGTGATGGGATACGTCCTAGTTCCCGTCTCCAAAAGGCGCTTCGTCGCCGCCTCTTGTGCGGCAAGAGCGGTCGACTTCGCTTCCCCAAACATCCTCACAAGGAGAACAATCTGTGAAACGCCCGAACTGGAACGTCCTGAGACTCGAGCCC
>CAYTRQ010000163.1:6932-11711 GCA_964440025.1 uncultured Polyangiaceae bacterium | reverse complement strand
CGCCCGCAGCGCAAGCGAGGAACGGCAGGAGTAAAGTCTGACTCAGTCAATGGGGAGCACCCCTACCTGCCGCCCGCAGCGAAGCGAGGACCGGCAGGAGTGAAGTCTGACCCATTCAATGGGGAGCCCCCCAATACGGCTAACAGTATCCCACGGGACGCGAGCCGGGACCATGGAGCGGCTGGATGCTGTCAACCCCGAAAGACGCCGGGAGTGGGGGTGAGGATGCGTCGCGGGTCGTAATAGGTTTTGGCGATCTTGGCTCGAATCCATTCTCTCCCGTAGTGGTGACGCCAGTCGAAAGGCCCAAAGTCAAGACTCCCAATAGGGTACCGGGTACCTCCCAGTGCCTTGGCTGACTCGAAAAGTCGACGGTTGCGTTCGAGCATTTGCTGAGCATAGTTCGGGTCGAAACCCGGGAAGTTCGCAGAGGTGAGCACGTCGAAGAGGTAGACGAGTTCGCTGTTGGGAACGCGGAACATGGGGCGTTCGATGGTGGAGGTCTTCAGCGGGAAAAAGAGGACAAAACCGAAATTTCCGATATCGTCGGGGGAGAGGTTTGAGAGAGTGCTTCCGACATGCGTTTCGAATGCCTCGTCGGGGATGAAGACATCATACCACGGGTGCATGAAGCCATCGAAGACACCCATGGATTGCAGAAGCTCGATCAATCCGTCAACTCGCAGCTGATAGTCCAGATAGGTTCCGTCGCTGACTTGCACTGTTGTTTCGTCGAAGGAAAGCCCCCGCAGCATAAAGTCCGTGTCGGGGACATTCGGAGGCGTGTAGAAGCTGGTTGTTAGCAGCTGATAGACGATTCCGGTCTCGTCCTGCATGGCCTGACCCCATACCATGTCGAACTCCTCACGTTCGATTAGAGTGCGCATGTCCGCCGCAAACGTACTGAGGTCATCGTACAGCAAGGTATGATCGATCGCCCTGGGCTCGGCGGGGACCAATTCAAGCTTGGCGCGCACGATGATGCCGTATTGCCCAATTCCAGCGAGCACGGCATCGTACAGGAAGCGATTCTTCCTCTTCGTGCAGTGCTTCAAGTCACCGCGGCCGGTGACGACCCAGAGCTCGTGGACGTGCTCGACCTGCACACCTCGGTTGTAGGAAAGTCCACTGATCCCGCCCATCGACAGCGTTCCACCGATCGAGAGGCCCTGGTAGCCGGTCAGTACAGGAGGAGTTTGCCCTTGGGGAACGACGGTTTCGAGCAGGTTTCTCCATGTCGATCCGGCTTCGACCAGCGCGTAGCCGGGACCGATCTCCAGGACCTCGGAAAGGGTGCGCATATCGATGACCAGGCCATTTTGAGCCTGACTTTGACCGTGGGTCGAATGACCTTGTCCCCGAGCCGCCACCTTGATCCTTCTCCGGTGGCAAAATCGAATCATTTTTTTTACGTCATTGATCGATCCAGGACGAAGAATGGCGCATGGAATCTTGGAAACGATGTTTCCTATATCGTGTGCGATTTCTTCGCGAGCCGCTTCGTCGGTGACCAGCTCACCGTCAAGTGGAGGGATATGGTGGAATTTGCCGAAGTGGCGTTCGTGCCCGCGCGGCACCCAAGCGCCCGCCTGCGAAGCAAAGCCAACCACAGCAGCGCCGGCTGCTGCTCCTTCGATAAAGTGTCGTCGCCTCACCTGGTTTTGCATCGTGTGTTCCTCCTGTGCGTCATGCGCGTTCGATGCCCGTCTCTGGGATTGGTCGAAGCCCAGTTTGTGTGACTCACATTAGAGCGCCATATAGGTAAGACGCAAGGACGCGGAAGTGGGTATTTGTCGCAGGTTGGCGTGCGTTTGCCGAGAGAGACTTTCATCAGGTGCTCTCCCGGACGATCTGTTCTGCGTTTTGTCCGCACTTTTGCAAATGGCGTTGGACGATCAGAGATATTTTGGGGAACAGTAGGATACCGTGGATTCTTGTCGTCTGTTGCCTGCCGAGGCGGAGTTCGTGTCATTGCGAGCTCACGTGGCCGTCGACGGCGCGTTGTTGCTGGGCGGCGCCTCCGAGACGCTCGACGAGGCTGGATCCAGGGCAGAAATTAGACTTGCAAAGTGTACCAATAACTAGGTATGGAATATGTCCAGCCTGTCATGCTTCTGTTGTTACCACGGATTCAGGACGTTGCGGTTACCGCCGTTCGGCAAATCGTTGAGCCAACTTGGGCCGATAGACGCGATCATAGAGATCGCTCAAGGTCATGAACAGCATAGCAATGAGCGGGCCATAAACGACTCCGATAATGCCGAAGGCGGCAATGCCTCCAAGCACGGACAGAAAGACCAAAAGGTCGTGCATGCGCATGGAAGAGCCGATCATCTTGGTCTTCACGACGTTGTCGATCAACGTGCCCTGAGCGATGTTGAACACCAAGAGCCCGATAGCCGGAGCCGGACTTCCGGTGACATACAGGTAAAGGCTTGCCGGAATGGCGACGAAGGTCACGCCGACGAGGGGGAGAAATGCGGCTAGCGCCATGACGCTTCCCCAAAGTACCGGCGAGGGGAGACCGACGATCCAGAAGGAGAGTCCCCCCAAGACGCCTTGGATTGCACTACCGAGACCTTGGCCGACGACAACGCCCTTGGCCACTTTACGAAACGTTTCTTCGAGAAGAGCATCCTCATCGTCGGGAAGAGGCGACAACTTGAAGAGGAAGCGGCGAAGGCGCTGGCCATCTACCAGAACGTAGAAAACCATCACGAGTACGGTCAACAGATGGATGGTCATTCCGAGAACGTTGCTCAGGACTGCCCCTCCAGTGGCGACGGCGGCAGACTCGATCTTGCCGGCTATCTGGTTGAGGTAGCCGAGTACCGTAGATTTCGAAATCCCAATTCCCAAAGAGCGAAGCCACGCGACCACCTCCTCGACGAACCTGTGACCTCCGGGCAGAAAGGACTCGGAGGCGCCATATGCCGTGGCCGCTTCTGCTGCCACCGTATAACCCAAGCCAACAAGAGGGGCGACGATGATGAGCAGGACGAGCAGGGTTACAATGCCCGATGCAATCCACGGATTTTTTGAAGTATGTGATACCAACCATTCATAGGGCCTCCGGACCAGGCCAATGAGAATGAATGCCATCACGAGGTCACCCAAGAAGTCGTGGAGGACGTAGAGAAAGGCAACAGTCGTTGAGACGAACAGGATCGTAAAAAAAAGCGGGGCAAGCTGATCTTGGTCGAACAGCGTTACGGTGGTCCGACCCGTGAGGCTCAGGCGCTCTTCGTCGCTTGGCGGCGCGGGAGTGGATGGAGGCGACGGGCGCTTCTGCGCCTGAGAATCGGCATCTTGCGGCTCCTCTTCGGAGGATTGATCTGTTGTCACGTTTTCATCCGGGAGTGAGGCTTTCTTTCTCTTCGAGGAGGAGGGGCGTGAAGCGTTGAGGGAGATGGATCCAACTTGTCGGCTCCAAAGTCCGGACCGAAGCGTTGTAAAAGCTTTTGCGACAAGAAGCGCCTACCTGCCTTCCTCCTTCGCGAATTGGATCATTTTCTCAATGACTGGGGAGCGAACGTCGGGCGAAGAAAGAGTGAGATCGTGGAGGCCACCTGTAAAGGCTCGAGTGTGCACATGTGGACCAAAGCGCTTGGAGAGGCGGACCATGTCCTCGACACGGAGAACCGTATCGCAGTGAAAGTCCTCCGGTACGGGCTGAATTCCTGGTCGTCGTGATTCGGCCGAATGCAGAACCAGAACCGGTTGCCGGAGTCCCAAGCCGCGCCGGATCTCGTCCTGGGCAGCACACACCATACTGATCCATCCTGCGTAGAACGGGAAGCCATGGAGTGGCTTCTTGGAGAGGTCATAGGACCAGCTGCCATGCTCCGACTCATGGAGTGTCTTGCCGTAGATGGGAGGAAAACGTTGGGGCACCTGGGTTCGGGGTGAAATCTTCCCGAGGAGCCGCGCAGCTTCCAGTTTGATCTGAAGGTAGGGGGTCGTTGGGAATTTGAGGAAAGGACTGTTGAAGATCAATCCTTGGATCTGGGAGACCTTCGGCCCTCGTTTTGAGTAGATCGCGGCGGCAAGAGCACCAGTGGAATGGGCCACGAGCATCACGGGGTTTCCCTGGCCGACCACTTCGATTGCGGCGCTGATCTCGGGGAAGTAGTCGTCGATCCTCGTTGCGTAATTGGGACGGTTGTTCGCGCGTAAAGAGCGTCCGTAGCGACGGAGATCGAGAGCCGCAAATCTGAAGCCGGCACGCTCGAACGCTTCCGCGACATGAGTGTGGAAAAAGTAGTCGATAAATCCGTGAAGATAGATGATAGGCGGATGGGAACCACTCCGCTGCAGTGCTCCCTCCTTGTAGACCAGCGTTGCCACGAGCTCTCCGTCGTCCTCCGGTGGAAGGGCGAGCGTCTGTTTCAGGTAGCCGGGAAGTTCGTCTGGTTCTGGACTCGTGAAAGTCATGCTGCAGGTAAAGAATGGCAGCGAGAATGCCAAGCGGAAAGGAGCCATTCTGACGTTGGCAAATGGCAGGTGAAAATTGCTCCATGCCGCTTTCTTCATTGCGGGGCGGGTGAAGAGAGGCGTCCGGTTGCTTCAATAAGGGAGGACCGTGCAGCAGGGATTGGCTCGAGGTTTCCGGCAGAAGTGATGCGCCAGCGCCCCGGGGCGATCATGGAGGGCTCGATGGTGTCGGGGCGTGCGCAGTCATGTCGGAGTCTGTATGGGGAACGCTGCGTATCGACTGAGCTTTCGCAATGGTATCCTGCTCGGGCGACGGGAACTTTTCCCCGAAGCGAGACCGGTAGC
>CAYTRQ010000163.1:1601-6922 GCA_964440025.1 uncultured Polyangiaceae bacterium | reverse complement strand
CCCCGCTTGGGATCATCAAGTGCAGCTCGACTTCGCCAAGAGAGAACTCACGATCAAGCTCGTGTATTATGGTCCCGCGCTCAGCGGAAAAACGACGAATTTGCAGGCACTGCACGACTCCGCTCAAGGCGATTCCGCTGGTCGTCTCATGACGCTGGATACGAAGGACGACCGAACGCTGTTCTTCGATCTCCTTCCGCTCAGCTATGAGGACGCTAGTGGCTTGGTCGTGAAGCTCAAGGTGTTTACCGTTCCTGGTCAGGTGATCCATGCCTCCACACGGCGTCTGGTCGTTCAGGGTGCAGACGGTGTTGCATTTGTCGCCGACTCTCGAGAGTCCCAAACGGATCTCAATGCGGAGTCATTCGTCGATTTGAAGGATAACCTCGAGGCTCAAGGACTGTCCCTTGAAAAGATGCCGCTGGTCATTCAGTTCAACAAACGGGATCTCGATGGAGTGCGGCCCGTTGAGCAGATTGCCGAAATGGCTCGGCGTGGAAAAGAACCTGTCTATTTGGCCATCGCGACTCAGGGTGAAGGCGTCGTCGAATCCTTCGTAGGGCTCCTGTACGAGACCTGGCTTGCGCTAGAACGAAAACATTTGCTCGAAGAAAAGTTCGGGTTCGACGGAGAAGCATTCCTCCGGGTCGTTCTGGAAAAGCTCGGTCACACCGAGTCCCTTTCCGAAGTCCTTGGTCAGGCGGTCGTCAAGAAGCGCCAGCCCAAAGTGAAGCGGCTCGTCGCCGAGAAAGGCGAAATATGAGTAGGCCATCCTTCAAGACGCTGGAAGAGCTGACAATGCAGCAGCGCTACGAGCTCGAGGAATTGCTGGATCGAAAGGCGCTCGAGGAGATGGTGCATTCCTTCGAGGAGCTGTTCGGCTTACCTTTCCGTCTCTACGCTGCTAGCGGACGTCTTCTGGCGGACACGCAATACGACCCACCGCTCTACTCCTTTCTTGACAAGAGTATCACGGGTCGCCGGAAGATTCAGGGTGTGATCGAGGGTGTGCGTCGCTGTCGACCAGAGCCTGGAGAGCCACAGTCCATCGGCTGTCTTTCTGGGGGACACTACCTTGCGAGTGCAATCGTCTATGAGGGGCGACACCTTGGCAGGGCTATTCTGGGACCGTTCGTGTCTCCCGCACTCGAGGAGATGCCGGACACTCTCCGGGAAGCGGCGGCGGAACTTGATCCGGAGCAGCTGGAGGAACACTGGAACCAGCTGCCTCGCCTGAGCGAAGAGGATGTTCTGAGAATCGACGAACATTTGCGTTCTTCTCTGAATTTGCTCGTCTTTAGCGGCCTGAAAGCGCACATGGCCAGCCAGCTTCATCTCGCTTCCGTAAAAGAGAGCTTCCGCGAGCTCAATGAGAAAAATGAGAAGCTGCAAGCCGCTTACGATCGGCTCAAAGAGCTTGATCGACTCAAGAGTAACTTTCTAGCCACTGTTTCTCACGAGCTGAGAACGCCGCTGACTTCGATCATTGGGTACAGCGAAATGCTTCTGGAAGGCATCGCCGGAGACATCAACGCCGAGCAAAGGGAGTTCGTCGATACGATTCATGACAAGGGCGAGCAGCTTCTCGGATTGATCAAGACTCTTCTGGACTTGTCCAAGCTAGAAAGCGGCACGATGAGCCTCCGCAAGGACATGATCAGTTGTTCGGTCGTCGTTCGGGACGTGGTAGCGACGTTGACCCCGACTGCGATGAAAAAGGGCGTTGTTTTACAAGCGGAGTCTGATCCCGAGCTTCCGGATTTGTTCGCCGACGCTGGTCGGCTGAGGCAGGTCCTCCTCAACCTGACGGAAAATGCCATCAAATTTACGGCGGAAGGAGGGCAGGTGACCGTGGGTGCTCGGAACTCCTGCATGACGAGCAGCGAGAGCGACGGTGTTGGGGTGGCACTCATGGCGGCCGCTCGTCGGCCCGCGATCCAGCTCTTCGTGGCTGATACCGGGATTGGGATTAGTGAGGAAGATCGGAGCCGAGTGTTCGACGCCTTCTATCAGGTTGACGCGAGCTCTACGAGGGAGGCCGGAGGTACCGGGCTGGGCTTGTCGATTGTCAAACGGCTCGTCGATGCTCATGACGGAGTGATCGATATTGCGGCCAACGAACCACAAGGGACTGTCTTTTTGGTTACACTACCAAGCCGTCAACCCCAGTCCCGGACGAACCAACAATGAGGCGCAGTACTGCCGAGATACATCGCGCTGAGTCACCATTCGATGCGACCACTCACGGAAGATAAGGCTCTCTCGATCTTGAGACAAGAACTTCATGTGACGTTGCGGGCCGGGGAGCTGAAGCAGGTCAGGTGGGGAATCGGTGACGATTGCGCTGTGGTTTCTCCCACGGGGAAAAGGCAGGTTTGGACACTCGATGCCTGTTTGGAAAACGTCCACTTTCGGTTTGATTGGATGACTCTTGCTGATGTGGCCCATCGTGCGACGTCAGCGGCTGTCAGCGATCTCGCGGCAATGGGGGCAACCCCGGTGGGGGCGTTGGCTCAGGTCACGCTGCCGCCTTGGATGACGGCGAGGCGTTTGCGTAGCTTTGCCCGAGCCCAGGCGGAAGTCTGTTATCAGCTTGGCTGCCCGCTCGTTGGGGGCAATCTCACTGCGGGGCCAACCTTCCAAGTCGTGACGACCGCTATCGGCGAGATTGAAAGCGGACCGGTTCTAGGAAGGAATGGTGCGCGGCCCGGTCATGAAATTTGGGTGCTCGGTTCGCTGGGACGAGCCCGTGTTGGCCGTCTCGCGTTGCAGCAGCGGATCCCGTTGCGCGGCGCGGTCGGGCAGTGTGTCAAGGCGTTTCGACGCCCGAAGGCGATGCTCGCCGAAGGCAAGACACTCCTCGGCCGAGCTCGGGCTTGCTTGGATGTCTCCGATGGTTTGTTGCGTGACGCCACCAACGTGGCGCGAGCCAGTGGGGTTGCACTTGTCCTTCAAGAAGACGCTTTGCTCGCTTTCGATCCAGTGGTCCGCCAAGCATGCGAACGGCTTGGGGAGCCTGTTTTGGAAGTCATTCTTCAAGGTGGTGAGGACTACGCGCTCCTGGCTACTGGCCCTGCGCGGCGTCGGCCGAAGCATGCTGCAGCGATCGGTGTTGTCGAGGAAGGACTGGGCGTTTTTTTGGACGCGAAGCAGGGGCGCCGTGCTCTGCGCGGAGGCTTTCAGCACTCGACCCGACCTGATGACGGGATGAGCGAGCGCGAAAGTCGATCGCTGAAAAACAAGCAGTGACTTCAAGAGACTTCAGGTTTTCGAGAGGACTTGCGGACCGTCATCCAAGCGGGGTGCACAAGTCGTGCTCGACAATCGCGCTCGATCATTGGTGCCTGGGCAACGCACGTTTCGAGCGGTTTCGACGCGTTCCCTGAAGAGGGTGAGATCGGCATCGAAACCGCCGAGAGGCACTTTTTTACCTCACCCTGTCGCACACGAGCCGCGCCAGCGCGCGAGCTTTGGGAGGCTCCGCCGCCGCTCACCCACCCGGGGAGGTGAGGTGAGCGTTCAGTCGCAGGTTCAACTGCATCCCATACTGTTCCCACAATTCAGGCACTTGTAGCAGGCACCGTTGCGGACGGTGATGTGCCCGCATCCGTCACACATGGGAGCGTCCCCCATCATATCTTCGAGCTGGGCGTCGAGTGAGGCACGTTCCGCGCCGGAGGCAGAGCCAGCGGCCAGAGTGACCGCACCTGGGTGGTCGTCCGCCTCTTCTTCGGGTTGTTCGAGGACTTTGGAACTGGGATCCTCGATGACATCTGGGTCTTCCGCTGGCTTGACCTGCGCGAAGTCGTAGCGCTGCAGGTACTCGACGCCGAGCACTCGAAACAGATAGTCGACGATTGAAGTGGCGAACTTGATGTTTGGGTGCCCTCCCACCGGCCCATGGGGCTCGAAGCGTGTGAAGGTAAACTGCTCCACATAGGTCTCCAGAGGGACCCCGTATTGCAGGCCTACGGAAACGGCCATGGCAAAGCAATTCATCAAGCTGCGGAAAGCGGCGCCTTCCTTGTGCATGTCGATGAAGATTTCGCCCAACGTTCCGTCGTCGTAGTCTCCGGTTCTGAGGAAGACCTTGTGGCCACCAACATGGGCTTCTTGGGTAAAGCCGTGACGCTTTTTCGGTAGTCGTACGCGTTGGCCATGAGGTCGCACCGCCTGAGATGGGGCCGATTGCACTGCCGGGGAATGGACCCCGGGTCGTGCCGTCGCGTCCTGCTGTTTTGCAGACTCCTTTTCGGCAGAAAGGGCCACAAGAGGTTCGGTCTTGGCTTTTGACTCTTCTTCGTCCTTGTCGGATTTGTTGCCAGACGTCGACAATGGCTGTGAGGCTTTACATCCGTCGCGATAGAGGGCCACGGCTTTGAGGCCGAGCTTCCATCCTTCTTCATAGACTTCTCGGATCTCATCGACCGAAGCCTCTTGCGGCAGGTTGACCGTCTTACTGATCGCGCCGGAGAGGAAGGGCTGGGTCGCTGCCATCATGTGGATATGAGACATCGGCGCCAGGAACCGTTTGCCCTTCTTGCCGCAACGGTTAGCACAGTCGAACACCTTGTAGTGCTCGAGAGCGAGATGAGGGGCACCTTCAATGGTCATCCGGCCGACGATGGTTTCACCGGCTTCTTCGATTTCCTTGCTCGAGAAGCCAAGGTGTTTGAGAATATTGAAGCCCGGTTTGCCGAGTTGTTCGGCAGTGACACCGAGGCGATCGTAGCATTCCTTGCCAAGTACCCAGGGACCAAACGCGAGGGAGAGATCGAAGACTCCAGGAAGGGCATTTTCGACCTTCTTGAGCTCTTCTTCGGTGAGTCCCTTCTCTTTGAGAGTCACTCGATTGACATGGGGCGCTCCGAGCAGCGTGTTGGTTCCCGAAACATAGGCAACGATTTCACGAGTTTGCAATTCGGTGTAACCAAGGCGCCTCAGAGCTGGAGGTACGGATTGATTCACGATCTTGAAATAGCCGCCGCCGGCCAACTTCTTGAACTTCACGAGAGCAAAGTCCGGCTCCACACCGGTCGTGTCGCAATCCATCAAAAGACCAATGGTTCCGGTGGGCGCTAAGACGGTTGCTTGTGCGTTGCGGTAGCCATGCTTTTCTCCAAGCTCGACAGCGTGGTCCCAGTCCTGCGTCGCAGCTTGCCAGAGTGCGAGCGGACACTCGTCGCGATTGATGTCATATGCGGCATTCCGGTGCATGCGCATCACCTCCAGCATGGGTTCGCGGTTCTTTTGGAAGCCGGGGAAGGGATCTTTGCTCGAGGCCAATCGGGCGCTCTGAGCATAGGCTCGACCGCACATAA
>CAYTRQ010000163.1:0-1591 GCA_964440025.1 uncultured Polyangiaceae bacterium | reverse complement strand
TGAGGGCACCGGCCATCGCACGGCCCTGATCGGAGTCGTAGGGAATGCCGAGGAGCATCAAAAGAGAGCCCAGGTTGGCGTAGCCGAGCCCCAGGGGACGATAGTCGTGGGAGTTTTGGGCAATATTTTTTGTTGGATAACTGGAGAAATCGACGAGGATCTCCTGAGCCGTGAAGAAGATGTCTACGGCGTGACGGTAGGACTCGACGTCGAAGTTGCCGGCCTCATCGAGAAACTTCGTGAGATTGAGCGAAGCCAAATTACAAGCCGAATCGTCCAGAAACATGTACTCTGAACAGGGATTCGATGCGTTAATGCGTGCGGTGTTGGGGCAAGTGTGCCACTTGTTGATGGTGGAATCGTATTGAACACCAGGATCCGCGCATTGCCACGCGGCTTCGGCTACCTTGTTCCACAGCGCAGACGCATCCAACGTTTCGATGACCTCGCCGGTCGTGCGTGCCCGAGTCTGCCAGGTTCCGCCCCCCAGAGCGGCGGTCATGAACTCGTCGCTCACTCGAACCGAATTGTTCGAGTTTTGGCCACTGATGGTCTTGTAGGCTTCACCATTGAAGTCGTTGGAATATCCTGCGGCGATGAGAGCGTGAGCCTTCTTTTCCTCGCGCATTTTCCAGTCGATGAAGTCCGAAATCTCTGGATGTTCCATGTCCAGACAGACCATCTTGGCTGCACGACGTGTTGTTCCTCCACTCTTGGTGGCGCCGGCGGCCCGATCGAAAACCTCCAAGAAGCTCATCAGCCCGCTGGAAGTCCCACCGCCAGAAAGCTTTTCCTGCTTGCCGCGAATACCGCTGAAGTTCGATCCCGTGCCGGAGCCGTACTTGAACAGCCTGGCCTCGTATTTGACGAGATCGTAAATCGACATCAAGTCGTCCTGGACCGACTGAATGAAACATGCGGAGCACTGAGGCCTGCTGTAGGCGTTCTCCGTTTCTGTGACGCTGTCAGTTCGAGGGGCATACGCCCAGTTTCCCCCCGAGCCTTCAATGCCATATTCGGCATAGAGTCCACAGTTGAACCAAACAGGGGAGTTGAATGCCCCGTACTGGTTGACGAGTAGCCAGGTGAGGTCGTCCTCGAAGGCCTGGGCATCCTTCGACGTAGCAAAATACCCACCAAACTCCTCGCCCGCGCGGCGAATGGTGCGCGCGACTCGTGTGACGACCTGTCGGACGCTTTGTTCGCTTTCGGTCTTGTCTTCGCCGAGCCCCGCCTTACGGAAATACTTGGAGACCACGATGTCGGTGGCGAGCTGCGACCACTGACTGGGCACCTCCGCCCCTTCCATCTTGAAGACGACGGAGCCGTCTGGGTTGGTGATAATGCTGCGGCGCCGTTCCCAGACGACTTCGTCGAAGGGATGGGTGCCATCTTGGGAAAATTGACGAGCGAACTGCAGTCCTTTCTGCTTCTTCGACGTGTGCTCTTTTCCGGAGGCTTGATGACTCGCCGTTGGCGTTTCGCGACCGAGAACGGGACGTGCTGCTGTTTGCTTTGGACTGCCCTCGAGAAGGACTCCTTCCCGCGGATTGGCGCTCGTGGTCCGACTGACCGGTGGCTCGCTGGTCCC
>CAYTRQ010000162.1:0-11726 GCA_964440025.1 uncultured Polyangiaceae bacterium | reverse complement strand
GTTGCGACTGTGAGCGAAGAGTACCAACTGCATCCCGTACTTCTGGATGCCGGATTTCAGGGACTATTTCCTATTGCCGATTTCGGATACTTGCCCGTCAAGATCGGACGGCTTCTCTATCACCGTAGAGTGCCTCTCCATTGCTTTTGCCATATTACGATCGAGCAGCACACATCGGCTTGGGTCCGAGCTCATTTGAAACTGGTCGATCCCAATGGCGAAGTCTGCATCGAAGTTGGCAGCCTCGAGCTCCAAGCCGTACAAAAGCACACGGTCGAGACTGACGCGGCCTCTTCACTCCTCTACGAGCTTCGCTGGCAAGAACTGGCAAACGACGCGCATCGCGAGGACGTCTACGAAGATGATGGCAGTCATCTGGACAGGCCGACTCAAGAAACTGAACCGACTTCCGCCAAGGAGGGTAAATGGATCGTTCTCGCCGATCGCAACGGGCACGGGCGCAGCATCGCCCAGGAGATCGAGCGACAAGGCAGGGCAGCCGCTCTCATCGAAGAGCCTGACACAGCAGGAAAGACCAGCATCGAGAAAATGGCTCGACTGCTTAGCAATCTCCACTCCGATGCAACAGGGATCATCTATCTCTGGGCGCTCGATGCCCCCTTTGCGTCAACCGACGCCAACGCCGACGTCCTCGAGAGCTGCCGTCCAACCAGCACTCGAGCTCTGCAACTCATCCAAGCACTCGAGCAAGTCCACTGGCCTCACTCTCTGGACCTCTACCTCGTGACCCAAGCGGGACACCGTATCGTCATGCAGGACCCGCCACCGAACCCTTCCCAGGCTACGCTGTGGGGCTTCGGGCGGGTGCTTTCCTCAGAGCTTTCTTCCTACCGCACGACGCTCGTCGATCTTCCCGCGGACGCGAACTCAACAGTTATCGCAAACTTCACCCGTCACTTTCTCTCCGGACCCTATGAGCAGGAGCTCGCATTCCGAGGACGACAGATTTACGCACAGCGGCTCGAGCGACTCACGGAGTCACGGCTCCGCGAACAGACCCAGCGACAAGACATTTTGGTCAACGACCGCCCCTTTCGTGTCGTTCCTGTCTCCTCGGGTTCAAGCAAAAACCGCTTGGCTGTCGAAGAGGCTTCCCCACCGCCAACAGGACCTGGTCAGGTCACTCTGCGCCTAGAACGGAGCAGCTTGAGCCAAGGACAGATAGAATCCTTGGCCGATCGAGCTCTATTGACGAACCCAAACCAGCAAGTGTTTTCAAAGAAGGCTCACCAGAACGGTCCGGCGGGGCGAGAATTGCCGGTGGGAGCTGGATGCGTGGGCACCATTACCACCAGCGTAGACGCACCATTTCAAGCAGGAGACCGTGTCATTGGATTCGCCGCCCCAGCACTCAGCTCGCTCGCTCATGCTGATAGTGATCAACTTATATCGATGCCATCAGGTTTATCCGACGCGGAAGGCGTCGCACTCTCCTCGGCATTCGTTACGGCCCACTACGCGCTCAACTACCTCGCTGGCCTCAAGCGAGGCGAAAGCGTGCTGATTCACGAAGGGGCCAACGCGATAGGGCGGGCTGCCATCCAACTCGCCCAACAAGCGGGGGCAATCGTCTACGCAACGGCTGGGACTGCACACAAGAAGGCTCAACTTGCCGAGCTTGGCGTGTTGCCAATTGACAATTCTACGACGTCGGACTTTGCCGAGGCCATCTCCGCGGCAACAAACGGGCAAGGCATCGACGTCACACTCAATGCACTTCCTCGACAACAGGCGATCAAGACGCTCCAGCTTCTGAAGCCCTTTGGTCGGTTCATCGACTTGAAATTCCAGTCACTACCTCTGAGTCGCGAGCTGCTCGACACGCTACGAAGCAGAAACGTTTCGCTCCAATTTGTCGACTTGGACGCACTGCTCGAACACCGTCCCGCCTTCTGTGGACAGCTGCTGCGGGAAGTCGCGCAGTCGTACGGGAGAGGAATACTTCAACCGTTCGCCATCGAGTCATTTTCGTGTGCTCGTCTTGATGCGGCACAAACCTATCTGGAAAGCACCGAAGGTGACAATCTCGTCGAGCTCGCTTTTGATTCGGAAAAGCTGCACATCGCATCAGGAACCGCAGACGCGCTCATCCGCAGCGACAGATCCTACTTGATCACCGGAGGGCTGGGGGCTCTAGGACTCGAGGTGCTCAGATGGTTGCTCAGTTCCGGCGCTCGAAGCGTGGTGCTGGTTGGGCGGAAGACCCCGTCCGAGGCCGCGCAGACAGCTATTGCCGCGGCACGAGCCCAAGGGGCGCACATCACCGTCGCGCAAGCGGACGTTACAAATTCAAAAGATATATCCTCGTTGTTGGAATCGATCACCACAAATCTCTGTCCTCTTGGCGGTGTTGTGCACGCAGCGGGCGTCCTGGACGACGGAACCATTCCGCAGCAAAGCGAGGAGCAATTCCTTCACGTATTGGCTCCCAAGGTCCAGGGCGCCTGGAACCTTCACCTCCTCACCTCCGATTTACCACTGGACTTCTTTATCTTGTTTTCGTCGATTGCATCGATGTTGGGCTGGTCGGGACAGAGCAACTACGCAGCTGGAAACGCCTTTATGGATGCCCTCGCTCACTACCGCCGAGCGCTCGGTCTTCCGGCACTCTCGGTCAACTGGGGGCCATGGGGTGGCTCAGGCATGGCCGCCAACTTGGATGCAGCAAGTCAGCAACGCATGGCTCAAGCAGGCATGACGCCCTTAGAGCCCCACCACGCATTTTCGGCCCTGGAGCGTTTGCTCAAATACCGAGTTCCACAGGCTGGCATATTTGAGGTCGACTGGTCCTTGCTTCTCCAACACTCGGTCACACCGGAGCGCAGGACCGTCCTCAGAAATTTCGCAACACCTGCCACTGGCAACGACAACGACTTCTTGAAAGAAGTCCGCGCGGCGCCCGCGGCAGATCGCCTGTCCCTGTTGGCACAACGGGTCGCCGTTTACCTAGCGGCAGTTCTGGGCGTCGAGCAGCCCCAAGGTCTCGAACATGATGCAAATGTTTTTGACTACGGACTAAATTCCTTGATGGCCATGGACGTGCTCAATCGATTACAAAACGCCCTGGGAATGAAACTCCCTTCTACCCTTCTCCTCAAGCATTCGACCATTCATTCGATAGCCAGTTATTTGTTGGAACAACTAAATACTGAACAGGCCTACGACGAGATCTATTGGGATCCGAGTCAACCCGATACAATCGTAAACCACGAGATCAACGGACGTTTGTCCACCTTTCCCCTCAGCGTATTGCATTGGATACACGAGGGACATACCGAGCACTTCAACATCGGGGCTCTGCTCGAACTGGATTCGATCGATTTCGACTTGAACGCTCTTAAAACCGCGCTTCGAATTCTGTTCACCTATCACGATGGCTGCCGACTTCAGATTTTCAAGGATAACGACGACCGCCTCGTACCGGAAATTGCACCCCTCGGAGACGGGCCAAAGATCGAGGAAGTTGATCTTCACGATCTCGATGAATCAACCGCGCTCGCTACCCTGACGAAACACAATGAGGCGCTTCACAGAAGTTTTCGCTTTGCTCGTGGTGCGCCTCTGTATCGGATCGCCTACTACCGACTCCGCGGTCCCAAGCCACACCGCCTCTTTTTGATCTTCCACCACTACCTCTCCGACGGCTGGTCGCAGAAACTCCTCTCTCAAGATCTCGGCACGATCTACCAAAAGGTCCGTGCGGCTGAGACGGTTCGCCTACCGGTGAAACGTGAAACCCTCTTTGATTGGACCTCTCGGCTCTACGACTTCGCCTATGGGAAAGCTGTTGAGCAAATCCCCTATTGGCTAGAAAAAGTAGCGCAGGCGAAAAATTGTGAAATTCATGACGACTTCGTCTCCAACAGACCTCGCCAGCTTGACGACTATACGATCTACCGGGCCCATTTGGAGCCGAAACATCATGAACGGTTCACTGCCTATTGTCGAAACTACAACGTTGAACTGGCGGATCTCGCCATGTACTCGCTCGTCAAAGCATTCCGGCAACTCACCAGAACCAACTCTCTCTGGACGTCCCTCATGACCCATGGCCGTACTGGAATCTTCGATGACATCTCAATTCCACATCTGTTCGGCCAGATTTCCGAAAGCGGAGCTGTCTTGTTCGAATTGGTGCCTCACGGCGACCATTTAGAGCAAATTCAAGCAATCCGCGAACAACGAACCAGTGCTCCCAACGGTGGCATCGGTCTTCGAGCTCTTCGTTTCATCAATCAGGAGGATGAAGTCAAAGAACGAACTCGAGAAAGCTCACTCCCTCAAGTCAGCGTGAGCCTTGACTTAACCGACTACGCTCTCGAAGCAGAAAAGGCAAATTGGTACCACATTGCCCATGAGGGATACGGCACGCCTCAAGGACTCCACTTAAGAAAATCATCCGATGAGGTGCGACTGTCATTCCACGTCATCTTGAACGTCGTCTATGGTCGACCAGTCTTGAGCATCTCCTATTTTCAAGATCGATTCTATCGAGAAACCGTAGAAAGCATTGCGGACGATTTCTTCTCTACCATGATCGACATTGTCAGTGAGCCGCGCGCTTCTCAAATCCAATCGATTGCCGAGCCTCAGGCTCGACAGCCCGCCAAGTAATAAGGACTCTTCGATTCAAACGGGCTGGCACCATGACCGACTCCCACTATTGCAACATTTGTTTTGAGTCAACGGCATCCCGACGAGCCAATAAGGCGACTGTAAGCTGCAATATGCGCCGATTTCGCGGTGAAACATTCACTGTTTGGCGCTGTTCCCATTGCCAGAGCATTCATGCGATCGAAGACGTCGACCTAGAGCACTACTACCACGGCTATGCGTTCCATCATCTCGAGCTGGATTGGCGCATGCGCGCGATGTACAAGGTGCAACTGAAAAGGCTTCGCCAAAGCGGCCTGCATCCTACCGACGCCTTGCTTGACTATGGTTGTGGAGGGGGACTGTTTGTCCGCTACTTGCACTCACGTGGCATTGAGGACGTCAACGGATTCGATGCCTACGACAAGGACTTCAACGATCGCTCCGTACTGGATCGCATGTATTCTTGCGTCCTTTCGCAGGATGTCATCGAGCATGTTGCGGAGCCCTGGGACATGCTCCGCGAGCTGGATGGTCTCACGAAATCGGGAGGGATCGTGGCAATTGGCACCCCCAACGCAACCGGCATCGATCTACGACGCCCCGAGGATTTCATCCATACACTGCACCAACCATATCACCGTCACATCTTGTCAAGAGATGTATTAATCAACTCCGGCAAAACGATGGGCTGGCAGTTTCAGCGATACTATCCAACCATGTACAACAACACGCTCGTTCCGTTCGTGAATCAGCGTTTCGCCACACATTACCTCAAATGTTTCGGCAACACACTCGACGCTTTCAGCGACGGCGTGCGCAAGGACAGCCTTCGGTTCTACGCCCCCGATACAGTATTTTACGCGTTCTTCGGCTACTTCCTGGCGCCTTCTACGGATGGCATGGCCGTCTTCCGCAAACCATAACAGACCAGCACATTTCTCAGAGCAAGTGTGCCAAACATTCCGATCTCGTCCAAGGGCGGCCGAGCTCCTGTCTTCGTACGAGCGCCGAGGATTTTGCACGCTCCTTTGCTTGAGATTCTCGTCGCCGATGACGCTCGAGCACGCTCGCCGACCTCAGCTCTCGCCGAGCGTGCCGTCCTCCCAGGGACCTCACGCGCTCCTTCCCTTTTGAAGCGCGGTCTGGCGGCGTCGTATCGCCGCGACCAGCCCAAAACCAAGGGCAGCCAGCCAAGGCATGGAGGTTCCACCGGCACGCCCCACGGTCGAACAGGCGCAGTGCTGGTGGGGGGGCACCTTGGTTCCGGGGGGATGCTGGTGACCACCTTCAGGATGACGGTGGGTGCATTCTTCTTCTTGCTTGCTCTGCTTGCAGTCACAGGACTCCGATTCGAGGGGCTTCTCGTGCGCTTCGACCACCGTCTCGAGCTTTGCGGTGCCCGTGTCGCTCATCTTGAGCAGATAAACGCCCGGGACATCCTCTGTCGGAGCACGAAGCTCCTCGAGCGCTCCCCCCGAGACGAGAGAAAGAGAATGAGAGAAGCCATAGAGCGGGCCCTCATGGGAGAAATACATAACGAACGAAGGCATCGCGACCAGGCTCTTGTATTTTTTCCCTGCTTCTTTCGAGACGGCCCCGGAATCGTAGAACGGGCGCACCTCGTAGCTCGGCCAAACCGCCTGGAGCTTCTGTTCCGCCGTTGCCAAAGAGGGAAGTTCCTTCTGGCTCGGTGCCGAATCATCGACTTGCGCTTGTCGCTCTGCGCGGCGCCGAGCCTCGGCCACTTGCCTTTGCTTGTACTTCTCGAGGTAGGCCTGCGATTCTTTGGGGTCGTCGATACGTGGTACGTCCCGCTGGGGCCGAGTGAAGAACTCCCGCAGTGTGCTCGTCATCGTGTCGGTGGAAAGGAAAAGCTGCTTGTTTCCATGACCGCTTAGATTGCGTGGCTCGACGTAGAGATACACGTCGCGCTTGCCGCTCTCCGTTTCTGGAAGTCCTTCAAGAGAGATCACCGCAGCTCGCTCATCGGTAGAGAGAGGCAAGAAGTTCATGTTGCGGTAGGCCGAGGCGGTCTTGATGGGTGCGTTGGCGTCGCTAAAGCCCGTGGCATGGCCGAGGCGAACCTGCACGCATTGATGCTCTTCGGCAGGCAGTGCCATCCCGCAGATGTTGCTTCCCGAGTTGGCCGGGCAGGTGAACTGAATGTCGCCAGAGGAGTCATTCAACAGACCCGTAGCGCCCGGGATGGGATCCCAGGCTGCGTTGGGATCGGCGACGGACCCCCACATGGCGATACGAAATTCTCCTCGCAATTTGTTAGCGCCCACGGGAACGGGACCGAAATCCGGTTGGGCATTGAAGATGTTCGTGTGCCCATCGTCCGTCGCGATTTTGTTGGTCACGGGGTTGTTGGTGAAGATCTGGGAGCTCGTGAGTGTGATTCCGTTGACACACCCGCTTCCCGTCGAGTCGGCCTGAGCCCAAGCCGAGGGGTCTTCGAACAGGTTCCCTCCCGGGCCGAACAGTGTGACCCCCCCTCCTGGAAAAGACACTCCTGGAGAGTAATGGTACGCGTCGGTCCCAGTGTCTTCGTCTCGTGTGACCAGTCCAAGTGCCAACTTGAACGTGTCGGTTGGGGCAATGCCCAAGGTCGTCAGGTTGACGACGAAATTGATTCCCCAGTCGACTCCGTCGCCGGGCGCATTGCTCCACGAACCCGGGGTCTCGACCCAGCCAGGCGGAGTGGCGCCGGGCGTGTTGGTCCAGCCCGTTCCATCGTAGGAAAGTGAATTGAAGCTGTCGGGGGCTATAAAACCACCAGCCGGCGCTCCGGGCTTCAGAGCGATAATGACGGCATCCGCGCTATTGTTTCCCCCACCGACGTCCTTGGAAATGCCGAAGTAGACTTTGTCCTGAGTTGCAGGCACGTCGAGCTCGTTGCTGGTCTGGATGGAGACATAGAGCCTGCTTCCCGCCGCGTTCGTCATCAGCCGATACGCGCCGTCGAGCGGGTTCCCTCCACCGTAGGCGAATCCCGTCAGCGGCGAGGCCGCCCAGCGGGGTTCGTTGAGATCGGTGCGGATCGATCCGGAGCCGGTCCACTGTGGGGGCCCTCCAAGACCGGGAACGAACGTTGGCGGCGGAGAGCACAGATTGGCAGCTGACCCGATCGGGCTCCAAGCGACGATCAGCGCCCCAACGATGGCGCGCAGAACCGACTGGGGTCGGGCGAAACGATGATTCATAATAAACACCTCCTTCGGCGTACAGATGAGGCAAGTCGATCAATAAGGCTTTGCTATGGTTTCCACGCGCACGAAACGCACCAGAGAACAAACGATCGAACTCGGTTAGTCCGCCGGATAGTCTCGAACCAAGAGCATGAACGGGTAATCCGAGTTAGTTGAACCGCCAGAGTTGACGGGATAGTCGGAGGGCAGGGTGGGATAGGATCCAGTGGCCGCAAAACCGGAACCAGCGCGAACGTGGATGGGAGTGATCGAATCGAAGACGACCGCGATCCAATACGTTCCGGGCTCGATGACCGTTGCCGTCGTGCCAGCTGCGGTATTGAGTCCGCTGGAAAGCAAAAACCCAGTTCCCCCGGTGACCAGCGGTCCCGGCGCACCTCCCGCATCGGCGTAGAGCCCCATGGCTCCACTGATGTAAGAAGGAACCGAGTCGGGCAGTCTCATCCGAATGTTGAGGACCTCCACTCGCTCGGTGATCTGCACCGCCGCCGCAAAGAGCTGCCCA
The DNA here is from genome assembly GCA_964440025.1 of uncultured Polyangiaceae bacterium. Lineage (GTDB taxonomy): Bacteria > Myxococcota_A > Polyangia > Polyangiales > Polyangiaceae > NIC37A-2. The sequence goes on along the minus strand of CAYTRQ010000162.1, from coordinate 3,392 downwards.
GTCCCCAAGGTCGTTTCTGTCCACCCCGTCCAATCTCCATCGGTCGCGTAACCGACATGATAGGGATCGTTGGAGTTGCACGAGTTTCCATCACAGATGAAGTCCGGCTTCGAACAAGTGGAAAACAGCTCGAAGGTTCCCTCTTGGCAAACGTGGACATCCCAGTCCACGCACGTGTACTGATCCGGGGCGCACTCTCCCGTGCAGGAAGCCGTACCGCCTGCCTCGACACACGTCTCGTTGGTGTCCGTGCAAGAGACCCAACTTTCCCAACTGCCCTCATCGGAGCAGGAGCGCAGCTCGTTTTGAAGGTTGCACTCGCTGGCTCCCGGAGAACAATTCCCGCTGCAAGCGGCCGGATCACCCTGGCAAGCGCTGTTGATGCAGTCCTGAGGCGTGCCCCATTCCCCATCGCTCCCGCAAGTGATGATCTGATTGACATTTTCACATTGGGTATCGTTGGGTTTGCAGGACCCACCGCAAGCCGGTTGGCCTCCGCCATCCGGAGAGGGATCGCAGATGTTGGGGCAGGTCATCTGAAACGCCCAAGTGCCACCGCTGCATTCGTAGAGGTCATCATCAGAACACTGTGTGTCGCCCTCCGTGCATTCCGCTTCACATGCGCCGGCCGAGCACACTCCCGCGCAGGCGGATTGATCGACCCAGAAGCCATCGACGCACTCTTGGGGAGTCTGCCCATCCGCCTTGCATTGGCTGTCCTGGGGGGTGCATTCCCCGCCGCACTGGCCTTCGTCGCTGACGCACACATAGGTACAAGACTGCGGATCCGACCACAGTCCGTCATCGCACGTTCTCTGTTCCGTAGCGCTCGAACACTCCGTTTCTGTGCCCGAGCATTCCGAGGGCATGCCACCGCTGCCTCCCGCACCCCCAGAAGGACCATTGCCCCCCGAGCCTCCAGACGTTGTCCCCCCACCGCCGGGATCTCCCCCGGTGCCGCTCGTTCCTCCCTCCGAGCCACCCACGCCACCCACGGCGGAGCTTCCTCCGGTGGACGGCGATCCGCCGGAATCGGGGGTGCCCCCTCCCGCTGGATTTCCTCCGCCAGAACCACCGGCGGCAGCACCGCCCCCGACGCTGGCTCCGCCTGAATCACGTGCTCCAGAGCCGTCCGTTGTGCCGCCGGTCCCTATGGCTCCTGCGCCACCATCGTCGGTATAGCGATACTCGGGAAGCGCGCAGTGACTGGGGAGCAACAACAGAGCGGCCAGTGCGAAGACCGTCTTGAACCCATTCCTCGACCTGCGGCCACGAACGCCTCCAGCGGGCGCCGCCCGTTCATCCCGTTGTATGTGGCTCACGTTGGTTTCCCCTTCTCCATCGGATGCACCACGATGCTGAAAACGCACGTTAGACAATCTCAAGACCCGCGGGAAGAGGGGAATCGTAGAATTGACTAGCGAGGGGGGCTCCGGGCCAGCCCAAGAGGCCACCAACGCGGCCGATAACCCGATTTTCGTGGTCGAGGCGGTTCGCCCTAAAAACGACGGCCCTGCCCGGGAGAGCCTTGACGCGAATGCGGTGGCGCAGCTGCGGAGCTCGGTGCGCGACTTTCGATTGGCGCGGCTGCGGTGGGCAAGGCTTCGGCGGTGAGGCTGCGGTTGGCGGGGGCCTCGGCGGCGCGGCTCGGGCAGGCGCGACGACCCTAAGGGGGCGAAGTCCGGGCGACCTTCCGTGTATGCTCATCGCAAGACCAACGAACCATGGCCGTCGAACAGCAACTGAGAGCCCTTGCGGAAGGCGGAGATCAAGAAGCCCTCTATGAACTCGGTGCACGCTTTTACTCCGGGGACGACGTCGAGCAGGACAAAGAACGCGCGGAATCTCTATTATTGCGGGCGGCGCTACGACAACATGCGGAAGCCGCCAAGCTCTTGGGCTGTCTCTACGAGAGACGACTGAAAGAGCTCCCCCCGGCCGATCCTCGGCGCCACAAGGTCGCGCGCCGGAGCATTGCTTGCTTCAGACTGGCGAGCATACACGGGGCACCAGATGGCGCACTGCTGGTAGCAACGTGTTATTCGACGGGGATCCACTGCAAGGTCGACGATGCTCGGGCCGTCCGGTGGCTCAGGCAGGGGGCGCTGGCCGGGCATCGGGAGGCGCAATTCGAGTTGGGTGTTATGCTTCAAACGGGAAAAGGCGTCGCACAGGATGAGGTCGAAGCTGTCGAGTGGTTCCGGCGCGCGGCGGCACAGCAGTACGAACACGCATTGCTTCGCCTCGGCTTCGCTCATCTCGAGGGACGGGGTGCGTCCCGACGCAAAGACTTAGCGGTTTCTTACTTTCGAAAGGCCGCTGAGCTGGGGAACAGCGATGGGGCAGACAAGTTCGCTCAGTGCTTGGCCGCGGGAGAAGGCATCCCCCAAGACGACGTCGCTGCGGTGGCATGGTTCCGTCACGCGGAAAAGAGCGGACATCTCGCCGCATCCGCTCGCTTGGGAACCATGTACTTGGAGGGTCGCGGCGGCCTTCCTCGGGACGAAGGCGAGGCGTTCCGTCGCTTTGACGCTGCAGCCAAACAAGGAAACGCCGTCGCCGAAGCCAAGCTCGGCGATTGCTATTGGAAGGGAATCGGATGCAAGGCAGATCGTCAGAAGGCGCGAGAGCTTTTTCACAGTGCGACCGTTCACGGCTACCCGAAGGCTGCCCTCGAGTTCACGCGCGATCGCCCGCTGAGCCTTGCAGACATCCTTGCCGCTCGCACCTGGCTCTACGAAGCGGCCCAGCAAGGGGATTTGTACGCCGATTTTTGGAGAAACCGTCTGCTTTTCAGCCGGTATCGCTCGTCGCTCAAGACGGCGCTCAATGCCATGGTGGTCCTTGGATACTTGGGCCTGGCGTATCATCTCGTTGAGTCGCCGTTCACAATCAACTGGATTGGGGTGGCCGCTTTTCTGAGCCTGTTCTTGGTGGTTCCGCTCATTGGTATTGCCGTTTTTTCGATCGCCCAGCCTGGGAGCAGGACCAAAGAAGAAATCGAGGTCCCCTCCCGGACAAAAAGCTCACCGGGATGGAAATCGTTGTGGCGAGCTCCAGGTGAAGACGGATTCTTTCTCGCCCCGCTCCTGTACATTGGTATCACCCCCCTCACCGCTGCTGCTTGTGGTGTGGCATTCACTCTCGCGCACCTGCCAGCGTTCGCAACACGAGCCGCCGTTTTCAAGGGTGCGTGCTATTTCTTCGTCGCGTGGCTTCTTTTGCCTCACTTTGGTCTCTGGTCCATCGTCCTCGGTCACGTCTTGCTGAATGCTACTCTCCTCGTATTCGAACATGCCATCGACTCCGAGGGGAGCTAATACCATCTGATGACTTTTTCTAGTGCCTCGGCAACTCACGTTTCGAGCGGTTTCGAAGCCCTCCCAGAAGTG
>CAYTRQ010000161.1:0-11781 GCA_964440025.1 uncultured Polyangiaceae bacterium | reverse complement strand
AAGCGGAGTCGCCCGCCCTTGCCCCGAAAGGGGCGGACGACGGCGTGGCCATTTCGCGCCGCGTACTATTTAGGCGCCGTTTCACTGTGCGTCGCGTGCGGGGCGGGAGCCGTGGAGAGCCGCGATCCACGAGAACCTCTGCCGGCTCAAGCACGAGCGAGCAGGCCGTCCGCGTCCACCGCAGCGACTTCATCGACTCACACAACTTCCACGGTGGATGCGGGCCCTCCCGACGACTCGGAGAACCCGGACGACACCGCGACTCTCCAACATCTTCTGAACACCGGCGGTCTCGTCCAGTTGCGCTCGGGTCACACCTATCACATCTCCCGACGACTCGACATCACCGAAAGCGGCTCCGGCATCGTCTCCGAAGGCGTCCCGGCAACCTTGAAGATGAAACGCTCCTTCGACAATAGGAACGGTGACAAGGTGTACGCACGCGACGTGCGATCGAACTCGATCGGCATCTACATCGGCGACGGTGTGTCCCACGTCACGTTGAAAAATCTGGCCATTCGAAAAGACGTGATCGACGGCACCTACGTCACGGCCGTTGCTCTGCGTGGCGCCACCCATTCGACCCTGGAAAAGCTGGACATCTCAGGCTTCTCGCTGGGAGGCATCGTATCGCTGGATTCCGTGGATTCCGTTGTCGTCAAGGACACGTACATTCACGATTCCTGGGCCAATCGATACTTTTTGATGCCGGACAAAAATGGACTCACCAAATTTCCTCAACTCACTGGCATCGTCATCGACGACAACAGGCTCTCCGATGGTGGAAAACCAAGATTTTCCCGAAACGTCAGCATGGTCAACAACACGATTCGTCGTTTGCGCTTCGGTCGAGATCTTTATTCGCGACCGCGCGTTTGCTTTCGTGGCACCGGCGTCACGATGGATCGCTGCGCCGCGCAAACGCTCGACAGCTTGGCCGACTACTGCAAAGACCACAACTGCCCGCCGGTGTATTATCAAACCGATGGCGTCAACGTGATGGGCCGTGGCAGCGACTTCTTGGTCGCAAAAAATACGATCGATGTCGTTGGCGAGGGCATCGACCTGATCAACAACGACGGCACTCGAGTAACTGGCAACGACATCTCGAGCGTACTGGCACATGGGATCAAACTCGTTCACGGCACAGGAACTCCTCCGCCGCTTCTTCCCGGACAGGGGGAACGTCTTTGCACGTCCCACTGATGCTAGCCCGGGAGCGTCATTCAATCGCTGCATTGAACGTACGCGAAATCGTTTCCTGCTCGTGGCCCATGGCGATGTCCTTCTACATGACCCTCGCACTCTCGCCACCCTTTTTACTCTTGCGCGGCATGACAGAGTCGCCTCCGCTTCTTGTACATTGATCGCCCCCACCAGTGAAAAGGCGCCACGCACCATGCGCTTCGTATCCGGTGGCTATATTCCCTACGCCCCTAGTTCGAACGCGGAAGAAACGGCAGTGCAACTTCGGATCTCTGAAGAGCTTGCGACGTTACCACCAGCGACATGGCCAGTTTCGTCAAACACCTCTCACTTGTTTATGGTGCGCACGGATATCTGGCATCGAGTTGGCGAACTTTCGTCTGCAACAGAAGGAGAAGAAAGTATTCTCCGCTATAGCCTGCATGCAGCGAAGTTAGGGTACTTCCACGTTTGCACGTCGACGATCTCGGCAACTCTCTTAGAAGAACCCTCCACCGGACCTCCCTTGGAGATCACGCCATCGGAATCGGTTTCCCATCACTGGCCAATGATAGCTCGCTACGGAACAAAGGTTCGAAGACTCGTCGCATGAAGATCTGTATTCTTGCTCCTTCCGAAGCCTACCTGAAACAAGCTGGCGTCCGTATTCGATACCGTCGTATCGAGGCTCCTCTTGCCACACTAGGACACGAACTGTCCGTGGTCCCCATCGAAAGATTCACTCGAAGACGCCACTTTACCCACGACGCTTATATTGTCAGCAAGTGCTACGATGCTCGCTCATTGGCTGCAGCGGAAATACTTTCTTCTCAAGGTCAACTTGTCGGCGTCGATCTGTTCGACGACTACTTCAGTCAGGTCGCTGACAGTCGCTTCACTCGACTTCGGCTGTGGCTCAACATGCTCCTCGCCGCTTCGGATTTCGTTCTGTGCTCAACACCTTCCATGCAACGCTTGGCTAGGCAACTTGCTCCCGAACATCCGGTTCACGTAGTCAATGATCCTTTTGGCCAGTTCGACCCAACAGCCCTTCGAGAGAAAGTCCAGCGCAAGCTCGAACTCATGCACGAGACCGGAATCCTGCATGTGGCGTGGTTTGGTATTGGTGATAACCCAGACTTCCCTGTTGGCCTTACTGACCTCGTCGCCTACGGCGGCCAACTCTCCAAACTGCGAGCGAGCGGATTCGATGTTCAGCTCGACATCCTGACGAACCGGCGTGCAATGGGCACCCGATCTCTCAAAATGCTTCGACGGCTACCCGTTCCCTACACCCTCACGGAGTGGAGCGAAGAACGTGAAGCAGAGCTTCTCGATCACTGCCCCGTCTGCTTCCTGCCCGTCAATGCACAGTCCTTCAGTGTGGTCAAGTCGCTCAACCGTGCTGTTACCGCGCTTACGGCAGGAACGCAGGTCTTGTCTGCAGGATTCCCACTCTATGAGTCCCTCTCACCTTTCGTCTATCGGAGTCCCAAGCAGCTTGTCGTCGACTTGAAGGATCGTCGCCCACGACTACGACAAGAAACACTTTCCTCATTTGAGCACCTCATGAGCTCCCACGCCTCCCCCTCGGCAGAGGCCAGTAAACTTGCCACGTTCCTCGAAGGCGTTTCTCGATCCCCGGCCACCAGAAGCTCTTCACACTCTTCACTAGCAATCATTCACGGCCACGAAAGCTCAGGTGAAATTCATAAGTTCATCAAAAGAATGGATGGGATTTCCATTGCAACCCCTTTTACTCGCCAAAAGCTGAACTTTGATATTCGTTTCATCTGGCGCAAGGTCGGCTCCGGGATGGAGATGTTAATATCTAAAGAGAAGCGCTCCCTACTTGCCCCCGAAGTCGCAGACCACCTCGTCTTTTACGGAATGGTTGTCGACACGGAATACTACCTCCTGGATCTCCGTCATGTTCCGGAGGTCTCTGCCTGGGACACGTCGCTTGGTCGGCTACCGAATCCGGCGGGAATATCGACCGTCTATGCCGATGTCATGTCCGTTGTGCGACGTGCTCTCGAATTTTTGCTGCCTCACACGGCCTATGTTTTGGCTGAAAATTCAAAGCTCCCTATTTCTGTGCCATTCGAGAAGGAAGTCGCTTGATGCCTCAAGCCCACGCAGTTTTTCTTGTCAACCTCGTTCAAGACGTGAACACTCTGCGGCCGCTCGTGTTCATGGCAGCGCGTGACTTTGGATTTTCCCCAATGTTTCTCGTCACTCATTTGTTCTCGAAGAGGGACGCGTCCGGCATTTGGCAGCAGGAGCTCGACGAAATTGCGGGAGCAGTCGGAGCAGGCATCTTTCATTACGAACATGAGGCCGATGCACTGCCTCATCTGCTGGGCAAAGGAGGGCTTATTTTCTCGGGTAGCGAATCCAATCTTTCCGCTCATACACCGACCCACAACCTCTTTCGCTCATCTCCTCCCTCCTTCATCACGGTCACCTTGCAGCATGGATTTGAATGCGTCGGTTTCCGTCAAAGTCGCGATCATACACTTGCGCACGGGCGCGAAGTAACCTTCGGGGCCGATGTGGTTTGCGCTTGGTGCGAAGAGGAGTGCTTGACGGACCTCGCACCGTCACAGCACCCCAAGTTGCATGTAACTGGGCCTCCGGCTCTACTGCAGGCACGCCCCAAAGCTACGGTACGCAAACCGCAAGGGCTGGTCTGCGAGAATCTACACTCCGTACGTCTAAACATCGCCGGCGACTTCAAGACCAGTTTCGTGTCAATCTTTCAAGAATTCTGTTCAGCTCTAGCGCAGGAGGGACGCGACGTCGTTCTCCGCCCTCATCCCGGCGGGCAGTACGTTTTGAAAAACAATATTGCTTTCCCGGAAAACGTCACGCTCAACAACCACCCAATCTACAAAGTTGCTCTTTCCAGCTACGCGTATGGAATCTCTGCACCTTCCTCGATTCTAATCGACATGGTGCTTGCAGGCATTCCCACTGCTGTCTGGCGCGATGGAAGCCGGCTGATGGACGCTGATAACTACCAGGGGCTGACCGAGATCAGTAGCCTTTCGGATTGGCTCGACTTTAGTCGCGAGGCTACAGCAAATCCCGATCGTTTCCTCGAACGCCAGCAAGCATTTCTCGAGCGCCAGCAAATGCCACTCGACCCGGAAGACGTTTATCAACGTTTCGCGACTCTGTTCTTGGCGGCGAAGCGTCGAATGAATACTACTCCTTTTGGTCACAAGCGAACTACCGAACCCAAGACGCGCGTCATGTTCATCGCCAACGGCTATATACCAACCCTGCAACTGAGCTTCCTCAAGCCGCTCGACCCGCTAGTTCGAACCGGACAGATGACCATCGACTTCATCACTGAAGAACAGATGAAAGAAGCTTTTGGAAGGAGGCTACGCGATGGCACCGTTCATACGTGGCTCGACAAGAAGCTGGAATCGTTCGGCCCTACGCTTTTGGTATTCTGCCGCTACAGTGGACCGCACGCAGAATACATTACAGGCTGGGCTCGACGCCAAAACGTTCCCGCTATCTATCATATCGACGACGATCTTCTAGGGATCCCTCCAGAACTTGGGGAGTCGAAGTACAAGTTACACAACCATCCTCTGCGGCTTGCTGCGGTTCGTCATATGCTGACCAATGCGGACCTTGTCTACTGCTCCACACAACGCCTCAAGGAACGCGCTCACAGCGTCCGTGGGACGACGCCAATCGTAGCAGGAAAAATCTATGCTTCGGGCAAGGTAATCAACAAAGCTAGACAACGACCCGTACGGCGAATCGGCTACATGGCCAGCGCCGATCATGCTCACAATCTCGGCATGATTCTGCCAGCAGTTGTTCAATTCTTGAGAAACCACCCTGACATCACATTTGAATTTTTCGGTTCGATCCCAAAGCCCAAGGATCTCGAAGCATTTGGCGATCGAATCAGAATAGTTCCACCAGTGAAGAACTATGCGGATTTTCTTACCGAGTTTGCGAAGAGAGAGTGGGATATCGGGCTCTGCCCTCTCGCCCCCATTCCTTTCAATCTAATGAAGGCCAATACCAAGTGGGTCGAATACACCGCTGTGGGAGCAGCGGTCGTCGCGAGCCGCGACACCGTCTACGACGAATGTTGCGCTGACGGCTGTGGACTCCTCGCAACCACAAACGAAGAATGGCTAGCAGCCTTGGAGCACCTCACCAATAATCCGGAAGCTTGTTTCGCCCAGATCAGCCGCGCGCAAGAAAAATTGACGAAAGAATACTCTTCCGAACGCTTGCAAGAACAAGTCTTGGAGATCTTCGAGCAGGCCCGAGTGCACCAAGAGCAATCACCTGCAAGTCTGTTCAAACAGCACAGCGTTGGAGTCTAGGACGATCATTCACAGTTTACACACTGTGTAAAGCCAGTATGCGACTCGAAGTGTAGCGGCTCTGGCTAAGAACAATCATCACGCCTCGCTCCAATTGCGTTCGCAAGAGACAGAATCATTTTACGACGAAAGATCGGACGACTCCCTTAGTGAGCTCAAGGAAACCGTATGGCTAATGACAGCGACATTATCTGGCTCGCCTCCTACCCGAAGTCGGGAAACACGTGGTTGAAGATTCTGCTCAACCAGATCATTTCTCCGAAGCGAAACGCAACGGAGTCGATCCCCACATTCCACAAATCCTTTCCCGACGAAGCTCCACTGCACGAGTTGTCCGAAGGATCGGTTAAAATAGTCAAGACTCACTGCAACCCGAGCAACCGTCGATTGTCAGCCGGGAACGGACGCTGCATTGGTGCGTTGACGATCTACCGGCATCCATTGGATGTTCTTTTATCAGCGGTCAACTACATCGGTTACAAGCAAAATACCAAGTACTTCAAAAACAATGTCATCAAGTCCGTCGAAGAAATCCTGCGCGACAACGAGATGGACTTCTACGTCGACAACTTCATCGAGAACGACGGCATTTCCGTCTACTCAGACATGTGCGGAGGTTGGTCCACGTATCAGCGCGAGTGGGACGAGCGTGGTGAGGGGATCAAGTATCTAAGATTGTGCTACGAGGAAATGGTACGAGACCCGAGCTCCGCGGTGGAGGCTCTTTTCGACTTTGTCGGGGTCGCCTGGAACAGAGATGCGGTGGATGCGGTCATTGCAGAAGCCAATCGGCGTACGGCACGCGACGGCAAGTTCTTTTGGAAAAAGAAGGCCTACAACTACAGGGAAATGTTACCTGCCCAGATGATCGCGCGCTTTTGCCGCGCTTATGAAACAGAACTGAGCTACCTCGGTTACCCACTCAACCGATAACCATCGATTCGGGCAACGCGTGGATCCTCGGGTTCGATGTCCAATGACCACAGCAAGTCGGCATCCATGTACAAGCCGTAAAAAAAGGCGTCGATTTTCCCTTGAGGCATTTATTTGTCCGGTGTCCCAAGCGCTCATCCGACACGCTGCGGGCTTTTGAATTCAACCAGCCACGGAGTCTACGGCTCGACTCCAGATCTGCTCAAGGCCAGGGCATCAAAGGAAAGGAAAAATGGGAAACGGGAGCCATTGTTCCGCGCGTGGAACAATCTGATGCAAAATCCGTGTCTAGTTCGAGGCTCAAAAGGGCCCATGATTGGAGCAGTCACCTGAACCATCGAAGGACAATCACCATGGAATTCATCAAACAAAAAGCCCCCCTCGTCGCCCGCATCTTCCTCGGCCTGGTTTTCACGGTGTTCGGCCTCAACGGCTTCCTGCAGTTCTTACCGATGCCTGAAATGCCAGAAGCGGCGGGCAGCTTCCTCGGGGCGCTAGCCGCAACAGGCTACCTGTTCCCTCTCATCAAGGGCACCGAGGTGACGGCTGGGCTGCTACTCTTGAGCAACCGTTTCGTCCCTTTGGCCTTGACATTGCTCGCCCCGATCACAATCAACATTCTGTTGTTCCACGCCGTACTGGCCCCAGCTCTGGGTTTGCCTCTGCTTATCATCACCGCGCAGATCTTCCTGGCCTACGCCTACAGAAACAACTTTGCCCCCTTGCTCCAGAGCCGAAGCTCCCCTTCGATCGGCTCCTCGCACAAGAGAGCTTCCGAGGGTGAACCTGTCGGCGCCCACTGAGCATCAACTGGGACCCGAGCCCCTCTTTCTCACGAGGAGGGAGGGGCTCAAAATCTTCCACTCAGGCTGACGGCCCCCCCGCCAGGCAGCGGCGCCGCCGACACCGAAAAACGCGGCTTTGTTGGTTGCTCAATCAACTGGTAGCCCCGTTCCACGGATGTCGGAACGAACCAGCTGACCAAGCTGTCGCCCATTGTGAGTGCCCCACTAGAAACGAGCGCTGCTCCGAGTATCGTTTCCGCCTCCGCGTCGAAAGAGCCGAGCTCACCACTGAGAACTAATGCACCCGTCGTGACGGCGGCCCCCCCGAAGAGCACGCCAACGACTGCGCCCGTTTTGCGCACGACCTTCGCCTTGTCGGCAAGCCGCTTCCAGCGTCTTCGCAAATCACGATCACCGAGAGCAGGAGCTTCGTCGCGCAGCCGCTCGAGCTCGGTCCGCACAAACAGCGCCGCCAGGCTCCCCGCGGCCGCAATCCCACTGCCCACCCAGAGCGCGTGCGACAAGGTCATATCTGGTCCCTCTGCTGCGAAGCCGAAGCCAAACAGCACGCCGGCCGAAACCAAACCCACCGTTCCCTCGGAGAAGCGCCGTGCTGCCTCCGCATCGGCGGAAGCATCGAGGGCCCGGCGTAAAAATGGTTTTTCAGATGCACGGGGGGCACTGGATTCGAGCCGGCCCGTTGATGCATCACCGTTAGATACCGGCCTTGCTGGACGGTCCTGAGCTCCCGTCTGCCGTGAGACAAGGTCGCTGTCCGGGAGCCTCGTCGAGGACTCCAAAGGGTCACCTGGACCGCTTCCGTTTGGGGCGGCCCCGCCACCCTGATCGCCGGTCTCTTCGTTGATGGCCAGCTGGTTCGGCGGAGGGCGGTCCGGGAGCGGCTTTTGGGCGACGGACACGGAGCTGGAGAGGATCAGTGCGCCGGCAAGAGCCACCGGACCGAAAAGCCGGCAGCGGGCTTTCGACTGGAGGGGCAAATCTCTGCGAAAATGTGCGGATATCAATGAAATGATCGTCATGTTTCTCGTTACCTCAAAAGGCAGACTCCCCCGGATTTCGCTCGAGGTGCGGCGGTTATTTCGAAGACGAAGAAAAAAATGAGAATCTCTTCCAGAAGGCGGATTTTTCGAAATAGTCAGAGCGCCTTCTTCGAAGATCCGGGTCAGAGGATACGTTGTCTGCCTCGGTTTCTTTCTTCCGGTCCGAAGCATTTGCTCCCCGAACCGCATCATCCCTTTCAGCCATGGATGTCGTCTCGGAATGCCGCCCCGCCGTCTCGGCCCTGGTGGCGCGTGTTCTCAGGCGTCCCCAAAGCGATCCCGATGTCGAAGACTGCACACACGAAGCTCTGCGCCGCGCATTGGAAAGTCAGGCCTCGCTCGACGATGGTCGTCCCATCCTGCCGTGGGTATTGGGCATCGCCCGACACGTGGCACTCGATGCCCTGCGCGTTCACTACAGGCAGCAGGCAAGACTGCAAACAAACTCGAACGGGTTCGAGCATTTTCTCGACCATCAGTCCGACCCGCAGTGTGGTCCCGACACGCAGGCGGCCAATCGGCAAGAGCTGCTTCGGCTCGAGCATGCTCTGCAACAACTCCCCGAAGGTCAAAGAAAGGCCCTGGTTCTGCTGCACGTCGAAGGACTCGGCTACCGCGAGATCGCCAGTCGGCTGGGCGTGGCGATCGGCACTGTGGGCACGTGGGTATTGCGTGGACGTCAAAACCTCATCCAAGCACTGGGCAACAAAGAGACGGGTCGGCCCGCGCGGAACGATGCGGCGAAAGGAGGCGGGAGGTGACAGGTGATTGGACCGACGGGCTCATCGACAGCTCCGGTTGGCAAACCAACGGACACGTCAGCGATCTGGCGATCAGTTTGCTCGCCGACGGAGAAGACGAGCTCCTGTCGCCGGAGGTGCGCGAGCATGTCGACGACTGCGTTGAATGTCTCGATCGATTGACCGATGCGACGCTGATGGCAGTCAGACTCCAAGAAGGGCTCGAACGGATGAGCGCCCATGCCGCTGCGCGCGAGATGGTGCCATTCAGGTTCCCTTGGCTGGCGGTGGCATGCGGCGTGGCGCTAGCCGCTCTCGGAGCGTGGCCGGGCATCCTGCGAGTCCGCACTCTGCTCGATGGTTTGATGAGTCTCGAAAACGGGCTAGCGCTGATCCGAAGCGTGCGCATGGGACTCCCGATCGCTCTCGAAGAAGCCACGGAGCTCATGCTGGTTGTGTCGGTCGCCTCCGCGATCCTACTTCTGTTGGCTGGGGCGCTCATCGCACGAGCCGCTCCATTCCATTCGTTCGAGGAGTCGTCATCATGAAAGGCTGGGTTCGAGGCCAGGCTGCGTCATGGTTCGCCGTCCTGGCATGCCTTGTCTTGCTCCTCACCGGCAGGTCGGCTCACGCTGAAGTCGTGCGGAGCGGAGACTGGCCCGACGGCGAGTCCGTCACTCTATCGGTCGAAGGCGCCCCACGCAGTGAAGCCATCGCACGACTCGCGGACGAGGCCGGTTGGAATCTGGTCGCACAGGACTTGGGGCAAAAGCCGGTCTTCGTGAAGGTCGAGCAACAGCCCGCCTACCGGGTGCTGACCCTACTGCTCGCGGGTGACGACTATTCGGTCGAACGTCACGGAAGTCTGGTGGCCATCTCCCCACTCGACACGACGTCCCCCGGTGTTTCCGATGCTTCCGGCAGTGCAACCGTCAGCCCCGGAGGGCTCAATTCGCCGCGCGATACGCTAACGACGGCGCGCAACTCCCCAGGGACATCCAGCGCCGCAGCGAGCAAGAAGGAGAGCGAGACGCCTCCATCGGACTCACGGCCTCAAGATCGCTTAGCAACGGAGCGCAACCCGATCATCACCGAGGACGCTCACATCGGCCGGGACGAGGTCGTCCATGACCTGATTATTTGGGGCGGCGACGTCGTCGTGGAAGGAACGGTGACCGGCGGCATCGGCGTGTTCGGTGGGTCGGTGACTTTCCTGAACGGCTCCTCCGTAGCGGGAGACGTTGGCGGTGTGGGAAGCTCGATCAAAATCCAAAATGGCGCCCAGATCGACGGTGAAGTTGGCGTACTTGCCGGGTCGATCCACCGCGGAGACGAAGTCGACGTTCGCTGCACGACCTGCGGCGACGAAAATCCGGAAAAGCCCGTGGCGGCATTCTTGGAAGACCTTGCAGCTCGCACGGCAGGTGTATCTTTGCTGTGGGTCTTCGGTGCCATCCTTTTAGCCGTGGCGCTGCGGCGAGCCCGCATCGTACAGGACGAGGTCTTGGGCCATCCCGTTCGCTCGATCGGTATCGGACTGATCGCCGTGATAGCCGTGTTGGTGGCCATGGGGGCTCTCGTCGTGACGCTCATTGGCATTCCTTTGGCCATCTTAGTCGGACTCGTGGCCGGACTGCTCGGCTACATCGGGTTTTGCCTCGTCGTGCTAGCGGGAGGGAGCAAAGTCGTCCGCGGGCGAACCGACAACCCGTATCTTCACCTCGCCGCGGGATGTATCGTGTATTTTCTCGTCGCCTCGATCCCGGTTGCCGGAACCATAGTCAGCTTTTTAGTTGCGCTGGCTGGGCTGGGCGCCTTGGTTGCCAGCCGTGGCGCTGGACTGCTGTCATCGCATCGTCGCTCGAATGATCTCCCGCCTACCGACACCACAGGGACCGAAAAGACAGCCCAATGATGCGAAGCCGGAAGTCAGGTTCCCGAGACCGCTCGGGAACCACACCGGATAGGCAAGGCTCCCCAGCTCGAGACCGTGTAGCGTACCCGACGGACGAAGGTGTTCTGAATATCCAAGGAGGTGAGGGACATGCGGGAGTTATCTGAATGTTCGAAAGGAAATGACGGACGTGAGGGAGCGAAAAGATCGGCTCGCTTGCGGGCGGACGTGTTCGCGGAGATTGAGTAAAAAGGGGTTCGAAAAAGCGACTCATGCAGCTTTTACCAATGGACCAACTGGGCCCTCACGAGCGCCCAGGCAACGTCATTCGCTTCGGTTTTCTCTTGCCGTGGGTTTCTGCCAATGACGGCAACCGACTGTTCGTGAAGATCATCCACGAAGACGACCAGTTCTTACAAAAAGTTCAACCACGCCGGTTCCAGCTCTCTCACGGACACCTCCCTCCCTATGGTGACTTCTGGTCCGTGGACGTCACCATCCAGGCCGCGGGCACGAGCGACCATTGGGGTTTGGAACTCACGATCTCTATGGTGGTGCCGTTCTCGAAGCTGATCGGCGAAACTACTATCGCCTTGTCAGTATGCAAGAGACCCCACTGACCATCCCATCGAACTACGGACGAGTGTGGATGGGACCATGATGAAGGCTCGAACATCTCGGGAAGATGGGTCCAGAGCGCAGCCAAGCCGTCCGCTCCGCTTAGCTGCGTTCCTGGAATGGTACCGCGACTAGTGATGCGACCACATAAAAGTGGTCGGTAGTGAGACCACTTTTCTCTCGAAATCATTCATCTTCCTC
>CAYTRQ010000160.1:0-11823 GCA_964440025.1 uncultured Polyangiaceae bacterium | reverse complement strand
TCATTGGGATGATTCGGCTCATCTTGCAGATGCCGCTGGAAGGGAAAATCCGTCGCTACGCTGAGACAGTCGACGCGTCTGCCGGCGCTCTCATGACCATCATCAATGACATCCTGGACTTTTCCAAGATGGAGGCGGGGAAGTACGAGATCCAGGATGCTCCGTTCGATCCAGGGACCATCCTGCAGGAGGTTGCCGAGCTGCTTTGCGGTCGTGCCCACGACAAAGACATCGAGCTCGTCTATCGCCGAGATCCCGAACTACCTGAAATGGTCACAGGAGATCCCGACCGCTATCGCCAAATTCTCAGCAATTTGGTGAGCAACGCGATCAAATTCACCGATGAAGGGGAAATCTTCATCGAGCAACGCCTGGAAGAATCCGACGACGATGGCTTCACCATCTTCACCATGGTCCAAGACACCGGAGTAGGAATCGACAAGGCACACTTGGACGAACTGTTCGACGCGTTTTCGCAAGTCGATGGATCCATGGTGAGGCAGCACGGTGGAACCGGGCTCGGCCTTGCCATCTCCAAGCGGCTCGCCGAAATGATGGGTGGCAAAATTGGTGTTTCCAGCGAACCAGGTATCGGCAGCCGGTTTTGGTTTACCGTCCGAGTCGGCGGGTCCGAAGCACCCACACGCCCCTCGCCTTCTCCGCTTCCCAAGGGGCGCCGCGCCTTGGTTGTCGAAGCTAGTCGAAGTTGGTGCCGCATCATCGAGGAACACCTTCTTGCCTGGGGACTTTCTTGTGATGTTTTCCAAAGCGGCAAAAGGGCTCTCGAACAGCTCGATGACTCGGGCAAGAAGGCCTATGACATCGCCGTCGTGGGTGCACAGCTCCGTGACATTCCAGCAGAGACTTTCGTCAAAGATTTGCGTCAAAAATCCCGAGCTGCCAAAGCTCCACTAATTGCGCTGACCCAACTAGGCGAAAGCGCACCACTTTCGGAGGTGGAAAACGAAGTTGCCGCTCAGATCAGCAAGCCCTTGCGACTATCCGAGCTCTATGACTGCATCGTCAACGCGTTCGCTGGAAAAAGCCGACCCCGCAGTCAGCCTCGAATCGCCGTTCGTAAGTATGAGCCCAAGGGCAAGAAGATCCTCATTGTCGACGACAACGATATCAACCAGTTCGTGGCCACCGAACAAGTGGAGAACTTGGGCTTCCAAGTGGACGTGGCCGAAAACGGTGCCAAAGCCGTAGAGAAGATGAAAGCCTACGCCTATGCGGCGGTCCTCATGGACTGCCAAATGCCGGTGATGGACGGCTATACGGCAACTCGCACGATTCGCGAGTGGGAGGGCGACTCCGGTCGTCGAACTCCCATTATCGCTCTCACTGCCCATGCCATGGCCGGCGAACGAGACAAGGTGCTTGCAGCAGGAATGGACGACTACCTCTCCAAACCGTTGCGTACCTATGGCTTGGAGAGAATGCTCGAGCGTTACCTGGGCGATGACTTCGCGACTGACAAAGCGGGCGAAGAGGAAAGCGAGCCCGAGTCGGGTCCTCAAATTCTCGACCAGAAACTCGATCGATCCGAGAAACTCATTAGATTGTTTGTCGATCGCGTCCCCCAAAGTCTCGACGAGCTCGACGAAGCGATCGCCAACGAGCCCGCTCTCATCCGCGAACGAGCCCACAAGCTCAAAGGGAGTTGCCTGGCGGTCGGTGCGGAATTAATGGCACTCGAAGCTGAAACCCTCCAACACGAAGCCGAGAAAAAGGATCACACTGAGGCCCCAGAGCGCGCCAAACGATTGCGTGAACAGTTTGGGCATGTCCAAAAGCTTCTGCTCGCCGAACTCGGCAAAGCGCAAAGCCTTCGACCAGCTCGCATCAGCATGAACGCACATTAGCTCTCTGGGCGCCCCTTCCTGCCCAAACCTATTTCTTTGTCACCCCATTCCAGTCAGAAAGCAAATTTGAAACCGAACCCAAAAACCTCTGAAGTTCTCGAGACCGCACATCGTTCTCGAGGCAATTCCAAGTCGCTCAGCGAAACGGAGGATCTCTTGCTTCTTTTTCTCAATTATCAAAGGCGACGAAACCTCTGGTCATTCGTGATGATCTTGACAGTCGCTCTGCTGCTAGGAGGCTGCGAAACGGCCAATGAGGCAGATGAGGTTCCTGAAAATGCCATTCTGATCGGAACCGCATTGCCGTTCTCCGGCCCGCGAGCTTCGACGGGAATCAACCTCGAGAAAGCCCTGATGTTGGCCGTCGAGGATGTCAACCGCGCAGGGGGAATCAATGGTCGCCCATTTCATCTGAAGGTGCGCGACAGCAACTCCGGCTCAGCACGAGGATTGCGCGAACTTCGTCGTCTAGTGGAAGACGATAATGTTAGCTATATAATTGGACCGGAGGAAGATTCCTTGGCGCTATCCATGGTCGGTGATGTCAAACGAGAAGACGTCCTCCAGCTTCTGCCCAGTTTTACATCGCCCAGTATCACCGACTCTGGTTCAAAAGGAGCATGGGTCCGCCTCGTCCCCTCGGCGCTGACCATGGGTTGTGCCCTAGCCACGAAGGTCATCGACGACGGAGTGCAGACCACCCGAACCTTTGCAGCGCGCGATGACTATCATCTCGAACTAGCAACCGTCTTCAGCTCCGCGCTCCCAGCCCTGGGGGGACGCGCGTTTCCTACCATCACCGTATCCAGCAGTGAGACCTCCTACAAAAAGGCCATTTCTCAGATTAACCGATTCGAGGCCGACGCAACCCTCATGCTGGCCTATCCGGGAACCGCCGCAACCATCATCAAGGAGATGGCTCGGAGCGAACAAGTGCGTTGGTATTTCTCCCCGATGCTCCGCGATGATGCCTTACGCTGGAATATTCCCAAAGGCGCGGTAACTGAGTCCGTGGGAGTCTCTCCTTCATTCAGCAGTAACGCCGAATGCACCACAACCGAAGGGCTAGGCGGAGCAGCTGGGGCAAATCCAGTACTCGAGTGTGAAGCAGACGCTGCCGAACGATTCGCCGATTACTACGCAGATCGTTGGGAAGGCACCGAACCACTCAAGGCTGCTCACTTCTACTATGACGCCGTCATTATGTTGGCACTCGCTCTCGAGGAAGCCCTTGCTGCGGGCGAGACGGATCCCTCTCCGCAGGATCTTCTCCCTTATATCACAGAAAAGTCCGAAGACGAGGAGCGAGTGGCCTGGGACTCCCTTGAAGAGGGCCTCGATCTCGCCGAGGACGGCCTAAGTGTCCACTACGTCGGTGCCGCGGGCGAATACGAATTCAACAAACGCGGACAAAATATCCGTGCCGTCGTCGATACGTGGGTCATCGACGGTGACCATCAGTTTGCTGACAGAGAAAGTGTAGTGTGTCGACTCACAAACAACCTGTAAAAAGGGATCTTGGAGAGAAAGGAAACATAAAAATGAGAACACTTATAGGATCAACCCTACTCATAGCCGGACTGGGCACCCTAGCGTGCAGCGATGGCACCACTGTCTCGGATGGGAATGGGGGCTCAAATAATAGTAGCAACTTGGCCATCGAACGGGACGACATCCCGGACAGCCGCTTCAAGCCCGACGGCTTGGAAGATACCATTAACGAGCTCATCGTAGGCATCGAAGCCTCGGAGGCGTCCAGTGACATGTCCCTCGGCGTGGTCCTCAAGGAGCTGGGCCACTTTTGGCGCCCCGTCGCCGTAGGTGCCAACCGAGCAATCAGCGAGCTGGAAATCATCGGCTCCGTCCAAGGCACCACACAACAGTCACTCACCGTCGAGGAAGAGGTGGCAGAGCAGATCGGCTTCGTCGAGGAGCAAATCGATCTAGGCGTAGATGGCATGGCAATCGCTCCCCACAACCAGGATCTCGTTCCCTATATGGAGGAGTTTTCCGATACTGGCGCACCCATCGTCACCATCGACAGCGACCTCCCGGAGACGGACCGTGACATTTACATCGGCACCGACAACACTCAAGGGGGCGTCACGGGAGGCGAAACCGTCCTCGAGTTCCTCGATGGAACCACCGGTCGCGTCGTGATTCTCGGAAACACCGATCCTTCGTGGGTAGCAGGGTACGATCGGACCAATGCAGCCGCGGACGTCATCGAAGCAGCAGGAAACAGTGTCGAAATCCTCAACTCCCTTTGGAGCCCCGACGAAGAACTAGCCCAAATTGAAGAGTATTTGGCAAACGACGGGGACAAGGAACCCCTCGTCGGCATGCTTGGTGTGTTCGCCAATGCGCATACACTGGCAACCGCCGCGGTCAAAGCGGAGCTCGACCCCATGCCACAGATCGTCGCGTTCGATTTCGAACCGGACACCCTGAGCCACATGGAAAACGGTGTAATTGCCGCAACCCACGTTCAGCGTCAATACTATATGGGCTACATGTCGGTGTATCTCCTCTTCTCGATCAACGCCGTGGGACTCGAACAAACCAAGGAGACGATCGGGGAGCATCTCATCGACGGGTATCACTTGGACACCGGTCTGGACGTCATCCGAGCCAACGATCTCGAGGAGTACAATTCCTTCATCGACGACTTAGGCATCTAAACAAGGGCGAGCGAGACTCTCGTCACCTGGTGTTTTGAGCGCGACATCAATGGGAAGGCTCTAGACTCGAGGAAACGTCGTCTCAACTCGACCTTATTCTCTCCTTGGTTGGCTGAGCGCTGCTCAAGCAGCGCTCAGGATGCGACGGTCGGAAGGTGCAGGAGGGGCTCACGGCACCAGCTGACCCTACGGGAAACGAATCGAGTGTGCTCCGCTGTATTCCATCACCACCTATCCTTTCCGAGTGACCAAGTTCCATTCACCAAATCGCGAAAGAAAGTCGGCCCGACGACCGTATATTCTCCTCGAAACCATGATCATAAACAGTTCAAATTCGAGGCACTACACAACGGTCAGACGAGGCGTTCGTCGCTACGTTCTCGTTCTACTTGGGGTCCTGCTTTTGATGCTGGGCACGGAGCCGATCGCAGCCAGCGGCCCACGACTCTACGTCTTCGTCAATGCGGATATGAGGGCTCACGCGCTCGAAAAGCAACTGGAAACCCAGCTCCCCGGAGTCGATGTCACGGTGTTCGGGCGCATCCGTGGCCTTCAGAGAGCACTCAACGATCACCCAGAGGGTGTCCTAGCAAGAACGCCCGTTTTGGAGTCTCTCGGGCTGCGAGCAGAACTTCAAGGACGCAAAGGGGGGCGGGACAAAGAACGCTATGTTCTGGTGTCAAACCATGCACCTATCACACCTCGGCAACTTCGAGGGAAGACCCTCGGGGTTGTGGATATTCTAGGACGAAAGAAAATGGATAGTTTTATCAGCAAGATCCTAGAGGTGCCGGCGCCAAGGCTAAAGCACGTCACCCACGAACGTGACCTGTTGGCACTCCTTCAGTTCGACGCCGCCGCAGCAGTGATGACTTCGGAAGTCTGGGCCCAGCGCTTTCGCCGTAAGAGCGAGATGAATCTCCGCGTTACTCCTCTCAGAAATGAGGTGGGCCTCCCAGCGGTGGCTTTTGGTTCCGCGCACGGTCGCGGAGTTCTCGAAGGGAAGATCAAAAATGCGGGAAGTCGATTCAACCAAGCTTTGGGGGTGACACAATGGCGCTAAAGTCCCCATTGAGCGCTGTCGCTTTCTGCCTGTTGGCGGCTCTTTGTGCGTGCACTCCCACCCCCGAGGTCGCTCCGGCAGAAGAAGTCGAGCTGAGTTTCGAGGATACCCCGATACGAGATGATCTCGACACGGTTGCAGTACTCACTCCACTCGAGCCACAGACTCAAGAGCTCTGGGATGCCCTCGTGCTCGAGCTCGGCGAGGACTTCAACGTTCTCACCGTTCCGGTAAACAAGTCGACCGGCGCAGACGATCTTTCCCGCGAGCTCACTCGGATTTCTCCCGAATGTGTCGTTGTCGTGGACAACCGGACCCTGCACCTTTTCCGTCAACTGCAGGCAATGCAGCCGCAGCGCCAGTTTCCTCCAGCTGTTATTGTGATGACCTCGTTCCTCGAACGAGCCATCGGAGGCCTGCGCTCCGCAACCGGCATCGCCTACGAGATCCCTCTGGTCAGCGGAATCGTCGCGTTGCGAGAAATTGCTGAACTCGATGTGGAGCGGGTCGGCGTCGTTCACCGTCGCAATTTTACCGATGTCGTCGAAGCGCAAGCAAAACTCGCCGCAGTAGAAAAAGTGAAACTCGTTCCACTTGCGGTGGCCAATGATCCTACTCCAGAAGAAGTTGAAGATTCATTGGACGCACTGGTTGTCGAGAAGGACGTGGACGCACTCTGGGTTCTCAATGACAACAAGCTTTTGACCAAAGATATTCTTGTTTCCAGTTGGCTTCCCGTGCTGCGTTTCAAACCCGTCCCGGTCATCGTTGGCGTGTCGGCCCTGGTCCATCCAGAGGTTCATTTTGGGACGCTGGCTGTCTTTCCTCATCACGAACGACTTGGAGTTCAAGCGGCCAATTTGGTCTTCGATCTTTATTACAACGATTGGCAGCTGGAGCGGGAAAGAGAGGTGGAACTCCCACTGAGCGTGGTGCGCGTGGTGGATGTCGAACAGGTGGACGACCACTTCGGCCTCAAGTCCGACGCGCTCGCCAAAATCGACAAGGCGGTTGAATAGCGGTCATGGAGAAGCGAGACATACACTTGAGCCTTTCAATCGATACCAACTGCGTCAGGAACAAGGCGCCGCAGCGGACGATCCGCAGGGGCCCTTGTCGTCCGCTGGGCGTCCTGGCCACCTTATTCCTCGTACTGCTAGTAGCGTCGAGCACACAAGCACAACCGGACGACCAACAAATTCGGCAAAGTCCCGCCTCTTCCGATAAACCAGAAAACCAAAGCGACCCGCAGGAGAACGACGACCAAAAGGTTCAACAGTCTCCCTCCTCCTCCGAGCCAGAAAACCAAGGCGACCCGCAGGAGAGCGAATCGAAAGGCGAAGAACAGGCGGGAGCGTCCCCGGAGCCGGAAAGCTCCAACGAAGAAACCACGACGGAAGAACAAGAAAGCTCCGGCGAAGAAGCCACGAAGGGCGAGGCTCAAAAGAACGATCGCGACAAAACTGCGACAGAAGAACAAGAAAGCTCCGGCGAAGGAGCCACGAAGGGCGAGGCTCAAAAGAACGATCGCGACAAAACTGCGGCGGAGGAACAAAAACTCCCAACGCCTCGCATGGGCGGCAACGATCTCTCTGCTGGATTGGAAGATCTCAGTCTGGTCGATCTACTGCGGCTCGATCTGCGGGTCGCGACAACGAAGACGAATACGACAGTCCAGGCCAGCCCCGCCGCGGTGACAGTGATCTCCCGAGAAGAAATCGAACGCTACGGCTATCGTTCGGTAGCGGAGGCCTTGCGAGATGTCGTAGGAACCTACGCTGTCGACGACCACATCACCCCAAACCTAGGGGTTCGCGGTGCTCCCGGTGCCGCGTTCGAAGGCTCGGGGGCTGTCAAGGTGATGATCGACGGAGTGCCAGTGGCGTTCCGCACAACGGGCGAAAACTGGCTCGGCCCTGCCCTCGTGCCTATGGCTAGCGTAGAGCGAATCGAGATCGTGAAAGGCCCCACTTCTTCTCTCTACGGGGCCGATGCATTTCTCGGTGTGATCAATGTGATCACCAAGGACGCTGGGCACGACAGCTGGGGAGAGGTGGGGGGCGGCGCCATGTCCACCTACTCGGGAAAACCTGGCTTTCGTGCGGAAGCGGCTAGCGGGCACGTCATGCGCCCCTGGAGACTGACTCTTGGAGCTCAATACGATCAAGAGAACCGATCCGGACTTCCCATGCCGAGTAGCTCACCAGCTCCGTCCCTTGCAGAAGGTGCCGCAAACGTGTCGAGAGCCCAACAGCTTCGCTCGGGGGTCGGTCGATTCAAGCTTTCCTACACTCCAACCCGCCAAACCTCCTACAGCCTTTCAGGCAGGTACGCTCGTCAGCAGAGCGCGGCGGAGTTCGCACCATGGCTCCAGTTCACTAACGTACCCGGCGGAGAGACCGGCACTCGGCTTTCCCTCCAGCAGGGAACATTGACACTCCAGGCGGAGTCGAGCTTAACACGGGAGTTTCGGATCGAAGCGACAGGAACTGGCTTCTTCGGCGGGACGCTTCCCGACGACCGCATCGATACCGGAGACACGCTCGCAGTCGTTCACCGTGATCTCAGCTACTATGGCGGCGAAGGCACCATCGAAGGAATCGTGCAACCGGTTGATCACGTGCGACTGGTCCTGGGCGTGGAAGCCACCGCGGACAGAGAACATCTCGGAGCCCCCGATTACCGGAGTAGAGAGGACGGCAGCCCCCTGCCCAGCGCGGGCACAGCCGAAGACTTCGAGACCACGTTGCTCAATGTCGCGGGGCGAGCACAGCTCACCTGGGACATCATTCCCCAGTACTTGGTTCCCACCGGAGGACTTCGGTTCGATCACAACAGTGTCTACGGCAACAGGCTGAGTGGACGCCTGGCGGTAGTGAGTCAACTCTACGACAATCTCTACCTCAAGAGCGCCTATGGCACAGCCTTCAAGGCGGCGACACCACTTCTGCTTTATGGCCGTCCGCTCACTATCGGAGACGTCATCGGTAGTCCCGAACTCGGCCCCCAGGAAATGCGTTCCTGGGAGTTCACGGCAGACTACCGCCCCGAATCGCTCTTTGATCTCGAGGTCACAGTCAGCCAATGGGATCTCATCGACCGAGCCGTGTTTCGACCGGAGCAGATCAACCTGGTTGCGAGAAATGCGGCCGATGCCACTGGCTGGACCATCGAAGGCAGAGCAACGAGCCGATTCTCGGACTACGTCGGCGGGATGCTGGGGTACGAGTGGGTGCGAGTCATGCGCCAAAGTGGGGAGATCGGCTATCGAGAAGATCTGTTTGGGACGGCGCCTGCTATCTACCCCGAGTTCATCGCCCGGGGGCGTCTTTGGGTCCGCCCCAAACCGGCTCCGATTGAATTGTGGGCGGCCAGCAATATCGTGGGACCGCGCAACGCGAGCGACAGCAACACACTGGAAGCCGGTGAACGCTACGTATTGCCGACCTATGCCACCCTCGACGCCGGCGTACGAACCGTCGATCTCACCTGGATCGACGACAAGCTGACGGAGTTCTCTCTGCGAGCACAAAACATTACCGACACGGCGGGAACGGATGCGGGGTTCTTCGGAATTGATTATCCTGCGGCACCACCGAAGGTCTTGTTGGAGGTTCGGCAAGAGCTCTAGGTGAGCGCACGACGTACGACCAAGCGCGACTCATAACCGACGGCACCCTCGCAACAACCGTACGACGTGGGACCTGAGCGTGATTCCTGACCGAAGGCACCCCTCGCAACAGGGGCGCACCGCAACGGCAGCGCGCCCTGGAGAGATCTCTATGCATACGCAAAGATGATCCACGCCGGAATGAAACCCGCGGGGTGCACCTCGCGATCAGCAAAAAAGGTCACATTTCGCTAGCCACAACGCCGTTCACCCATTCAGTGAAACAGTCGATCTGGTCCTGAGACAACGACATTCCGGTGCTCGGCATAGACTGACCGCAAGCGTGGGTGTTGTTGATCTTTTTGAGTATTAGGCTCTCGGACGGCTCCTCCGGATCGATCAACAACTCCGGATCGTCCGTCGGACATGAACTCTGATCCGTAACAATCTCGTAGTCTGCTGGTTCGCCGATCAGCATTTGGCCCACCGTTTGTCCCTCGGACGGGTTGAAGAGGTCCGTATAGAACGCTGCAGGCTCTCCCGGGTTCCCATGGCAAGCAACGCCGTTGCAGGAGCTCTCCATGATAGGCATCGGATCGCAGTATTCGTTCATAACGGCAGAACCTCCCGATGCAGTGCCACCTCCGGATGCGGAACCGCCCCCGGATGCCGTCGCACCTCCAGTTCCTGTCCCGTCCTGGACATCGCTGGAACAAGCGAGACTGGCTGCCGCAACCACAGAAAGAAAAGCAAAACGCATTTTATCACCCCGAGGGAGCCACTGCTTCAACGAGGAAGACAATAGCTCGAACCGACCGGCTCCGCCGACACTCACCTGACCAGCCAGCGGGTAAGCACAAACAGAGTTTTTCGAGGTAGTGAGATGTGTTCCAATATGATGAAGAATCGAGAATTTCACTGGAATCAACCTTTGGGCGTCCTTCGCACCGTCTAGAGTGAGTTGAAAACCTCCCCTTTCCAATTGCAGGGTAGCCTCATGTCTCATCTAGGCCAGGAATTTTCAAGTGAAGCCAGCTAGTCTCTTCCACTCGACTGCATGGAGCCACTTTTCCACGACCTCCGGTGAGAGATTCTTCCCTTTGAAGGTGAATAAAAAGCGCCCCTTCACGAGAAACACAACGGTCACACGCTTCGATTCTGGATCCCATTTTTCGAATCCAGAATGTCCTTCGATCTCGATGCTGTTCTTGTGGAAGTCGGTCGAAGGGTTCTTGTGAGCCCAAACCGCCAAATGCGAATATACGGAGGGAATGTGGTTCCCATCCATGAGCTCGAGGTTCACCGTCAGCGTTTGTCCGTCGACCTGTTTTGAGTAGCTTGCCTTGGCACTGGTCACCTCGTGCTCGCCGGCGGGCACGCGCTTCCCTGCGGGAGCCGGCCCCTCCCACCCTTCGAGTTTTGGCAAAATGGCAGCCAGTTTGGCTTGAGCGACCGGATCGCCAGGAGCGACGGTGGGCCCGGTCTTCTGCTCACCGCGCAGCGTATCGAGAAAATCACACGCAGGGACAGCCGCGAGGAAGAAGAGGGGCAGCAGGCTCCAGCCTGTGATTCCTCGGAGCCAACTTCTGGATCTGTCCGCAGGGGAAACGGCAAAGGCGACTCCTGAGGACTCAAGCATTGGGCAGAGTCTACACGATGGTCCGATGCGCGTCGCGCTCATTTCGCTCACCTCCAGCGTATCTTACAACCTCGGAGAGCTCCGGACTTGCAACGTTCGACTTCGTTTTTTTGACCGCTCCTCGCGCGAATCCGAATCTCCCTAAACAGGCCCAGCAACGAATGCGATTGTCGCCAAACTTTGCTGTCACAAACTAAGGAAACAGGGTCACGTTATTTTGAAAAATTTTGCTGCTCGAAGGGCCCCATCATTGGGCCCCTTCTGGATCTTCTTTTGCTTGCACGTTCCTCACGGACCATATTAGAGTTTTCGACCCCTTGAGGATCTAACCTATGCGTATCAATTCTTTTCTACAGACCGCCACACTACCTTTTTTTACACTCATGGGCTTGAGCGCATGCTCAGGTACAGGCACGGACTCTGGGACCGGGGGGACAGGCGGAAGCGCTACTGGGGCGACGACGGGCAGCGGTGGCGCAACGACAGGGGGCCCGCCCCCCCCCCCCCCCCCCCCCACCCCCCGGGGGGAGCTCCAACGGAGCCTCGGGAGGAACAACCAACTCCGGAGGAGAGGCCACTGGCGGAACCGGCGGAACTGCCAATACAGGAGGAACCAGTACCGGCGGTGTGGGTACCGGAGGAGCCACCGGCGGCAGCAACACCGGCGGTGGGGCCACCGGCGGTGGGGCCACCGGCGGCGGCAATACAGGCGGCTCGGGTGGGCAGGCCATTCCACCAACCTTCGAGACCGTGATGTATATTTTCGATTACGCCCAGCCATCGTGCAGTGCCGCGGACTGCCACGACGGTGCTGAGGGACCTGAGGGACTCATCAACCTCCGAACGAACGACGAACTCCATGGCCGGTTGATGACGGGAATGTCGGAGGTTTGCGACATGCCGATCGTCGATCCCGGATCTCCAGAAAACAGCGCACTGGTGAAGTTACTCAAGGAGGGCTGTGG